>NZ_CP025572.1:402627-647968 GCF_018336975.1 Marinomonas sp. CT5 | reverse complement strand
TGGGCGGCGGCCGTTAATAGAAATTGAGAAGCTACTTTATCTTTTCCTCGAAATCGTGCATATCGATAGCCATGTAGCTCTTTTGCGTCGGCAAAACTTCGTTCCACGGTTTCCTTTCGTCTCGCATAAATGACTTTGCCTAATGGGGTTAGCCGATGGGCATTGATGCGTTCTTTGCTGTCCTCCCAAACATGTCGTGTAATGGTTTTGACCGATTTTTGGTTTGTAGTGCAGCGGTGCTTTTCTGGACAGTTCGCACAGATCAGGCTATCTGAGTCGTAGTGACGGTAACCTTCTCGGGAAGTGGTTTTGTAAATGAGTTTTTCACCTTGTGGACATTGGTAGACATCTTGCGCCCTGTCGTACTTGTATTCGCGTTTATAGAAGAAGCCTTTCTTGTGATTAGGACGACGATAGCCCATCACGGCATAGATATGTCGTTCTTCTAACCCATGACAAACGGCCGAGGTAAAGTACCCCAGACCGATGTGATGAAAAATTGAAAGCGCTCTTTGATTCGGTCCAAGCGTTCTAAATAAGGGACCGCATCGTGGACATTGCCTGCGGTGACGTGTACGTCAGTAATAATATTGCAACGTGCATCAACTGTTCGGTGATCTAGGTAAAAGAACCCTTTGGGTTTGGTGTCACGCACCATATAACCACTTTCTGGGTCCGTTGTACTCTGCTTGATTTCACGACTCTCCACCTTGTTTTTTTCAGGTGGTAAAGGCTTTTTTCCATGAACAATTCGATCCTCCTCAATCGCCTTATCGAGCTCATCCATATACGCCTGTCGGGACTGTTCAACCACTACTTTTTCAAAATGCTTTTTGTTCGCATTGGCTTTAAGGTGTGTTGAATCGGTATAAAAGGTGTGTCCGCCAACTAACTTGCGTTTTATAGCCTGGAGTACGATCTCATCAAAGATCTTTTGATAAATGTCTGATTCCTTAAAACGACGTGTGCGGTTCGCACTCAAAGTTGAGGCATCAGGTACTTTGTCGGTCAGGCCTAAGCCTAAGAACCAACGATAAGCGACATTCACTTGAACCTCTCGAATCAACTGACGTTCACTACGGATGCCAAAAAGATAACCAATAAACAGCAGCTTAAACATGAGAGTAGGATCGAGAGCGGGACGACCGTTATCCGCGCAATAAAAATCCTTCACAAGATCATGTAGAAAGGAAAAATCAATAATTCGATCAATCTTACGAAGAAGATGATCACTCGGAACGAGTTCGTCGATAGAAACAAACTCTAAAGTAGACTGGGTTTGGGGGCGTTCTTTAAGCATGCCGTTATTATAAAAAATCCCCGCCGAATGGCGAGGACTTTATCAGCAGTCTGTAAGCCTCGTGCAGAGGCTTTTTTGTTCTTAAAATCTAAGAAATTTTGTCTCGACGTCATAAACACAAACCTCGCGATTAAGGTTTCTATTATGCATTTGGCGAAACCGGAATCTCTTCAAGATTATCAAGCACTAACCACTCTGCTAATTTCGTGCGTAATGTATCAACCCCATCACCACTCAAAGAAGAGAAAGTCTGAACAGAACCATCAACACCAAGGTTTTTTAACACGCGTTGAACCGCCAACATGCTGGACTTTGCTGGGCCGCGTTTTAACTTATCAGATTTCGTTAACAGCACATGAACTTTCATACCATTAGATTGTGCCCAATCTAGCATCATCTGATCGAACTCTTTTAATGGATGGCGAATATCCATCACCAGCACCACTCCTGCAAGAGAACGACGATTCATCAAATAATCTTGCATGTGAGCTTGCCAGACTTTTTTCATGGCAATGGGTACTTTGGCAAAGCCGTATCCTGGAAGGTCAATTAGACGGCGATCTTCTACATTCAAACCAAAACAATTGATCAACTGAGTTCGACCAGGTGTTTTTGACGTTCTCGCTAATTTTTTTTGGTTCGTCAAGGTATTCAGTGCCGTAGATTTACCTGCATTTGATCGACCTGCAAACGCAACTTCGACACCTTGGTCTAAAGGACATTGGGAAAGCTTCTCAGCACTTTTAATAAAATGCGCGGATTGGAACGTGGAGTCAAAAGGTGTCATAAGTTGATATTCGTCAATAGATTCGGATTTGTATTCAGGGATATTTCAATTGCTGTATATAATGCCAGCAAACACAAAAACATACCATGTTAAACTCAATTGCCTGCCCCTAATCTAGGTAAATGAACACAATTGAAACGAGGAATTACAAAACGAGACAAATAATGGCTCAAAAACAGACCTTACTTGTGTAAGTTTTGTGTAAACTTACTGGAAAATTAGAACCTTAAGTCTTTGATGGAATCGTATTCTGTTGTAAATCTGTGCATGATGTACAGATATGTTTATGACACGAATAAAACCATTGATTCGACTAGGAGCCATCATGACCAAGCTGTTTTCAGCACTCATACTTTCTCTTCTCATTCCACTGACAGCCGCGGCAGCGGAATACAGCGACGGAAACGGCTATACAACGATCAAAACGCCCGTTCGCACAAGTGATCCAAGCAAAATCGAAGTCACTGAAATTTTCTGGTATGGCTGCCCTCATTGCTACAAATTAGAACCGATTACTCAAGCTTGGAAAAAAGACCTGCCAAGCGATGTTGACTTTAAATTCTTGCCTGCTGTCTTTGGTCGTGGTTGGCTAGCTCATGCTAAAGCTTTTTATGTAGCCGACTTATTAGGCATAGAAGATAAGATCCGTGCCGATCTGTTTAACGCTATCCATGTAGAACACCGTCGTCTAAACTCAGAAGACGCGCTCGCCGCTTTCTTTGCAAACTACGGTGTCAGTGAAGATGAATTCCACAAACAGTACAACTCCTTTGCAGTCAACAGCCGCCTTAGCCAAGCCGATGCAAAAATTCGTGCTTACGGTGCTAGAGGCGTACCTGGCCTGATCGTAAACGGTAAATACCTTGTCAGCGCTGAAACCGCCAATGGCAATGAAAACATCTACAAAGTAGTTGACTTTCTAATCGAAAAAGAACGTCAGAAAAAATAAAAAATGAGGCGATATGACGGAATCATCTAGTGACAAGCTAATTGAAGTGTTACGCAAAGCCGTTTCCAGAACCAGCATGCTGGCCGAAGGAAATGACCCTGAACTTGATTCTGTTGTTCGCCAAATACGTCAGGCGATTAACAAGGGAGCAAACGCTCAGGAAATACAAGACGCACTCAATAACGCAGAACCGCTATTAATTCAAAGCGATCAAGCCCAAGCTAACCGAGCGAAGTTGGTAAGAAGCACTCTACAAGAATTAATAGATCTGCTAGAGAAGCAAGAAAGCAAAAAAGTACCTCAAAATGAAAAAAAACAGCTGGAATCACAAATTCGTTTACATTGGCAATCTTCTTCGCAATGGCCGCATTTACTAAAAAGTTACCTAGCACTTGCCGAAAAAACTTTAAACCAAGCCGAATCCCATCAACCTAGAAGTTCATTTTTAAAACGATTATTTAATCGTGATTTAGAAACAAAGTCTCAACAAAATGACCATGAAATCATGGCGCAAATTAGCCATACCCTTACTGGCCTCATCAGTAATCTATCCCTTCCATCTCACTATGATGAAGATATTGTTGACTTGAAAAGAGCTTTATTAGGTAACTCCAACCTCCAACAGCTACCAGGTTTGCTCGATGAAGTGATTAATCTAATTATGATCGCTATTGGCAAAACCCAAGAGAATTTAACCAATTATCTCAATCAACTAAATAAACAACTGGCTAGCATCAATAGCTCTATCTCAAGCAGTTATCAGTCGCAAAAATCATTATCCGAGAGTCGAGAAGGTTTTAATACGTCATTACAAAAACAAGTCACAGATACTTCGAATGCAGTAAAAGAAGCAGATGATTTAGACGTTTTAAAAACACTCATTAATGAACGTTTAACAAGCATTTCTAGTTCTATGACAGACTATCGTAAAAAAATGCTAGAGCAAGAAAAGCACGCCACTCAATCTATTACGTTACTGAAAAATAAAGTAACACGAATGGAAAAAGACACTGTCTCCTTACGCTCATTATTACAAGAGAAACTTGCTCAAGCGATGACAGATTCGCTAACCGATTTACCCAATCGCACAGCATATCAAGATGCCATTTTGCCATTATGTAAAATTACACAGAAGACGCAGAAAACAATTTGTCTAGCGGTCTGCGATATCGATCTTTTTAAGAACGTAAATGATACGTGGGGACACTTAGCTGGTGACAAAGTGCTGCGTTTAGTACCTAAACAAATTCGCAATGTCTTAGCAAAACAAGACTTAATCTTCCGCTATGGCGGTGAAGAATTTGTTATCGTCTTTCCTGACACATCGTTAAAGCAAGCGACTGAACGCGCGGAAGCCATTCGCTTAGCCGTTGCTAAAACCCCTTTTAACATGCAAGGTGAGCCAGTCTCTATTTCAGTATCGATTGGTATTGCAGAATTACACCCACAAGAAGATCCAGAATCTTTATTCTCTAGAGCCGACAAACAGCTTTATTTAGCCAAAGAATCAGGCAGGAATAGAGTAATGGCAGAAAAATAGAATAAATAAAGCAGTACCCGCGGCTTGCTGACACAGTTACAATAGCCACCTACATATAAAGCAACGCTGTCAAAACATTGATAGAGCTATCAAATTTAGCTTTTTAATATAGATAACGGCGCGCGATGCCGCCACTAGGATGAAATAGTTTATGCAAGACGATCAGAAACAAACTACCGACTTTGGCTTCAAAGAGATCCCAACCGATGAAAAAGTTAAAGCCGTAGCACAAGTTTTTCACTCCGTAGCAGCAAAATACGACATTATGAATGATTTAATGTCAGGTGGTATTCATCGTCTATGGAAGCGACACACAATTAGTCAATCTGGTGTTAGAGCAGGAAACTGTGTCCTTGATATTGCAGGAGGCACAGGCGATTTAACCGTTAAATTCTCACGCCTTGTTGGTTCTGAAGGACAGGTTATCTTAGCAGATATAAATGATTCTATGCTAAAAGTAGGCCGTGATAAATTGGCCAATCAAGGCATTGTAGGCAACGTCAAATTTGTCCAAGCCAATGCGGAAGCACTACCTTTCCCAGATGATACCTTCGACTGTATTACTATCGCCTTTGGCTTACGCAATGTCACCGACAAGTCCAAAGCACTTGCTTCTATGTACCGAGTTCTTAAACCCGGTGGTCGTTTATTGGTGCTAGAGTTCTCCAAACCGGAATCAGAACTTTTATCTCAGGTCTACGACCAGTATTCTTTCCGTTTGCTACCAGCAATGGGCAAACTGATCGCAAATGACTCTGAAAGCTACCGTTATCTTGCTGAATCAATTCGCATGCACCCAGACCAAGAAACGTTAAAAGGCATGATGGACGAAGTAGGATTCGAACGTACTAGCTACCAAAATTTAACTGGCGGCATCGTTGCGCTCCATAAAGGATTTAAATTTTAACTATGTTCACCAGTAGTTTCCGCTTAATACGCATAATTTATACTGTTGTGCGCTTCCGACTCGATGTATTTATTCCGCTAAATTTACTGCCTTGGTATCTTCGCTATACGCTTGGCCTTATTTGTTTAGTCGGAAGAAAGCAGGCCAGCAAAAACAAGGGCGAGCGTCTTCGCCTTGCTCTTGAATCTTTAGGTCCTATCTTTGTTAAATTTGGGCAAATCTTGTCCACTCGCCGTGACTTATTAGACGATGATATTGCTGATGAACTCGCACGGCTACAGGATAAAGTTCCAGCGTTTCCTGGCCATGTTGCTCAAGCTATTATTGAAAGAGATCTGCAAGCGCCGGTATCTGAACTGTTTGCTGAATTCTCATCCACGCCCTTAGCTTCTGCTTCCATTGCGCAAGTTCATACAGCCAAACTTCACTCTGGCGAAGATGTGGTAGTCAAGGTTATTCGACCAAAGATTGAAAGAACCATTAGCAAAGACATTAGCTTGCTCTACACCTTAGCGCATATGATCGCTAATTTAAGTGCTGATGGTCGTCGCTTAAGGCCTGTTGAAGTCGTAACAGACTACGAGTACACGATACTAGATGAGCTAGATCTTGCTAAAGAAGCTGGCAACACAGGACTATTACAACGTAATTTTACTGATTCTGATTTGCTATATGTGCCACAAGTCTACTGGGATTTTAGCCATCGAAATGTCATGGTAATGGAACGTATTTCAGGTATTCCAGTTGCTGATATAGCAGCATTAAACAAGGCTAATGTGGACATGAAATGTCTAGCCGAACGAGGTGTTGAAATATTTTTCACTCAAGTGTTTTCACACAGTTTTTTCCATGCAGACATGCACCCAGGCAATATATTTGTTGACGTTAGCAATCCTCAAAAGCCGAAATATATAGCCATTGACTGCGCCATTATGGGTAGCCTAGATGATGCAGATAAGAGCTACTTAGCACGCAACTTGTTAGCTTTTTTTCAACGTGATTATCGCATGGTAGCAGAACTTCACGTTGAGAGCGGCTGGGTTCCTAAAGGCACACCAGTGCATGCTTTTGAATCGGCTATCCGCAGTGTTTGTGAGCCTATGTTTGCCAAACCACTTAAAGATATTTCTTTTGGCCAAGTGCTTATTGGTTTATTCCAAACCGCTCGTCGGTTTAATATGGAAGTTCAGCCTCAATTAGTCTTGTTGGAAAAAACCCTATTAAATATAGAAGGCTTAGGTCGCCAACTTTATCCAGACCTAGACCTCTGGGTAACAGCGAAGCCTTTCCTTGAACGCTGGATGCGAGAGCAAATGGGGCCAAAGCGCGTCATGGAAGAGGTGCGCAAGCAAGCCCCTCAATGGGCAGGTCAGCTCCCCCAGATTCCTAATTTAGTCTTCACAGCGCTATCACAAATGTCGCACCAAGAAGAGCGTATGGAAGCGCAAACAAAAACCATCAAGGAACTTGGTAAGGAACTGAAAAAGAATAGACAAAATCTTCCTTTCCGTGTGCTTGGTATATTGAGTTTAGGGGCGGCTTGGATTATTACTGACCCAACTTCTATGTCACATATAAGAGACGCAGACATCACTACTTTGGGACTGTTTTTTGTAGGTTTATATCTACTTGTCTTAAAACCGTAACCTTTGAGAGACTATAATGAAATCAGATGTATTGGCTGAACTCGCCGCCACACTAGAACAGCGCAAAACCGCAGCAGCAGATTCTTCTTATGTTGCGAGCCTACATGCAAAAGGATTAAATAAGATCCTAGAAAAAGTAGGTGAAGAAAGCATTGAAACGATTATCGCAGCAAAAGATGCTGTGATCTCAGGCGATAAATCAGATTTGATTTATGAAACCGCTGATTTATGGTTTCACACACTTGTTATGTTATCTCATTTAGATATTGGCCCAGATGCTATACTTGATGAGCTAGCACGCAGATTTAATTTGTCTGGCCTAGAAGAAAAGGCCAGCCGTACAAAATAACACCAGGAGTAATTCATGTTAGGTGGAATCAGTATTTGGCAATTATTAATTGTTTTGGCTATTTTAGTTCTTATTTTTGGCACTAAGAAACTTAAAAACCTTGGTTCTGACCTAGGCGGCGCTGTAAAAGGTTTTAAAGAAGCCGTAGACAAAGATGACAAAACTGAGGATGAAAAAACGGCTCAGCATAAAGTCATTGATGCTGAAACAAAAAAAGACGATAAGAGCGCCTAATCTGTGTTCGACATTGGCTTTTCTGAACTGCTTGTAGTGTTCGTAGTTGGTCTTTTAATTCTTGGACCAGAACGCTTGCCCCATGCCGCAAAAACAGCTGGACTATGGGTTCGCAAAATTCGCCGTAGCATCAATTCAGTACAGAGAGAGATTAACGCACAACTGGATCACGAAGAACTACAGCAAAAAATTAACGCAACCAACCAACGCCTTTTAAAAGAAGGTCAAGCGATCCAAAACACCATCGCCCCTCTACCTAAAGATCATCAAAACGATGGGAATGAAATTGAATCACCAATGGAAAACATCCAAGACTCTGCCGAAGTTCCACCACCCAAAAAAGACGAAGTCGCAGAGACACATAAAATGGACTCTACTGAACCTCTGGCGGATGACATTAACAAAACCACCGAAACAACAACGTCTCGAACCTAATTCTTATTTAAACTATACGCGGACATGTGACGCATTATGAGTACAGATTCTTCTAATCAAGCCCCATTGGTTGCTCATCTTATCGAGCTAAGAAACCGTTTACTGAAGTGTGTCCTAGCCATATTAATTCTCTTTATTGGCTTATATTCTTTTGCTAACGACTTATACTTAATTGTTTCTGAGCCATTACGCTTATTGCTACCCACTGGAAGCTCATTAATCGCAACAGAGGTAGCGTCACCGTTTCTCGCCCCTCTTAAACTAACCTTTGCTGTCTCAGTATTAATATCGGTTCCATATACCCTATTTCAAGCGTGGTCTTTTATTGCTCCCGCCTTGTATAAAAACGAAAAACAAATTGCAATTCCTCTATTAATTTCCAGCATCTTCCTCTTTTATGCTGGCGTTCTGTTCGCTTATTTCGTTGTTTTACCACTGATTTTTGGTTTTTTTACTACTGTAGGGCCTGGCGAAGTTACCGTAATGACAGACATTAATAATTACCTGAATTTTGTCTTGAAGTTATTCTTTGCTTTCGGAGTCACCTTTGAGATCCCTGTTGCCACCTACCTACTGATTAAAGCAGGCGTCACTACCGTTGCCGCACTATCCAAAAAGCGTCCTTATATTTTCCTAGGCTGTTTTGTAGTAGGTATGTTGATAACGCCACCCGATATTTTCTCACAGACCTTGCTTGCCATTCCGATGTGGATGCTATTTGAACTAGGACTTATTGCTGGTCGTACGGTAAAAGTTGTGGTTGATGGGAGCGAAGAAAAACCTGAAAGTGAAAGCTCTCAGACTATCTAACAACCAATCATTTTAAAACATACAAAAGAATGCTCATTTTTTTAGAAATGAGCGCTTTTAGTTTGTGCTTATTTTTAAACAACAAAACCAGTATCTTACTTCATCCATTGTCACCGTAATGCTATTCTGACTCTCGCCGCAAATTACAATTACATCGCCATTTCTGTTGGAGAAGTTTAGATATGCAGATAATAAATGCCAATACCGTAGCGCAAACCCTAAGCTTTGAAACACTAATTCCAGCCATACAAAGTGCTTTCCAACAAAATTTTGGTATGCCACAAAGACAGATGTACCCGCTACCTGGCGGTTCCGCAGATAAACACGATACCTTTGCCGTTCTGCCTGCATGGACAAACGATGTTTTGGGTGTAAAGTCTTTCACTCACTATCCAGAAAACCCTCAAAAGGGATTATTAACCGTTGCGGCACAAGTATTACTTTTTTCTCGCGATACAGGAGCGCCTTTAGCACTTGTCGATGGTACAAGCCTGACCTATTGGCGAACTGCGGCGGTATCCGCACTGGCGGCCAGCTATATGGCAAGAGAGGATGCCAGTTCATTACTTTTGTTCGGAACAGGGGAGTTGGCACCCTACATGGCTCTTGCCCACGCCAGTATCAGACCAATTCGCACAATTTATGTGCATGGTCGTTCGAAAGAAAAAATGCGCAAAGTTCAGCAGCGTATTTTAGCCAATCGCTCCGATATCAATGTACAAATTTGCTTCGACTATGAGGAGGTTATTACGGGTGTAGACATTGTAAGCTGCGCCACAGGAAGTCCAACTCCCTTATTCAGCAGCGCCTCGTTAGCGGCGGGCACTCATATAGATCTAGTCGGCAATCACCACCCTACATGTCGAGAATGCGACTCTGCAACCGTTAAGATGTCGCATGTCATCGTAGACAGTCGTCTAAATGTATTAAACGAAGCGGGTGATATTTTGATTCCACTAGAAGAGAACTGCATTGAAGAAAATCACATTAAAGGCGAGCTGTCTGAACTATGTTCAGGGAAAGTAAAAGGCAGACTAAACAACAGCCAGACAACGTTATTTAAATCCGTTGGCACAGCGCTCGCCGATGTCGCCAGCGCCTATCATGTGCATCAGTTACTCAATAGTTCAAGCAAGTCCAGCTAATCCAACATAAAAGTTACCGGGCCGTCATTGGTAAAAGAAACTTTCATATCAGCACCAAAACGCCCCGTTTCAACTTTACTGTATTGAGCACGCACCTTGTCAACGAAATCATTAAATAACCGCTCTCCTTCTTCAGGAATGGCCGCGGTGGAAAAGCCTGGACGCAAGCCTTTCTTCGTCTCAGCGGCTAACGTAAATTGCGAGACTAGCAAAATGCCACCAGCCACTTGCTGAACATTTAAATTCATTTTGCCTTCTTCATCACTAAACATTCGATACTTCAAAAGTTTATCGGCAAGCCTCTGTGTATCAAACTCCGTGTCGCCTTTCTCAATACCAACCAAGACCAATTGGCCATAATCAATTGCACCGATTGTTTCGTCATCAACAACCACCTTTGCATTTATCGCTCTTTGTATTAAGACCTTCATCTTTCTCCCTTATCGTATTAATCCAATATCAGACTGGCGACTTTAACAAACACCAGAAAAAACAAAAGCGCCCGAAGGCGCTTTTGTCGCTCACGAATTCAACATTATGAATTCACTTGCTGCTGCTCTATTGAAGAATAGCGATTACTTACGACCAGCACGTTTACGCTCGTTTTCGGTTAGTAATTTCTTACGAATACGAATACTTTCTGGTGTTACTTCTACCAACTCATCATCTTCAATAAACTCAAGCGCTTGCTCAAGAGTATGACGAATAGGCGGAGTTAAGGTCAAAGCCTCATCCGTACCAGATGCGCGTACGTTTGTTAACTGCTTACCTTTAACAGGGTTAACAGACAAATCGTTATCACGAGAATGAATACCAATAATTTGGCCTTCATAAATATCTACTGCATGACCAAGGAACATACGGCCGCGGCTTTGCAAATTATACAAAGCATAAGCTGCTGTCTTACCAGTCAACATACTAATCAATACACCGTTTTGACGACCATGAACATCACCTTCTTTTACCGGACCATAATGATCAAATACACTGGTCATAATGCCGGAACCAGAAGTTAGGGTCAGGAACAAACCACGGAAACCAATCAAACCGCGAGAAGGCGTCATAAACTCAAGACGTACACGTCCCTTATTATCTGGTTCCATATTAGTCAACTCAGCTTTACGCAAGCCAAGTTCTTCCATAATAGAACCTTGATGCTGCTCTTCAACATCGATAACCACTAACTCATAAGGCTCTTGTACTTTTCCATCAACAATCTTTTGAACCACTTCAGGACGAGAAACCCCCATCTCAAAGCCTTCACGACGCATATTTTCAATTAGTACAGAAAGATGAAGTTCACCACGTCCAGATACAATAAATTTATCCGGAGTCTCGCCTTGGCGAACGCGCAACGCTACGTTATGAATAAGCTCACGCTCAAGACGGTCTGCGATATTACGTGTCGTAATGAATTTACCTTCTTTCCCAGCAAACGGAGAATCGTTCACCATGAAAGTCATGCTAACAGTTGGCTCATCAACCGTCAGAGGTGGTAAAGCTTCAACACACTCAGGGTTACACAGTGTGTCAGAAATGCTTAAACCATCGATACCAGTGATACAAACGATATCACCAGCCGATGCTTTATCTGTATCAACACGAGCTAGACCATGGTAACCCTTAACATTAAGGACTTTACCTTTACGCTCTTTGCCATCAGCAGATTTAACAACAACCTGTTGATTAGGAGACAAACTACCACGACTGATACGACCGATACCGATAACACCAACATAAGCATCATAATCCAATGCAGAAACCTGCATTTGAAACATACCTTCTGGGTCAACGTCTGGAGCCGGCACACTATCAACAATCATCTGATAAAGCGGCGTCATGTCTTCTGCCATGTTATCTGGATCATCACCAGAAATACCATTAATTGCAGATGCATAAATAACAGGGAAATCTAACTGCTCTTCAGTCGCGCCAAGGCTATCAAAAAGATCAAATACTTGATCCATAACCCAATCAGGACGGGCACCAGGACGGTCAATTTTATTAATAACAACAATCGGACGAAGGCCACGCTCAAACGCTTTCGATGTTACAAAGCGGGTTTGTGGCATTGGGCCATCCACTGCATCAACCAACAACAATACAGAGTCAACCATGGACAATACACGTTCTACTTCACCACCGAAGTCAGCGTGTCCAGGTGTATCTACGATATTGATACGGTAATCGTTCCACATAATTGACGTGTTTTTCGCCAAAATGGTAATACCACGCTCTTTTTCTTGGTCGTTAGAGTCCATGATTCGCTCTGAACCAAGATCTTTACGATCTAGCGTACCTGATTGGCTTAATAACTGATCTACCAAGGTAGTTTTACCATGGTCAACGTGAGCAATAATAGCTACGTTACGTAATTTACTGATATCATTAGACATTTATAGTTCTCTGCATTTAGCGTGAGCAAAAAGATATACCGCCACTTGATTTAGGCAGGCATGCTCTTCAAGCGTCTCGGATCTTGGTGCGGGGTAAAATTCGCGCAATTGTACCCTTATATTGATCAATATCCCATTAAAGTGGAGAAAAAAGTCCACAAAAATATGTCAAACAAGGCCATAAAGCGACTTAAATAAAGACAGTAGCACTTCAATACTACAAAAATGCTACTGCCCTATTGTCTTCGTTAAGGTAAATAAACTCCTACATTGCTATACCCTTTCCCTAGTAGGTAAGAAGCATGCATGCGACTCATTACCCCTTTACCACAATAAAGTAGATGAGTCGTATTAGGGTCTAACTCAGACCAATTAGTATCGAGTGCAAAAAAAGGAATCACTTTGACTGGACGACCACTCACCTTTAACGGGCGATGACTTGCCTCGTCTGGGTGGCGAATATCGATAATGACTTCATCGCCAACAGGCATACGCACAACGGGCACTTCTCCTTGATACTGTTTCGCTACATCGTCCATGACATTTTGAATAGACATAACTTGAGCACTTTCTATGGCTTTATCTAATACAGCAAAGTCAAAGTTAGACTCTTGCTTTTCGACACGATGCATTTTGGCTCGTGTTGTCGGTTTAACAGAAATAACACCACAGAACTCAGGCATACTGGCCGCGAAAGGCGCCGTACCAATTTCAATTGCCTTATCTATAATGACTTGTTTATTCGTGGTAATCAGAGGGCGAAGCACAAGCTCTTCTGTCACTTGATCAATAACTTTCAAATTCATCAAGGTTTGACTAGAAACCTGCGCCACACTTTCGCCAGTAACTAAAGCTTTAGCGCCAACTTCAGACATTACTTGAGAAGCCGCACGTAACATCATGCGTTTTAAAATGACGCCCATCTCAGCATTATCGACTTTGGTTAAAATCTCCCCCACCACAGCCTCAAAAGGCACAGTAATGAATTTCACATTGATTTGAGAGCCGTATTTTTCCCAAAGAAAATTCGAAACTTGCTTGACGCCAATTTCATGAGCATCGCCACCAAGGTTAAAAAAACAAAAGTGTGTTTTTAATCCACGGCTCATCGTCAAAAAAGAACTGACGGTAGAGTCGTAGCCACCAGACATCAAAGACAACACTGAGTCTTGTGAACCAATTGGATAGCCACCTAGCCCCTCTATACGCTGCTCAATCATCCACACTCGATTATCTCTAATATCAATCGGAACTAATACCTCAGGATTTTTCAAGCGAACAGCTAAAGCGCCACAGCGGGCTTTTAAACGACCACCGATATGACGTTCGGCGTCAACGGAAGTAAAGTCATGATCACCGACTCGCTTCACCCTGACAGCGAACACAGCGTCTTTTAAAACATCACCATAAGAAACAATGGCCTCTTCAACAATGTTATCGAGATCCACAAACGGAAATTCACGTACGAATTGAAAATGCGCGATACCAGCCATATTCGATAGCGCCTCAGTAAACTCTTCACGCAACTCATCTTTATCAGAAAAAACTTCAATGAAATCCCAGTTACCAGATACGACAACATCCGCATCATACTTTTTAAGAACCAATTTAACATTATGTCGAAGCTGCTTAATAAAAGCTTTCCGAACAGGACGACTTTTAATGGTGATTTCTGCAAAAAATTTAACAATGAATTTCATAGGGGGCGCAATTTATACCGGATATTTTAAAGGCGCATAGTATAAAGAAAAGACAATCGATGCGAAAACACTAAATTCGCACCAAAACAAAACACATACGCCATTTATTGCACTATTTATGTGCAATATTGTTTTATAGATAGGATGTTTTAGCTTTTATTCAGTGCGTTTTTTAGCCAAATAATTCTATCCTATTGCTTTTAAAGACTTTTTATTGTCGCACAAAATTCTGGCACAAGTTATGCTTTGTATTTGGCAAATGGCGCTTTGGATTAAAGCACTCTATAACCGAAAAGTAATTTCGCTTTCACTACGACTGGAGAACAACTATGTCAAACAAGACCCTTGCCTTGATTGCTGAGCATGACGCGAAGTGGGTTGACCTTCGCTTTACCGACTTTAAAGGTAAAGAACAACACGTATCTATTCCAGCTATTACGGTAGATGAAGAGTTTTTTGAAAACGGTCAGATGTTTGATGGCTCTTCCATCGCTGGCTGGAAGGGCATTAACGAATCTGACATGATCATGATGCCGCAGGATGACACTGCAATCATTGACCCTTTCACTGAAGAACCAACGGTTATTGTTCGTTGTAACATCATCGAGCCTTCTACTATGCAAGGCTATGACCGTGACCCACGTTCTGTTGCCCTTCGTGCTGAAGAATTCCTAAAATCTACTGGCCTTGGTGACACAGCTTTCTTTGGTCCAGAGCCAGAATTCTTCATCTTTGATGACGTAAAATGGAAAACAGACATGTCTGGCAGCTCTGTTGAAATCAACTCTGAAGAAGCGGCTTGGTCTTCAAACAAAAAATTTGAAGGCGGTAACATGGGCCACCGTCCTTTCGTTAAAGGCGGCTACTTCCCAGTACCACCAGTTGATTCTCACCATGACCTTCGTGCTGCAATGTGTGGCGCAATGGAAACTATGGGCCTGGTTGTTGAAGTTCATCACCACGAAGTTGCGACGGCAGGTCAAAACGAAATTGGTGTTAAGTTCAACACAATGGTTAAAAAAGCAGACGAAGTTCAAATCCTTAAGTACTGCGTACACAATGTTGCTCATGCATACGGTAAAACGGCGACTTTCATGCCTAAGCCAATTGTTGGCGATAATGGTTCAGGTATGCACGTTCACCAATCTTTCTGGAAAGATGGCGTTAACCAATTCGCAGGTGACCAATATGCTGGTCTATCTGAAACGGCTCTTTACTACATCGGCGGTATCATCAAGCACGCTAAAGCATTGAACGCTTTCACTAACGCTTCAACAAACTCTTACAAGCGTCTTGTTCCTGGCTTCGAAGCGCCAGTTATGCTTGCATACTCTGCACGTAACCGCTCAGCTTCTATCCGTATCCCATACGTTGCAAGCCCTAAAGGCAAACGTATTGAAGCTCGTTTCCCTGATCCAACCGCTAACCCATACCTAGCATTTGCAGCAATGCTAATGGCCGGTATCGACGGAATCAAAAACAAGATTCACCCTGGCGATGCAGCAGATAAAGACTTGTACGACCTACCAGCGGAAGAAGCGTTGGCTATTCCACAAGTTGCTAGCAGCCTAGAAGAAGCGCTTAAGTCTCTAGATGAAGACCGTGCATTCTTGACTCAAGGTGGCGTATTCTCTGATGACATGATTGATGCTTACATCGACCTTAAGTCTGGCGAAGCTCAACGTATATCTATGACAACTCATCCTCTTGAGTTCGAACTTTACTACAGCGTTTAAGAATCCAAATTGCTAAGTAAAATACGAAAGCCTCGAACCTAGTTCGGGGCTTTTTTTATCGCTTTATTTGCACAAAAATGAACATCATAATTTCAATGCACTATAATTGTGCAATCCACTTTTTATAGTGAATACAAAGACCTTAATAAATACGCCATTTCGAGCTGCCCAATGTTGGTTCGCTTTTTGCAACTATTATTCAGGGGAAACAATCAAAGCAGGAGCAATAGAGAGGCACTGTCTGTGTATAGCTTATTAATCGACCATTTATCTACTGCTGTTGTGCAATTAAACAACAAGCTTGAGATCGAATATTTAAATCCTGCTGCCGAAATGCTGCTTGCGGTAAGCCGACGTCGTATCTATGGCAATGATATTAGCGCCGCCTTCCGTGAAAACGAAAAAAGCATCCAAGCTTTACTTACAGCGATTGAATCTGGCCATCCGTTTACTAAACGAGAGGCGGAAATCGAATGTAGCAACAACAAAAAGCTTTTTTGTGATTACACTGTCACACCTATCATGGGTACGTCTAATGAGACAGAAAGTCTCATTATCGAACTTTACCCACGCGACAGAATGAAACGAATTTCACAAGAAGATGAACTGATAGCTAATCACGAAACGAGTAAAGAACTGGTTCGAGGCCTGGCCCATGAAATCAAAAATCCATTAGGTGGAATACGCGGCGCGGCGCAGTTAATTAGCCGTGCTTTTACCGACGAAGCTCTCAACGACTATACGCAAGTCATCATCGAAGAATCTGATCGACTACGCGACCTCGTTGATCGATTGTTGGGACCAAGACAACTACCTAAAAACAAAACGCTCAATATCCACAAGGTAATTGAACGGGTAAGACAACTCATTTCAGTCGAAGCCGATAATCAAATTGAAATAATTCGTGACTATGACCCCAGTATTCCTGACTTGATTGGTGACGAATCACAGTTAATACAGGCTTTATTGAACATTACAAGAAATGCCATGCAAGCCTTGATAGAAGATGAAGACAATCATCATAAAGCCATTCATATGGTAACGAGAGCGTTACGACAATTTACCATAGGCTCTAAACGCCATCGGCTAGTATGCAAAATAAGCATTATTGATAATGGTCCTGGTATTCCAGAAGCCATTCTAAAAACCTTATTTTACCCTATGGTCAGCGGTCGATCTGATGGTACAGGCCTAGGACTTTCTATCGCTCAATCCATCATTCATCAGCACCACGGGATTGTTGAATGCAACAGTTATCCGAAAAAAACCGAATTCAATATATTAATTCCCATTGAGACGACAGTCCAAGAACAGGAGAAACACTCATGACAGCAGAAGAAACCGTATGGATTGTTGACGACGATCGCTCTATTCGCTGGGTTCTAGAGAAGACATTAGAACAAGAAGGTATCCAATGTCGTTTGTTTGATTCTGCAGAGAACCTCGTCAATCTTATTGATAAAGAACAACCTAGCGCTATTATTAGCGATATTCGTATGCCAGGCATGGACGGATTGGCCTTACTTCAAAAACTCCAAAAGGACCATCCTTATCTACCCGTAATTATTATGACAGCACACTCAGACCTAGAAAGTGCTGTTGCTTCATACCAAGGCGGTGCATTTGAATACCTACCAAAGCCCTTCGATGTAGAAGAAGCCGTCAGCTTGGTTAAGCGCGCTATGCTCCACCACCGCAATGCCAGACCTAGTACTGATGACATGGAGGCCGAACAAGAACAACAAGTTGATAAAGAAATCATTGGCGAAGCACCTGCAATGCAGGAAGTATTCCGTGCTATTGGTCGCCTGGCCAACTCAAATATTACTGTTTTAATTAATGGCGAATCCGGCACTGGTAAAGAGTTGGTAGCACAAGCATTGCACACTCACAGCCCAAGAGCCGCTAATCCTTTTATTGCCTTGAATATGGCAGCCATTCCGCATGACTTAATTGAGTCTGAGCTATTCGGCCATGAAAAAGGCGCCTTTACTGGAGCCAATACACAACGTCGCGGTCGCTTTGAGCAAGCCAATGGCGGTACACTTTTCTTAGATGAAATTGGTGACATGCCAGCCGAAACCCAGACTCGACTATTGCGTGTTTTAGCCGATGGAGAGTTTTATCGCGTTGGCGGTCATACACCTGTCAAAGTAGATGTGCGAATTATTGCGGCTACCCACCAAAATCTAGAGAATTTAGTAGAAAAAGGGTCGTTCCGTGAAGATCTATTTCATCGCCTGAATGTTATCCGCATCCATTTACCTAAGCTGGCAGAACGTCGTGAAGATATCCCCAAGTTGGCTCGTCACTTTTTAAGTCGCGCCGCCGAAGAATTAGCCGTTGAGCCAAAACAACTGACAAAAGAAACCGAAAACTACCTGACTCAACTTGATTGGCCGGGTAACGTTCGACAGTTAGAAAATACCTGTCGTTGGTTAATTGTTATGGCATCAGGACGAGAAGTCTTGGTGGAAGATTTACCACCAGAACTGTTAACCGCTATTCCCAATGAACAACCGTTTTCTTCTTGGGAAGATGCCTTAAGAAATTGGGTTGATAGCACACTCGCTACAGGCCAAAAAGGCATTCTTGATCAAGCTGTTCCAAAGTTTGAACGCATCATGATTGAAACGGCACTGGCTCATACTGGTGGGCGCCGCCGAGATGCATCTTTATTATTGGGCTGGGGAAGAAACACCTTAACGCGCAAGATAAAAGAGCTAAACATTGATCATGCCGAACAAGATGAAGATTAAAACTCCTTTTCACTGAAAAATAAATGCAGGCAAAGTTAAATGCAATTTGCCTGCATTATCTCAGCTTTCTACTATTTTGGACTTGCTTTTACTGGCACAATCCCCTACTAATTAAAGACAGTTATTTGTTTAATAATCAACGGGAAAAAGTTATGTATCCAACACTTCAGTCCATGGGTATCACAAGCATACAGGACATAGAAAAATTTACATTACGCTACGAAGGCGGTCACGACGTTCTTAAAATTTATTACCGTCGTGAAAAAGGTTCTCTACTTCCTAAAAGCAAGAAATTTAAATTTGGTCGATCGACTAAAACCGTACTAGCAGACGGTGGTCAGCAAACCTATCGCCAAGTCCAAGAACCTTCTTTAATTGTTTTACGTGCAATGGAAGAGCTTGAACAAATCGTTGGCAAACAACAGGCACAGCAAGTATCTAAAGAAGATTTAATCAAAGAGCTTGAGCACCTAGAAAAAGTCGTAAACAGTAAAATCGGTGAACTCAAAGAAAAAATCGACGCTATGCAATAGTCTCTAATAGCCAAGCGGGAGTTTTTCCATACTTCGAAAGAGTACTTTTCGACACGCTATAGAAAACTCCCAGCTAGCCCAAATTTAAAAATCTCGCTACAATTTCCCCCCTATATATCTTCCACGCTTCTCTCGAGTCTTTACTTTTATGCACCTTATTACCTCTGAAATAGAGCTTGCAAACATCATCCGTAATGGTGGCGTTATTGCTTATCCAACTGAAGCTGTTTGGGGGCTGGGTTGTGATCCTTTTAACGAATCTGCGGTAAGACGTATTTTAGCTATAAAATCTCGACCAGAATCAAAAGGTCTAATCTTGATTACAGGCGAAAAAGAGCACCTTACGCCATGGTTAAACATCTTAGATTCTAAAAGTGGCGAACGATTAGTTAGCATGAATACAATCCCAACGTCTTGGGTTGTTCCCGACACGACAATCACTCCAAGCTGGGTAAAAGGCGAGCACCAAAGCGTTGCCATACGCTTATCTCAACATGAGCCAGTGAAGCGTTTGTGTGCTGCCTTTCAAGGGGTGGTAGTTTCTACTTCTGCAAATCCCGCAGGGCTAGAGCCTGCTACCAGTGCAGAAGAGGTAAACGCGTATTTTGGAGAGAAGATTGACGCAATATATGATGCTCCCCTAGGCACAGCCTCACAGCCTTCCCAAGTGCGTGACATTTTGACTGATACGTTATTTAGAGCTTGAGACCCAACTCAACTGCCATAAATATGTGGCATGAAATACGACTCTTTTAGATCTCCTTGTGTAAAAGCCACTCTTTTATCCACAATAAAATAAAAAGCGACGTTTCATTCTATGTATAAATGAAACGTCGCTTTACTTTAGCCAAGCCATTATCAATGACTGTTTTAAATTGCCTTTTTAATGACCACCTAAGTAGGCTTCACGCACTTCAGGGTTAACCAATAATTCTTCACCGGTTCCCGTCATACGAATCTCACCATTCACCATTACATAACCACGATTGGCCAGTTTCAATGCATGATTCGCATTCTGCTCAACTAAAAAGATCGTCATTCCTGTACTGGCTACATCTTGCAATATCTGAAAGATTTGCTTAACAATAATAGGCGCCAAACCAAGGCTAGGTTCATCCAACAAAAGCAATTTAGGGCGACTCATTAAAGCTCGTGCAATAGCCAGCATTTGCTGCTCACCACCAGACATGGTTGAAGCGCGTTGATTACGGCGCTCTAAAAGTCGCGGAAATAATTCGAACATATGCTGCATATCTTCTTCAGCATGATCCATACCGATAGGAATCGTCCCCATCAGCAAATTTTCTTCGACAGACATGCTCGGAAATATTCGCCGCCCTTCTGGTGATTGTGCTAAGCCATGCGATGCAACATAGTGAGCAGATTTTTTGGAAATATCCTCGCCACGGTAAATAATTTCACCCGAAGAAATACGAGGCTGACCAAAAATAGACATTAACAAGGTCGATTTACCTGCCCCATTTGCCCCAATCAAAGTAACAATTTCACCTTCATCAACAGTCAACGAAACTTTTTTAAGGGCTTGAATTGGACCGTAATGAACATCAACATCTTTGAATTCCATCAGTGTAGTCATAGCGTTACCTCCTCACCTTCTTCGGCACCAAGGTAAGCTGCAATAACCTTTGGATTATTCTTAATATCATCAGGGCCACCTTTGGCGATCACCTCGCCGTGGTCTAAAACAACGATATAATCGGAAATATCCATAACCATCCCCATATCGTGCTCAATCAATAGAACCGTCGTATTATGCTCATCACGCAATACTCGAATCATCTTAGTCAAGGCTTCCGTTTCGGATGGATTCAAGCCTGCTGCGGGCTCATCTAGGCAAACGATTTCTGGGTTCGTACACATAGCACGCGCTATTTCCAATCGACGTTGTTGACCATAAGAAAGTTCACCCGCCAAGCGATTGGCTGAATCCACCAAATCCACAACACCCAGCCAATAAAAAACACGCTCTAGCGCTTCCTCTTCCGCTTTTCTATAAGCCTTGGTATTTAATATACCCGCTAACAAATTACGATTAACTCTCATATGCTGAGCAACTAAAAGATTCTCTACCACTGACATCTCTTTAAACAATCGAATATTCTGAAAAGTACGAGACAATCCAGCACGATTTACAAGATGTGAGCCGCCAAACATTTTATATTTCAGGCGAGCAAAAAAGGCCGTTGGAGAAAAGAAGTCAGATGCTTGGAATGGTTCACCCAACACTTTAATAATACTGGTTTCTTTTTCAGAAGCAGACAACATAATCTTGCCTCCTGTCGCTTTATAAAAACCAGTAAGGCAGTTAAATACCGTCGTTTTACCAGCACCATTCGGTCCAATCAAAGCTGATACCGAGCCGCGCTTAATATTAAAAGTCACATCATTTAAGGCCTTAATACCACCAAAGTGCATCACCAAGTTTTCAACCGCTAAAATATTTTCTTGGTTCATTTAACCACCCCTTTTCTCGTAGCAAAGCCAGTTCGAGTCACACGAACAATACCCCGAGGTTTCCAAATCATCATAACAACCATCAAAATACCAAACATTAAGACACGATATTCTGCAAACTCCCTTAACATTTCTGGCAATACGGTTAAACAAAATGCAGCGATAACAACACCTAGTGTTGACCCCATACCACCAAGTACCACGATAGCTAAAATCAAAGCCGACTCGAAGAAGGTAAAAGAGGATGGGTTTACGAAACCTTGGTAAGTCGCAAAGAACACACCAGCTAAACCACCAGTAGATGCCCCCAACATAAAGGCAGACAATTTCACTAACACATGATTTAAGCCTAGCGAACGACAAGCAATCTCATCTTCACGAAGCGCTTCCCAAGCACGGCCAATAGGCATTTTAACCAAACGATGCTTAATGAAGAGCACCGCCCATACCACAGCAAATAGAACCAAATATATAAATATATACTTATAAGCTGAATCATAAGGAATATTAAAGAACTCATGGAAGGTTTCGCCATCTCTCGATCTACGCTTAAACTCTAATCCAAAGAAGGTTGGTAAAGGCGCTGAAACTCCGTTTGGTCCATGAGTAAACGACGCCCAATTAGTCAAAATAAGACGAATAATTTCCCCAAAACCCAGTGTAACAATCGCCAAATAGTCGCCATGCATACGCAATACCGGGAAACCCAATATAGCCCCTGCAACCGCCGCCATAATCGCAGCAATTGGCAACATTGACCAAAAGCCTAAGCCTAAGTTTTCATATCCCAACGCCAGACCATAAGCGCCAATAGCATAGAAACCAACAAAACCTAAATCCAGCAGCCCAGCCAGCCCAACAACAACATTTAGCCCAAGGCCCAGTAAGACATAAATTAAACCTAGGATAATAACCGTAAGGACATATTTTGAAGCAATAAATGGTACTAATAGACCAATCGCAATCACCAATGGAATAACCCATACCAATTTTGATTTATGTCCAGGAGGAAGAACTTCTACACCTTCATCGTTGTTGGCATAACGGTAAACCAGTGCAATACCTTTTTCGGTTTGCAAAAAACAGGACATAATAAAACGCCCAACAGCAACAGCGGCAACCAGCCAAGCAACTCGACCAAATTCCGTATTAAAGCCGTAACCATCCAACACGATACCAACAATCGGACCGAATAAAACCAGTGCCATAAAGCCAGCAATTAAGGCATCAATACTACTTTTCTTAAAATTTATTCCGATAGCTTGGCTCATTTATACTTTCTCCACTTCAGGTTTGCCGAGAAGGCCACTTGGGCGAACAATCAAAATGAGTACTAACAAAGAGAACGAGAACACATCCTTATAATCAGAGCTAATCAACCCAGCAAATAAAGCCTCAGATAACCCTAAAATAAGACCTCCCAACATAGCACCAGGTAAAGATCCAATCCCACCCAACACAGCAGCAGTAAAGGCTTTGATACCAATAATGAAGCCGACATAAAAATCAAATGCGCCATAATCCAATGTCACAAGCACACCGGCTAACGCAGCCATAACCGCACCAATAACAAAAACCGTTGAAATGACTTTATCTGTGTCTATTCCTAAAATCGATGCCATCTTACGATCTTGTTGAGTCGCTCGACACATGCGCCCCAATTTTGTTTTTTGGATTACGTATGTAAGTACAGCCATCCCCAAAATAGAAATAAATAAAATTAACAATTTCATATAAGTGATTTGCACAAAACCATCACCTATGTGAAAACGAAATGCCCCCGTTAAAAGCGTTGGCACACCTTGTTGATTAGCGCCCTGACTGAGCTGAACATAGTTCTGCAAAATGAGCGACATACCAATCGCAGAAATCAATACAGATAAACGACTAGAGCTTCGTAGTGGGCGATAAGCAATACGTTCAATCACCCACCCATAAGCGCCAGTAACAGCAACCGTCAGAAATAACGTGCCGACAATAATGATTGGAAAAGATTCGATACCGAAGAATGTTAAAAGGGCAAGTGCAATAGCGGTGATATAAGCAGACACCATGTAAACATCGCCATGGGCGAAGTTAATCATACCGATAATGCCATACACCATGGTGTAACCGATCGCAATGAGTCCGTACACGGAACCAAGGGTAAGACCGTTTACCAGTTGCTGGAGAACGATATCCATCGTAAGACCTCGTGGGAATTTTTTTAATAATAGAGAGCATGCCTACCAGCACAATCCTTAGCTGGTAGACATGGGTCGGTTATAACTGAAATGTAAGACCAAATAGAATTAGTCTACAGTGTGATATTTACCTTGAGCATCCCACTCATACATAACGTAGTCGGAAACCGTTAAATCACCCTTTTCATCAAAGTCTTTCTTACCCATAACGGTATTTACAGAATGTGACTTCAACCATTCAGCGCCTTTAATCGGATCCAAATTGTTGTTCGCTAAAGCTGCAGCAGCAACCTGCATAGCAGTATAAGAGTACAAGGTATAACCTTCTGGCTCATAACCACTATCACGGAACTCTTGAATAACTTTTTTGCCTGATGGGTAAGATGTTGGTGGCGCACCAAATGTCATTAGTACACCGTCCACATATTTAGGAGAACCAGCAACCGAAACAAACTCATCTGACACAATACCGTCACCAGAAATGAAAATTGCTTTTGAACCTTGTTCGCGCAACTGACGAACTAGTGGACCAGCTTCAGAATGAAGACCACCAAAATACACGACATCGGCGTCTACTGAACGAATTTTAGTAATCAAGGCATTAAAATCTTTTTCGCCACGAGTCAAACCTTCGTACATCACTTCTTTAACGCCATAAGCATTAAGCGTCGACTTCATTGCATCGGCAAGACCTTTACCATAAGTGTCTTTATCGTGAATAACAGCAACTCGTTTAGCATGTAGCTGATCCACAATATAGCTTGCAGCTACATCACCCTGCTGGTCATCACGGCCACACACACGGAAAACGTTCGGTAATCCTTGATCAGTTAATGTTGGGTTTGTTGATGCTGGAGTGATCATAAGAACCCCAGCCTCTTCGTAAATTCTTGAAGCAGGAATGGAAGATGATGAACAGAAATGACCAACGACAGCGACAGCGCCATCAGAATCTACTAGGCGGTTAGCAACGGATACAGCTTGTTTTGGCTCACAAGCATCATCCGCTTTGACTAACTTAATCATTTCGCCGTCAATACCACCTTTATCATTAATATCTGCCGCAGCCTTTTCAGCTCCCTTCCACAGCTGCTCACCAAATGCTGCATAAGCACCTGTATGAGGACCAGCAACACCTATGACCACATCTGCTTGAGCTAGTGTTGTAACACCTGCCACAGCAAGAGAAATTAATGTTTTTCTAACAACCGCATTTGACATAAGAAAAGCCTCTACTCGTTTTGTGTTTTATCGTTATTATTCAAAAGCAAGAAGCGTTCCAACAATTCAACCCAACAAAAGGTAGAAAATATGAAACTTTCACTACAAATATCCAAAAATTGTGCACCGAAGTGATACTACACATTAATAGGAGTATAAACTTTGGTCAATAGTAGTGCGCACAAATATCGAAAATAGGCAAAATAAAACTCTAAACTAATGTTTTTTCACAAAACAAAGCCCTGAAAAAATCACTTTTTCTAGTCTTATGAACTAAATGAGAATAAGTAGTGCTCTAAGAAGAGGCATAAAAAGCTAAAACTAAAAAATAAAGGTGGGAAACAGCCAAATCAATTAGACTTAAGTATAAATTTAATACAAAAAAGAAATTAAAAATTACATAAAAATCGCTTTTTTTATCAAAAAACTCGGCTTTTCTTTAATTCGAGGATTTATATGGAGAAGCAATCAATACGTCGGATAAGGGAACAAGCTCAACACCATCCGGTGTAAGTCGCTGAAGACGCTTTTTAAGATAAGCCATGGTTTCTGGATAAGGATGACCAATAGCCAAGGCACTTCCATGCAGCCTTGCTAACTTTAATAATCGAGAAAATTGTCTATCTATCGCCTTTTCCGTGCGAATATTATCTAAAAATACATCGCGACTAACAGTATCTAGACCAAAATCTTGTGCAGTTTTCTTCGCCACACTCTTTGGGCTAGTCAGGCTATCGATAAAAAATAATGAACGATCCTTCAAAGTTTCCATAACCCATTTCATTGAATCGGCTCTGGTTGTCAGCAAACTTCCCATATGATTATTCACACCTTGTATGCCAGGCAGCCCATCTAAATCCTTATTCAAAGTTGCTTTTAACTCATGCTCCGTCATTCTTGCATACAAACCACCAGGACCCAATTTAAGCTCCCGCTGATTTTCCATGGGTGCGTGTAACAGCGTTATACGCTTTTGCTTTTGCGCCGCTTTTGCTGTTTGTATAGCAAAAGGTGTGCTTGGTAATATAGCCAAAGCAACTTCTTTAGGCAGCAAAAGTGAAGACTCCATACCATGGCGGTTATAACCTAAATCATCGATCAAAATCGCAATCCTAGGCATCTTAGGATGCACATCAACAGCCAATCGCTTCGCTGGAAGTTTATCTTTCTCAATAGCTTGATGTTGTTTTTGAAGGACATCATTAAGTGAATCAGAACCAATAGGAACCTCTAAAAATGGCGCAATCGAAGGTTCCCATGGCTTAACTCGTTCAAATAAAGGAGAGTTATAAGGCGCTTGAATACGCTCACCTGACTGCGAAACATCATTTTTTGGGTTAACTAATACAGGACCAAGATGCTCAGGTAATACCTCAGATACAGAAAAATAGCTTTCATCCAGCAAGTTCTGAGCCTCATCAATATCAGAACTCTTCAAGGATATGTATTCATCATCCAGACGACTTCCTGTGGCCCCCACCCCCCCAGAAAACATGAATGAAACCAATATAACGAGAAAAGCTTTCTTTAAATTAAACAAACGAACATTGACCAAAAAAATAAATACGTAAAAATACCATCACTGATTTTGCATTAACTTTGGTAAAGTTTTTAAAATAGTGACCGCTTGAAATAGTTGAAAGTCCGTTTTGGCTAACTCTCCAATATCCGAGTTAACATCAGCACTGGTTCGCTCTTTACCGCCCGTGCCATTGCCTAAATGCCCCTTTAGTTCCGCTTCTTTTACAATAAATGGGTCTTTATCAAAAGATAAAACCGCTTGAGGAACCACCAAATCAGGAGTAATTCCCTGTGCTTGAATAGAACGACCATTTGGCGTGTAGTACAAAGCTGTTGTCAACTTCACAGCATCGCCATTAGATAAAGGAACCACTGTTTGAACAGAGCCTTTGCCAAAAGTTTCGGTTCCTAAAATTACCGCTCGCTTATGATCCTGCAAGGCTCCGGCAACAATCTCTGACGCAGAAGCCGAACCTTCATTTACCAAAACAACAACTGGCACATTAGCAAACTGAGTATTACTTTTTGTCGCTTCCATTTGACTCTTAGACAACTCATGTCGACCATCGGTATAAACAATCAGCCCCTTATCAACAAAAGCATCCACAACTCCCACCGCACTTTGCAACACGCCGCCTGGGTTATTACGCAAATCCAATACCACACCTTTAATATCAGAGGCTTCCTTTAATTTACGAATGGCTTGGTAAAATTCATCAGCACTGTCTCCTTGAAACTGACTAATTCGAAAGTAGGCAATGCCATTACCTAACCATTTTGCCGTAACACTGGCATCTTCAACCAAACGTCGAGTCAATTTGTAATGTTTAAGCTCACCATCTCGTTCGATATCCAACGAGACCGTTGAACCGATATCACCACGCATTAGCGTCACAATATCTTTCATACTTAAATCGGTTATTAAAGTATTATCAATTTTGATTATTACATCACCAGGTAAAATCCCAGCGTCTGCAGCCGCAGATCCATCGATAGGCGTTACGATTGTTAAACGTTTATCCTTCATCTCGACTTCAACACCGATGCCAGCATAGTTGCCTGACGTCAACTCGTTAAAATCAACCAATTCTTCCTTAGTAAAATATTCAGAATGAGGGTCAAGGCCTGAAACCATACCTTTTAGTGCTTTATTAAGAATATCTTGGTCAGACATCACCTCCACATAACCTTCACGAATGGTTTCAAAGGTTTCAACAAAAGATTGAATTTCAGAGGTAGGCAGATTGGACTTTTCCTGAGCATTGACAGAAAACACCCATGATACCAATAACACGAGGATAAAAAATGGAATTCGTTGACGCAGGGTATTAATCATATTTATTCCTATCACTTCTTTCGTCGCTACTCGCTAATAATGCATTAAATAGACATTAACCCGCATTAACCCACGAAAGAGGTTTTAATGGTTTGCCATTATGACGTATAGCAAAAAACAAAGCTGAATCAGGACGACCACCAGAGCTACCAGCCATAGCAATGGTGTCATTCGCACCAACCCATTCTCCGACTTCTTTTAGCAAGCTTTGGTTGTAGCCGTATAATGACATGTAACCATCACCATGGTCTAAAATAAGTAAAAAACCAAATCCGCGCATCCAATCAGAAAACACCACACGGCCTGAAAAAATCGCGTGGACAGGTTCGCCCTCTTTTGCTCTTAATGTCACGCCACCTAAGTTAATACTGCCATTAGAGGATAACTTAGACAGTTTTCTTAAAGGTCGAACTAATTTGCCTCGTTGCGATGAAAAAGGCACATCTTGATCGGGGATTTGAATATCAGCTAAAGCCTCCTCAAGACGTTGCAACATATTTTGTAGGTTTTTCTGATCCTCAACCAACTGTTTGGCGCGCTTATCCCCTTTCGCTAAGTCTTTGTCTAATTTAGCTAATAACTCGCGACGACTCTTCTGTTGCTGGGCTAAACGGCTTCGCTCAGCCTTTAATGAAGCTTCTTCTTTCGCTTGTTGAGCACGATGACTGCGAATACTTTTCTCGACCAAGCTTAAATCATTCACTTCATTGACGAAGCCATTAATCAAAGATTGTCGTGCATTAGAAAAGTAACGGTTGTATTGCACCAAACGTTGGGCGTCTTCTGAACTGTCACCATTCAATAACAACTTAATACTTTCTTCATTACCAGAACGATAAACCGCCCTTAATTGGGCGGCTATTTGTTTATTCTGTTGCTGAATACTGAGTTGCAAGGACTGCTGCTGGACTCTTAGCTCTCCCAGTTGCTTATCGCCTTTTTTTAAACTCTCCTGAAGGCTTTCTATTTCCTTGTATAATTCCTGAATATCTTTTTCTTTCACTTCCAACTGCTTCTCAACATCAGAACGTTCAGACTTAAGATCTTTAAGCCAAGTATTTAGCTTTTTAAGATCCTTCTGTAACGCTTCAATTTGTTGCTTAGCTTCTTCAGGTGTTTGTGGCTCACCTGCCGACCAGCTCACACTGGGCAGCAGGAGTAAACTCAAAAAAAGACAACGAAATAATACAATCATTCTCGCCTCAGGCACGTGTGAGCAAGCTCACACCTGTCATTTCAGAAGGTTTTTCCATATCCATCATATCTAGCAAAGTCGGTGCTAAATCACATAAAGAACCTTCTTTTAAACTTAGTCCTTTAGTGGCTGAAAACAAAATTAAAGGTACAGGGCCGTTCGTATGAGATGTTAAAGGTTGTGAGCCATCTTCACTCAACATTTGCTCAACGTTGCCATGGTCAGCGGTAATCAAGCATTGCCCACCATTCACTTTAAGCGCCTCAATGATTCGACCAAGGCACGCATCAACGGCTTCTACCGCTTTAACGGCAGCATCAAAAACACCGCTGTGGCCGACCATGTCACCATTAGCAAAATTACAAATGATGGTGTCGTATTTACCCGCTTCGATCACTTCGACTAATTTATCTGTGACTTCTGGCGCACTCATTTCTGGTTTCAGGTCATAGGTTGCCACATTGGGTGATGGAATGAGCTCACGTTCTTCCCCATCAAACAAGGCTTCTTCGCCACCATTAAAGAAAAAGGTCACGTGGGCGTATTTTTCGGTTTCAGCAATACGTAGTTGTTTCTTACCATTATTCGCTAGCACTTCACCTAAGGTATTTGTCAAAGCAACGGGAGGAAACGCCACATCGGCCTTGATGTCAGAGGCAAACTCAGTAAAGGTAACGAAAGACGCCAATTTAGGGTAAACAGCACGAGTGAAGCCATCAAAGCTGTCATCGGTAAAGGCACGAGTTAATTGACGAGCACGGTCAGGACGGAAGTTAGCGAAAATAATCGCATCGCCATCTTGCACTGGTGCTGATTCACCCACAATGGTGGCTTTCACAAATTCATCATTTTCATCACGATCATAAGCAGCTTGGATCGCCTCTTCAGCCGTATCTGATTGTAGCTCGCCCTTACCAAGCACAATGGCATCGTAAGCGGTTTGCACACGATCCCAACGATTATCACGGTCCATTGCATAGTATCGGCCAGTTAAGGTCGCAATTTTGCCGACACCCAATTCGGTCAATTTCGCTTCTAATTCTGCGATTGGTGTTTTAGCCGAGCGAGGTGGCGTATCACGTCCATCAGTAAAACCATGAACATAAACGGCTTTGGCACCACGTTTTGCTGCCAATTCGCACATCGCCATAATTTGCTCATGATGACTGTGAACACCACCATCAGACAACAAACCTAAAATATGAACGGCTTTCCCCGCCGCGACCGCTTTATCAACGGCATTAACAAGCGCTTCGTTATCAAAAAATGTACCATCTTCAATGGCTTTGCCAATGCGAGTAAAGTTTTGATAAACCACACGACCCGCACCCAAATTCATATGGCCGACTTCGGAGTTCCCCATTTGACCTTCAGGCAAACCCACAGCAAGACCCGATGTTTTAATTAACGTATGAGGCTGATTATTCCAAAGCGAATCCCAGTTGGGAGTGTTCGCTGCCGTAATTGCATTGGATTTTGATGTTTCACTGTATCCCCATCCGTCAAGGATAAAGAGGGCGGTGGTTTTTTTGTTCATGTTAATCTATCCCGTAAATTGATCATGATTATGCCTCGATACTATCACAGGCTCGTAATTTAGTTACAGACTAGCTTGCCTATTAAGACTATTAATTTCAGTAATAGAGAAGGGGTCACCACAACTATGGCGCTAGCAATTCATTTCGCTTTGCCATTAGCCAGTCCCGAAAAATTACCACCTGTTCAAGATCAGCTTTATCGATTGGATAAGACAGAAGATATTCATGCGGAGTGGCAACGGCTTTGCCAAATGGAGCCACCAGCTCACCATTTCGGAGACTACGTTCAGCCAATATGGTAGGCATGATCGCAATCCCCATACTGCTCTTGGCCGCTTCAAGCAACATATGAAAATGCGCAAATGAAGCGCCAGCAAAAGAGCCACTTTCCAGCCCTTGCGCTACCATCCAATCAGGCCATGCGTTAATTCGAGAAGATAAATGCAAAAAAGGGAAAGCAGTCACCTCTTCGACCTTCCATGCTTCCAATGGTTTATCGCTCATGCGGGTTAATAATTCTGGGGAACATACCGCCACCACACTTTCTTTCATCAATTGGTAAGACACAGCACGGGGCCAATGATCACCACCATAATGTAAGATAATATCAATGCTTTCAGGGTCGATCTTCGCCGCATCGTCTAAGGAGCGGACTTTAATTTGAAACTGAGGATGCTCTGTTTGAAATTGCGCAAGAAGCGGCATCAACCAATAAGAAGCTAAAGTGGGTAATGCGGAAATAGTCAGTGTGGTTTTTTCGTCTTCTCGATGCAACATCCGCAAACACGCGTTTTCCATGCCATCCAAGAGCGGTACGACCTCTTTATAATAGGCGGCACCGGTTCCTGTTAGCACCAAGCGTTTATTAAGCCTAATAAATAAATCGCGTGATAAAAATTCCTCGAGATTACGAATCTGTCGACTAACGGCACTTTGGGTAAGATGCAGCTCTTCTGCTGCTTTGGTAAAACTGAGATGCCTTACCGAGGCTTCAAAACATTTTAACGCAGTTGACGATGGGATATAACGGCGCATGAAGACGTTACTCATTAGCAGAAACGGGAATGGGGATAACTGTATCCTATATCATAGTGATTCCCAACCAATAAAATAAAAAACGCACCATAAAGATGCGTCTTTATATAACCGTTATTCACCGTAAAGGTATTTTACAGTCAAACTAACTCTAGTGCCTGCATAATACAGAGGGCATAAAAGACGCTCTACTCCAAAGCATGTGACTGCTGGCCGAGGTGATATGTATGCGCACCGATCTCGTAAAAAATACGTTTAAGCTCTCGCATAGGAATATTACGCAACAAAGTAGTTGGCACAGACAGTGATTCTCGGCGATCCGTAAACCATTCCGCTAACTCTTTCCCCATAATCGTTCCGGGACCAATACCGCGACCACTATATCCTGCGATACTATATAACCCCTGTTGTAATTGCTGACAATGAGGTAAATGGTCTTCACTGTAAGCAATTTGCCCCGTCCAGCAGTAATCCCACTCTACTTTATTTAACATTGGGAATAATTCGCTCACTCGCTGAGTTGCCCAATTCGAATGAACGCCACCTTCTCCTCCCATACCACCAAAAACCAATCGCCCTTGTCGATCTAGGCGGAACGAACTCATTACAGTACAAGTATCCCAAACCCCCTCTTTATTGGGTAGCAGCTTAGCAAGCTGTGCCTCTGTTAATGGTTTACTGGCAAGCTGACTGTAAAAAATCGGCACAAACTTGCGTGCCTGCTCTTTCACACCATATTCACTGTAAGCATTAGTCGCAATAATCACCTTTTGTGCACAAACTTCCCCACCAGCTGTTTTCAGCAACCAACCGCTATCCTGTGGTTGAATACTCACAACAGGCGAGTGATCGAATAATTTAGCCCCTTCTTTTAGGGCTGCCTGCGCTAAACCACGGGCATAAGCCAAAGGTTGAATCGTACCTGCACGGGGATCAAAGAGCGCCGAGTTGAATTTGCTAGAATCAATACGAGCTTGCGCTTCTGCGGCATCCAGCAGCTGGACCGGCGCACCGCGCCTTTTCATTTGCTCATAACGCCGCTGCAACTGAGCCAACCCCGTTTTACCTACACCAGCATGCAAAGTGCCATTACGAACAGGCTCACACTGAATGTCGTACTCTTTGATTAAACCATAAACGTATTCCGGCGCTCCCGCCAACGTCTCATACAATACTTTTCCAGCCTCAGGACCGATGGCTTTATCTAGGGCATCAGGCTCAAGCCACAACCCAGCATTAGCCAAGCCCACATTTCGGCCTGACCCGCCAAATCCCACTTCCTGGGCTTCAACCACAGCCACAGAAACACCAAATTTCGCCAGATGCAGTGCTGCAGAAAGACCAGTAAAGCCCGCACCAACAATCACCACATCGACATCAACACGCCCTTCTAAAGGCGTCAACACAGGGGCATCAGGGGCGCTCGCACGCCATAAAGAATCACAGACTTTATCAGACATAAAATGACCTCATAGGGGCATTGGTCATAACAAAAGTAGGTGAGAAAATCCCACCTACTAGGTAAAAAGATCTTTGTCACAAGGTAACAAGTACCGATCTTATAGTGTTATTCAAAAACGATACCCTGAGCCAACGGCAGATCACCACCGTAGTTCACTGTATTTGTAGTACGGCGCATATAGTTTCGCCACGCATCCGAGCCAGACTCACGGCCGCCGCCCGTTTCTTTCTCGCCACCAAACGCACCGCCAATTTCAGCCCCAGATGTGCCGATATTGACGTTGGCAATACCACAGTCAGAACCTGCTGGAGACATAAACATTTCCGCCTCACGCATACTTTCTGTGAAAACCGCAGACGACAAACCTTGTGGTACTTCGTTTTGAATCTCAATGGCCTCTTCAAAGGTTTTGTAGGTCAAAACATATAGGATAGGCGCAAAGGTTTCTTCATGAACGATTGGCGCATCGTGGGCAATACGAACAATGGCAGGACGCACGTAGAAACCACCAGCAGGCACGTTTTCAGTCACACGCTCACCACCGCAGATAATTTCGCCACCTTGTTTTTTCGCTGTTTCTAGCGCCGCTTGCATACGATTAAAGCTGCCTTCATCGATCAGCGGACCAACCAAATTGCCATCCACAATTGGACTTCCCACACGAAGCGAGCCATACGATTTCGTCAAGCGTTCAACCAAACCATCAACAATGGATTCATGTGTGATCAAACGACGCAATGTTGTACAGCGCTGGCCTGCCGTACCCGCGGCCGAGAAAACAATCGCACGTAGAGCCAGTTCAAGGTCGGCGGTATCAGAAACAATCATGGCATTGTTGCCACCCAATTCTAACAATGAACGCCCCAGACGCCCTGCAACCGTTTTTGCAACGGCACGACCCATTGCCGTAGAACCCGTTGCGGACACAAGAGGAAACGTCTCATTTGCCGCAATCGCTTCACCAAGATCTCGATCCCCTATCATCACGGATACCGCGGCCTGTGGAATGTCAGGCATATCAGCAATCACGTTTTGGGCAATTTTATACATTGCCAAGGCACACAAAGGCGCTTTTTCGGAAGGTTTTAGCAGAATTGGATCGCCACACACTAAGCCCAACATGGCATTCCAAGACCAAACGGCCATAGGAAAGTTAAACGCCGTGATGACGGCAACAGGACCAAGCGGCTGCCATTGTTCCATCATACGGTGACCAGGGCGTTCAGACACGATAGACAAGCCATGCAACATGCGAGATTGCCCCACAGCGAAATCGCATACATCGATCCACTCTTGCACTTCCCCCAAGGCTTCTGGTGTGATTTTACCAGCTTCCAAAGAGATCACTTGCGCCAGCTCATTTTTGTACTTACGGGCTTCCTCACCAATACGACGAACCAATTCACCACGACGAGGAGCCGGAACCGTACGCAATACTTTGAACGCGTCTTTCAGCTCAGCATTGACCTTATCTAACTGCGCTGGTGTCGCATTATTAAAGGTAGACAGCGCTGCGCCATCGATTGGGCTGTGTGCGGTAAAAGGACTTCCTTCACCTAGGATCGTTGTATTTCCTGTTAATACGCTGAAAAAAGTATCACCTTGTTTTAGGCTATTTACGCCCAGTGTTTCTAAGCAAGTAAGTGACATAAGAACCTCTAAAATTAGTTTAATGAGTGTTACGAGAATAGCTTCACCTTAACCAGCCTAGTCCAGAATGAGAAATACCGTTTTCCTGCTAGTGGTCTAGTTTTTTCCTATAGCAAGACAACAACTCTATAGGTATATTACAAAGGCATACAAAACAGCACTTTTGTAAACGTCACCTTTTAATAAGAGCAGGCCTATGGACATTCGATCATTACGCTATTTTATTGCTGTCTACGAGGAGCGTAGTCTGAGCGCCGCCGCAAAGCGCTGTTTTGTCGCGCAACCCTCCATTTCCACGACGGTTGCACAATTAGAAGAGGATTTAGGAACTAAGCTGTTTGTCCGTCATTCTAAAGGAGTATCGCCTACCGATAGCGGCTCTCAGCTGTATCCACACGCTTGCAAGATGGTCAGCGACCTCAGCGCCATGCGCAGTCTATTCAGCGATACCCCAGCACCGCTAGCTTTGTCTATTTCCCTAACACCTTTTTTATCGGGTGCTTTAATCAGCCAAGTCATCAAAACCATGCTCGATGAAGTTCACGGGCTGACATTGAAACTGGTCGATGAATCCGAAAGCGCCGACTTACGCTTTACTTGCCAGCGCTACACCTCAGAAGAAGATGTATTTTATCCGCTTTGGGAAGATGACTATGTGATCGCTATGCCGTTGGATCACTGGCTAGCGGATTTCCCTTCTTTATCCATCAAGCAAATTGACAAACAGCCGTTTATTTCACGAACGCCATGTGACATTTTGGAATCTTGGAACTACTTGATGCAAAAACAAGAACTCACTACTGACGTTCGAGCACAAGTCAAAACAGAAGAGTACGCATTGGATTTGGTTGCGGCTGGATTGGGAATTTCACTCATTCCCGAGCAATCATCCCGTGGCCGTAATGACCTATGTTTGCGCCCGTTGAACGATGTAAAGCTAAAGCGTGTGGTTGGTTTGGCTCACAAGAAAACTCGCAGTTTCCCAGCTCATCTCATCAATACCATTCTGACAGCTAAGCAGCAATTATTAATTAACAAAAGCCCGACCGAAATTAAGCTCGCATAACTTTTATGCATCACAACGTGCATTTTTACCTTTTGCATAACGGCAGATCATTACACTAAAGTAATTGGATCGATCTAACACTATTGCAGGAAACCTTATGACTCCGACCGATTTTTTCGCATCCTTGTGGGATCACTACACAGACATCACGCCACAAGCACAGCGTATCCAGCAACTTTTTAAAAGCCATGGCGAAAATGTGCTGAATGATCACGTTGCTTTTCGTACTTTTAACAACTCGCCTATTTCCTTAGACAAACTTGAACCACAACTAGAAGCCATTGGCTATAAAGCTTACGGGGCATTTCGCTTTGAAAGTAAGCATCTCAAAGCCCGTTGTTACAAACATCAAACCGATGCAGATTCGCCAAAGATTTTTTTGTCTGAGTTATTAGTAGAAGAGCTTCCAGAAAATTGCCAAGACATCCTCGGCAAATACATCGCACAGATCCCAGGCAATGCGGTACAAACACCGGCTATTTTTTGGGCAGGAAAACTATGGGAAACACCAACGGAAGCTGAATATCTAGCTCTTGCTGAGCACAGCGAATATGCCGCTTGGCTATTAACAATGGGACTGCAAGCCAACCACTTTACGGTCAGCATTAATCACTTGAAGAAGTTCCCAACTATTGAAAAAGTGAACACATTGCTGCAAAACGAAGGCTACGCGCTTAACCAAGTAGGTGGTTTGGTAAAAGGTTCTCCTGAGTCTTTCTTGGAGCAATCCTCAACTATGGCTGACAAAGTCGACTACACCTTTGCCGATGGTGTTCAAAAAACCATTCCTAGCTGTTTTTATGAATTCGCCCGTCGCCATGTCATGCCTGATGGGGTGTTATTCGACAGTTTTATCGAAGGTAATGCCGATAAGATTTTTAATTCCACCAACACAAAATAACAGGTAAGCCCTTCAAGATAACGAGTCATAGTGGCTCGTTATCTACCACTAATCGATTCATCTTTTCATCATATCTTTATCATCTGGTGCTTGTAGTATGTACCGATTCAACCGTCCGTGTATAATGCTCCCAGTTTAAATATAGGTCTTACGATTATGATGAACCAACTTATTGAATTTTCTATCAACCACTGGCAAATGGTCGCTGTCTTTTTTGCGATTCTTGCCACACTACTTTTTGTTGAAAGCCAAGGCGGAGCAAAAGGCCTTGCCCCTTCTGCCGCAACCAATCTTATGAACACAGAAGATGCGGTTGTTGTCGATATTCGTCCAGAAAAAGAATTTAGCACTGGCCATATTACGGGTGCGCTGAATATCCCTGCGACTAAAATGAAAGACAACCTAAATCGCCTTGAGAAACACAAAGACGCCCCAATCATCATAGTATGCAAATCTGGTGTAACGTCTGGCGCTAGTGCGAAAGACCTTAAAAAAGCAGGTTTCACCAAAGTATACAAATTACAGGGTGGCATTGCGGAGTGGCAATCGTCTAATCTGCCACTGGTAAAAGGATAAGGGAGAAAATTATGTCTACTGTCACTATCTACTCAAGCAATTACTGCCCTTTCTGTACTCGTGCAAAACAGCTTTTACATGCTAAAAAAGTTTCCTTTGACGAAATTATTGTTGATGGTAAACCCGCTGTACGAGAAGAAATGAAGCAAAAAAGCGGCCGCCATACTGTTCCACAAATTTGGATCGGTGAGCAACATGTAGGTGGATGCGATGACCTTTTTGACCTTGAACATAACAACAAATTAGATAATTTATTAGCTCAATAAACCGCACGGTATTATTTAAAATTTTACTGTCGTTTTACTTATGACTTATTAAAAAAAGGAACCAAAATGTCCGATATATCAGAAACACCAGAAGCTCAAAACCAAGAGCCACAGACACCGCAGCTTTCTATGCAGCGCGTATTTCTAAAAGACATTTCTTTTGAATCTCCTCGCTCTCCCATGATCTTCCAAGAAGAATGGAAGCCAGAAGTGGGCTTAGAACTTAACACTAAAAGCCGTCAAGTTGGTGAAAGTGTTTATGAAGTCGTATTAGAAGTCACCGTTACAGTAAAAAATGGCACTGAAACAGGTTATTTAGTTCAAGTTCAACAAGGAGGTCTATTCGTTATTTCTGGCCTTGATGATCAGCAACTTCACCATGCATTGGGAGCTTTCTGTCCTGCGACATTATTCCCATATGCGCGCGAAAACATCGATGCGATTATTGTTAAAGGCAGCTTCCCAGCCATCATGCTTGCCCCCATCAATTTTGATGCACTTTATCTAGAAAGCCTACAAAAGCAACAGACTGAAACAACTCAATAATGCCTTGCTCGTCATAAAAGCACAGCAAGTAATAAAAAGGAGGCCACGCGCCTCCTTTTTTATTGCATAATATTGGCCATTCACTTTTAGTATTGGAAGCTGTGATGAAAAAGAAAAAACCTTGCCCAAACTGTTTAAGAGCTCGCTGGTTATTCCTTTACCTCGCTTGCTTTGCGTTATTCGCTCTACTGTTTGCAAATCAGTTTTTAGATAAAGGAATGTAACGTGAAGTGGGTATTTATTTGGCTAAGTCTTTTCTTACTGGCTGGTTGTGCAACCTACAAACAAGACATTGATGAAGGTTTAAGCTTAGCAAAAAAAGGCGAATGGCAAGAAGCAGAAGGTAAGCTAGAAGGCGTCTTAAACAATCCACAAGACCAGCTACTTTACTATATGGAAATAGGTGCCCTTGCCCAAAACCAAGGCGACTATGAACGCAGCAATGCCCTATTAGAAAAAGCAGAACGATTAAGCGATACTTTTTTCCCTGAGAACTTCTCTAATCGCGCTTGGGCATTATTAACTAATCCCAGACAAAGCGATTATCGCGGCAGTGGTATGGAACGCGTTTATATAAGTTACCTTAAATCCCTAAATTATCTAGCACTAGCCGACAAAGCAGAAAAAACAACTAAAAAACGCCAACTTATGGATGCCGCTTTAGTAGAAGTAAGACGCATTGATATAAAACTTAATGAAATCCGCGCACAAAACCCAAGTTACCAAGACCTCAATGCCAAAGAAAACCAAGCTTTCTACTTAAAGGCACTTAGCTGGTTAGGCGATTTCTATACTGGAGGGCGTGACACCGACAAATTTCTCTATCGAGATGACGCTTGGGCGCGTTATATGGAAGGCTTGCAATACGAGATGAGTGGCGAATTTGACGACGCCCGAATCAGTTACCAAAAAGCCGCCCATTTATATGAAGATGGTTATGCCAAGCAATATGATTTACCAAGCATTACCGCAGAACGGGCATGGCTAGATACCATTCGGATGATGCAAAAAGGTGGCTTTAGCCAAAGTGAAATTCAGCAAAAGATAGACGAAAAACTGTCTGTCGATATGAAAGAAACACTTAAACAGTACCACAAAGGGAATGCGGAACTGGTGGTTCTGGAACACCAAGGGTTCATTCCTGATAAAAGTGAAATGACTTTATTATTGTATGCTGACCCAAGGGCCTACTCACTAGTATTGGAACCGCTCCATGGTGGAGGAAACACAGAAACAAATGATGCATTTCGTTGGTTCACTCTAGTTTATGCAGACATCAATCCTCTCAACTTAATTGCCAATTATAAAACGGGCGGTGTTTGGGGAACGTTTTCTGGTATTTTTACCAAACGAGTAATTCTTGGCCGTCCTGCTTGGCAACAGTTGCATTCCGCCAATATTGACAATCTGCTCACTGAACAAACGGTTCGCGTTACAGTGCCATATTATCGCCGCTTTACCTTGGACCAACACCAACCCGAATTACAAATAAACTCGTCTGAAACAGAGTCTTTTAAGAACAGTATACGGATGACATCACTCGCTGATATCGCCTTCCAAGAGCAACTTGCTCAAGCACAAAGAGACATCTACGAAGGTTTGGTGAGAGAGTTATTACGCAGTTGGCTAGCGTATCAAGTGTCGTCCAATGTGGAAGATAAAAATGCCGCCTTACTGTTGAACTTGATTGGACAAGTGGCGGTGTTTGCTTCATCCGCCGCAGACACACGTAATTGGCTGACATTACCAGCACAAATAAGACTAACCCGTGAATCATTACCTCCAGGTGAATACATGCCAGATTATCAAGTAAAGGATAAAAAATTCTCTCTGGGAAAAGTCAAACTAGACGCTAATAAAATTACGCTTTGGAATCTGCGCAATCCCGATTAGACTCTACTTAATTGATTACACTAATGGCTTGGTATCAGGCTAAATGGACGTAAGGAAAATACTATGCACATCGTTAAAGTGAAGCAATCTCAAAGACTTTCTCTGCTCTGGAAAGGCTTAGTTGCCCTTTTTATGGCGGTCTTATTAACTGCCTGTTCAGGCAGTGTTAAGCGTCTTGATACAAACGAAGATGTTATGTTGTCTGACCGTTGGAATGACACAGACTCTCGTCTCGTAGCGGAAGAGATGATGGGAGACATGCTGACATTCCCTTGGTTCCGCAACTACAATTTCAGCAATAAAGGTAACCCAACCGTTATCGTTCAGACTATTCGCAATAAGACATCAGAACACATCCCAGTTGATACCTTTATCAATGACATCAAACGCAGCTTAATTCGTTCTGGCAAAGTCGACTTTGTCGTATCAGGTGCAGAACGCGATGAAGTGCGTAGCGAACGTGAAGAACAAGAACTGAATGCCGCACCCGACACCGTTGCCAAATTTGGTCTAGAACAAGGCGCTGGCTTTGCCCTATCAGGCAGCATCAACTCTATTGTTGATTCCAATGGCGACCAACGTGTTAGCTTCTATCAAGTTGACCTTAAGTTGATTGATATGACCACCAACCGCGAAGTATGGAATGGTCAAAAGAAAATCAAAAAATTGGCTGACAAAGGCTTTTTCTAAAAATGAAACTCTCCGCTTTACCTGCACCGCTTAACTGGATGGTGGTATCAGGCCTATTAGTCACCTTAACTGGCTGTTTAGGCACCAATACCCAAAAAAGTGAGACCTTGCCCGATTGGGTATCGTCTCCTCCGCAGGACAGCACGCACATATATGGTGTTGGTAGTGCACCGCGTATTGAAAATATCGCACTGGCCTTCACGCAAGCGGAGCAAAACGGCAATGTTCAAATCGCCCAACAGCTCCGCACGCAGGTCAGTCAGGTAAATACGCAAGACACCCAAGTGCGATCAGGACAAGGCGGAGAACAAGTTTCCAAAACACAAACGGCCTACACTCAGGTCACCACTGCCCCTATTGAACTAGAACAAGCTCACAACGAGCAACGTTTTGCAGGTAAAAACTACGTCTATGCGCTGCAATCTCTTGATCGCAGGCGTATTGTCGCCAAATTAAAAAGCGCTATTAATGACACAGACGACAGCATACGTAATCACGCCGCATCACTAACAAAGAACAAAGACCCGTCTCCTGAACCGCAAGACTGGCAAATCTACATGCAGCTCATTCCGTATTTTGCTCAGCGCAAATCATACCAAGATGAACTAAGTCTTTATTCGACCGAAAGAACCTCTGCTGGTAAAGCCGATGCAGACATTCGAACAATAGAAGATCGGCTTAACCTAGCATTAAGCCGCTACGGCTTTGATGTATCCTCAACCAGACAAGCCGATTCCCTTGCTAGCGCCTTATCAAAGTTTGGTCTGACGCCTAAAAGTGATTCTTTATTCACACTAAACAGCCGAACGGCCCAGCATCAAGAAACGCAAGATGGTCGCTATTATGTGTTTGAGGATGGCACCTTGGAACTTATTGATCCAACTGGATCACGTCTTGCTTCTTGGACAGTCAGTGCCAGGGGCATTGCTAAGAACCTAGGTAAAGCTCAGGAACAAGCCACTATAAATTGGTCTAACCAAGCCATTGAAGCGATGTTTACTTGGTTAACACGTTTGAATTAACCGTGCATTAAAACAAAAACAGCGTGTTAACTGACGGATAAAAAGCCTCAATAAACACATCTGAAACAAAAATAGCGGCTGTAATAATAATTACATTGCCGCTATTTTTTTATTACCTATTTACTGTTATTTCTTAAGCCAGATCTTCATATGGCAGGCCAACATATTGCATCGCGATAATGCGGCGACCTTCTTCATTATCTGTGTAGAAATTCAATTCTGAACTCATGAACTTTCCATGTGTGGCTGCGTCATTATCATGAGCATCGCCCTGACCAAAGTCGTGTAACATATTGGTCATCCACCATGAAAAACGCTCCCCGTGCCAAACACGACGTAAACAAATATCGGAATACTGAGAAATGCACTCTTTATCACCTTCTTTGTAAACACGAGTCATCACTTTATACAAAGTTGCTACGTCAGAAGCGGCAAGATTCAAACCTTTCGCTCCCGTTGGTGGCACAATGTGCGCCGCATCGCCAACCAGAAACAAGTTACCGTATTGCATTGGCTCACAGACAAACGAACGTAGTGGCGCAATGCTCTTTTCAATACTTGGTCCAGTAACAAGCTTTTCAGCCACATCATCAGGGAGACGACGCTTTAGCTCTGTCCAAAAATCATCATCACTCCAATCTTCAACTTTGTCAGTCAAAGGCACCTGAAGGTAATAACGAGAGCGCGTTTCAGAACGCATACTGGTCATGGCAAAACCACGGTCTGTTTTACAGTAAATCAACTCTGGGTTGACTGGTGGTGTATCCGACAAAACACCTAACCAACCAAATGGATAAACACGCTCGTATTCTTTACGAGAAGATTCGGGAATAGTTTGACGAGAAACGCCATGGAAGCCATCACAGCCAGCGATGTAATCACAATCCAATCTGAGTTTTTCACCATTGTGCTCAAAAGTCACGTAAGGCGCGTCGCTTTTCACATCATGCAATTCCACATTACTGGATTCATAGTAAGTTGTTAAACCAGCACCATCACGGGCTTCCATCAAGTCACGAGTTACTTCGGTTTGACCGTACACCATTACGGTACTGCCACCCGTGAGTTTTTCTAATTCGATCTGCACACGTTTGTTATTAAACGCCAGTTCAACACCATGATGCACTTGACCTTCGCGATCCATTCGCTCACCAACGCCCGCTTCACGCAACAAATCTGTCATGCCTTGCTCAAGCACACCAGCACGAATACGGCCAAGAATATACTCGCCAGATACTCGTTCGATAATGACGTTGTCGATACCTTGTTTCGCTAACAGTTGACCAAGCAACAAACCTGAAGGGCCCGCACCAATAATCGCTACCTGTGTTTTCATGTTTCTCTCCGATTTATTGTTATTTTCTCGACGCTGATTCAGTCATCAACATACCAGTGAGGGACATAATGAAAGATAAAGGAGCAATACGTTAGGTGATTTTTCATCAAAAAATTGTACTTTTTGATCATTTCGGCATTTAATGACGGATGAAAAAACAATCAAATAATATGATTTTTTGTCTCTTTTGACGTAAAAACTCGATAAATTTATGCTTACCTGTACGCTTTGGACCTAAAAGTAAAAATAAGCTTTAAAAGTACATTTCGAAGCATTAAAAAATAAGAAAGAAGCTATGACGAAAACAAACATTCCTCACTTTGGGCTGTATGGTGAATCCAGTTGGATTAATGACTCCGAGTTTTTCCATATTGAAGACATAGAATCCCGCAGTGGTGATTTAGGATGGAAAATCAATCCACACCGACATGCGCAGCTTTTTCAAATATTAATTCTAAAATCTGGCGAAGCTAAAATTCAGCTGGATGAGCAACAACAAAAACTGCAAGGCGCCTGGGCAATTATTGTTCCTGCTGGTGTTGTACATGGTTTTCGCTTTGCACCAGATACGGATGGAAGAGTGATCAGCATCGCAGAACCTCTGCTGGAAGATGCCTACCAAGAAAAAGCGGCCAAGTTTATTCAACCTCTGCTTAGTCAAGCTTGTTATATCGATTTTAATGGCCACCGTAATATGTTTTCTGAGCTTTGGCCATTGATACAGCAGCTAGAAAGTGAAGCGTCTTATATACGCGAAGGACGAGCTTTAATGAGTGAATATCTCATCAAAGCCATCTTATTAATGCTTCATAGACAACAAACCAATGATAAGCACCACATCACCAACAGAACAGAAGGTAGTCAAGCACACCAACTCAAAGAATTGATCGAAAAACACTATCGAGAGCACTGGACCAGCCAACAATATGCAGACGCCTTAGGGATCACTACTAGCCGCTTAAATAGACTTTGTAAGACAACGTTTAATCAAAGTGTGCTCGACTTAATTCATGACCGTGTTTTATTAGAAGCAAAACGCAGTCTTATTTACACAGTGCGTTCCATAGAAGAAATTAGTTACGACTTAGGCTTTAAAGACCCTGGCTATTTCTCACGTTTTTTCAAACGCTCGTCAGGGATTCCACCAGGAAAATTCAGAGTACTCAGTAATCACCCAAACATTTAACCTCTTTTAAACTGTTGAAAAACGAATGATGAATTTTTCTAACCTATTAGCTGAAAATTGATCGTTTGCTGAATGACTGGTCAAATCCTAAAATAACAAGTGTCAAATATGACTTAACTTTTTTAGGAGAATCACTATGAACAACGATCTTAAATACGATGCTTTCGGTAACCTTGATGCAGATTACTATGTCGAAAAAGCTTACGAATTACGCCGTCAATACTTTGCAGCAGCAACTAAAAAAGCAGCAGCAAATGTTAAAGCTTTCTTCGTAAAATTGACTGCTAATCGTTCTATTAAATCAGCTCAACCTCAGCACTAAGCTTTCACGTCATCTGTATTTGACTGGTTTATTACCGTTGTTGTAACAAAGAAAACAACAGCCGTTATAAAAGCAAATAAAGTACGACGCTAAAGAACCCAATGTTTCCGATGATCGAAAGGCAAGAATAAAAAATCGATCCGGTAACGGGTTTCTCTTCCCAGACAAAACTCAAAAATCCTTTAAATAACATCTTCTTAGCAAAACATTTTCACCTCAATCTCCGTCATCAAACCGTCACAAATATGACATAAAATATCGTTCTAGCCACTTTTATAATCTAGACGTATTTGAGAGAAAATGAGCCAAACTAACAACAATGCTCTACTAGATAAAATCCTTTTAAATGGATTAATCACGCCATACTTCCAGCCTATTTACGATCTAAATAATGGTGAAATTTATGGCCATGAGGCGCTGTCACGTGGCCCGATGAATTCCACTCTCTTCTCGCCAGACCCTTTATTCACACTGGCCCAACAAACTGGCAACTTACACAAACTAGAGTTACTTTGCCGAGAAAAAGCCCTATCCAAATTCGCCAAACTGGATTTAAAAGGCCGTTTATTTTTGAATGTCAGTGCATCCTTGTTAGGTTCCCCAGATCATCAATCGGGTATGACCTTGGCGATTTTGAACGAGCTGGGACTGGACCAAAAAGACATTGTCATCGAACTGTCTGAACAACATCCCTACGATCACAACGGCTTGCCACGCAGCAGCGTCGACCACTATCGTGAAATGGGTTTCCAAGTCGCTATTGATGACCTTGGTGTGGGGTATTCTGGCTTGCAGCTTTGGTCTGAATTACAACCAGACATAGTCAAAGTGGATAAACATTTTATTCAAGGGATAGATAAAGACGAAATCAAACGTGAATTTGTACGCTCTATTCTGACCATTGCCCAGCGGCTAAACTGCACCCTTATTGCTGAAGGCATAGAGACACAGCAAGAGCTGGACCAACTGATCGAAATCGGCGTCACTCTGGGACAAGGTTATTACCTTGGTCGCCCCACAGAGCACCCAGCGTTTTCAACTCATCCTTATTTGGCAAAACAAGCCCAACGTCGCTTACAGTTTCAAATAGACCATGCGGAAACCGTACAAACTCTGTGTCGCCCAACGCCAAGCCTGCAAGAGAATAGCTTATTAGAAGACGCTTCACAGTGTTTTAAAGGGCAACCCGATCTGGTCGCGATTCCCGTGGTAAACGGGCAAAATCAGCCCATTGGTGTGGTGCGTCGTCATCAGCTCCATGAGCTTTTTTCCACGCCCTATGGACGCGCCCTTTACGAGCACAAACCCGTTACCAATCTACTGAGCAACGATGTGCTCATTGTGGAAAGCAACATCAGCTTATCCAGTGTATCTACCTTGATGACCAACCAAGAAGCCGACACGCTTAATAACGAGATCATTGTCGTCCGCGAGGGCAAATTCATTGGCACGGGCCATTTAAGAGACTTGCTAAAACGCATCACTGAATTAAAAATTCAAAATGCCACCTACTCTAACCCGCTCACATTATTGCCCGGCAATGTGCCTATTCATCGTGAAGTCAGTCGTCGTTTATTAGCCAACGAAGACTTCCATGTGGCCTACTTCGATCTAAATGACTTCAAACCCTTTAATGATTTTTTTGGTTATTCCATTGGCGATGAGGTGATTCAGCTGGTTGGCTCTTTAATTAAAAATCAGGTGAACCCGGAGAATAACTTTATTGGCCACATTGGCGGTGATGACTTTGTGGTGATCTTTGGTGATCAAGACTGGTATCAGCAATGTGAAAGCATCTTAGATACCTTTGCTCAGCAAGTTCGTGCTTTTTATAGCGAAGACACCTTGCAAGAAGGCGGAGTTTGGACCAAAAACCGCCAAGGAGACACGCTTTTCCATCCAATTTTGAGTCTCGCGATTGGTGTAGTTCATCCCAACCCCAAACAATGCACTAACCATCATCAAGTGGCAGAGCTGGCTGCACAAGCCAAAAAATCAGCCAAACAACAAGGCGGCAATCACATTTATCTGCAACCCGATCTAACCCTCCATACTGCCGATGTTTTTTGCTAAATAAAACTGTCATTAACTCCTCATACCTCTGTCACATAAGCTCCTTATCTTGGCATTAGACCTTAGAGGAGGCGCTTATGCAGACTAAATTTCGATCCGTATTTATTTCCGATGTTCACCTTGGAACCAAAGCCTGCCAAGCGCTACATCTATTGGACTTTTTGCAAAGCATTGAAACCGATACCTTGTACCTAGTTGGCGACATTATCGATCTGCAAGAAATGCGTCATCGCGCCTATTTTGTCGATACTCACCATCAAGTGGTCGAACGCATTCTGGAGATGGCAAAGTCTGGCACCAAGGTCATTTATATTCCCGGTAATCACGATGCCTTTTTCCGTCAGTTTGCAGGGCAGACTCTTTCTGGTGTGGAGATAAAACTCAACGCCCGCCACCAAACTGCCAACGGTCGCACCTTTCACATTAGCCACGGCGATGAATTCGATCAAATGGTAAAAATCAGCCCACTCATGCTTGCCATTGGCGATAAAGCCCACGGACTCATGTTGTCACTGAATCAATGGATAAATGGCGTAAGACGCTTGTTTGGTTTGCCTTATTGGTCACTGGCTGGCTACTTAAAAAGCCACATTAGCAAAGCAAAAGAGTTCATCGAACGCTTTGAAACCGCTGCCCTCAAATCTGCCAAAAACCACAAAGTCGACGGCTACATCTGCGGGCACATTCACTTCGCTTCCTTTCGTATCAAAGACGATGTTCTCTACTGTAACGATGGGGACTGGGTCGAACACTGCACGGCGTTAACCGAATCCGCCGCAGGGGAAATGAGCCTAATACACTGGTCGGAAAACCCAAGAGTTTTGGCGACAGAACCAAAAGAAGAAGATTGGGGATTATCGACGCTTACTTCTAGAAGTTAGTGGTGCTGATTAAAGGGTCAGATCTCTTAAACATAGAGTTAATTGGGGTAACTAACAACATACCTATTTTTTAAGGAATCTGAACCTTTGGCTTTCTAGCTAACTATTTTTATTCGTTTGAGCAACTTATTAGCTGTTGTTTTCAAGTCTTTTAGATTCACCTTCAATAACGTCATCTTTTTCTCTTTGTTCTTGTTTTTTTCGTTCCGAAAACTCTTTTGTAAACTCCTCAAAGAACTCACGCATATCTTCTCTAATTTTAAGTTCACGTGCTCTGATTTTATCAAGTTGCTCACGATGTAATTTGATATACGTTAATGTCCTATCGAGATCTACTTTACTCCGAAACCAAATAACTTTTGTTGTGCCAATTGAATCAGTGTTAGTTTCATACATCGCAATTTCGCCAACAAAACGCTCCCCATTATAGGTAGACATTAATGTAATAGTGCCTCTATCACTCTTTTGTTTATCAGCGGCTTCATATGTTAGAGGTAAAAGTAAATTTCTAAAGCTACCACATACAGAATACTCTTCACCGTCATCTGCTCCTGTTTTGCATATTATATGTCCTGAAATTGAATGACCATGACGTTTAAGACTTATAATCTCTTGACGATAATCTCCAGTATCAACGTATAAGGAGTACCATTTCCCTTCGACGTGCAGATCTTTATAAACACGCTCCTCAAACCAAGGCACTACAACTGCCTTCCAGAATCGGCCTATAACTAAAACCAAAATACTTACGACCACACCTGAAACCAAGCCAGCAACTACATTCTCAAACATATAATTCCCTATAATTTGAACTAGACTTTACTAAATGCCTAACATTTAATTAATACATACATTATTTTAGACAGAAAAATTTTATAGATTGATATTAAAAGACTTCCTGTTAAGCAACCAGTAAAAATGCCACTAAACCACGATTATTGTCGATGACCATAAGCGCTTGATTCCCGCCTTCGCGGGAATGACGTATTAAATCCACTAACGCGTTGTAAACCGCACTCTTCCGCCACCCATTTGGTTGAGGTCATGCAGTCGGCAGTCTCTGCCTTGGTAAGCGATTTGGGCGAGTAGCAGTTCTGCAGTGGCTAGGGCATCGGTTAGCGCGTCGTGTCCTTGATAGTCGGGTAATCCGTAGCGTTCACGGCAAACACCAAGACGAAAACCGCCGTCTTGAATTGGCTGCTGGGATCGGTTGGCTTTGGTGCGTTCAATGGCGAGCGTGTCTAGCCAGCTGACCGAAAAACTGGGCAAGGCTTCGGTTTGCCAAGCATGTTTTAGAAAGCCCAGTTCCATTGGTGCGTGGTGCATGACCAAGACTCGTTCGCGCAGAAGATGCCTTAGGTAACGCAGCACGCTTTCTTGCCTTTTACCTTGCTGTTGGACATCCGAATCAGTGATCATGTGAATGCCGACGTTGTCGCCAATTTGTGCGCTATCCAACACAATATGTCGCGCGCTATCCAGCTCGATTACGCCCTTGTGAATACACACCCAGCCAAAACTGACGATGTGATCGTGTTTTGGATCTAACCCTGAGGTTTCAATATCCAGTACGAGGTAATCCCATTCCGACCAAGCCCGCTTGTGCGACTGCCGCGACCTATGCCATTCACTGAACGTCTGTAACAAAGCAAAAGACATCAACTATAACCTCTTAAAAACCGCTGCTGGACGATGTCTTGCACATCATTGATGATGCTAAAAGTGGTTTTAAGGTGCTTGCGTTCTAATGGGCTCAAGTCTTTCGGATCCAAGTAAGCGCTGGCTTTGCCGCTTGCTTGCCAATGACGAGCTTGAGCTTCTAAACGCAGATCATTGAGTTTGTCCCACGCATCCATAAGGTTTCGCGCGGTATCGACACTGATGAGTTTTTCTCGAATGGCTTGCTCCAATCGATCTAACGTCCCCGCTCGATAAGTCCTACATGACAAACCATACAAGCGCGCCAAATCATTGATTAACGCCAAACCTTGGTGCTTCAGATCCAGTTGATTTTTATGCTCACCAGAAGACTCCAATACAAAGTGACGGAAAAAGCCCAAAGGTGGTTTGCTGGCCAACGCGGTGCGGGTCAGTGTGGCTAAAAACACGCTGTTTTTGCTCACTTCAAGTTGCATGGCACGGATCAAATGATTCACGGCCTCGCCCTGTTCACTGGCCGAATCATACACGCAACGAATATCAAAAAAGATGCTAGCGTGCAGCAAGGCGCTCGGCGCACTGCTTTTGATCCATTTCTCGAACGCTTGTCGCCAATCGTCTTGGCTGAGCCGCCACTCTGGGTTACTCGCCATGATGTTACCTGGGCAAAGGCGAATACCACATTGGGCTAAACCTTGGCAGATAAACTCGGATAAATCGGCAAAGTACTGGCTTTCATCCGCGCTTGGCTCTCGCTCTAACATCAAGCCATTATCTTGATCACTGCCTAGGGATTGATCTCGTCGCGCTTGCGAACCAAACACCAGAAATTGAAACGCCATGGGCGCTGGGCCACATGTGTCCAAGGCCAGTTCAATCACTCGACGCGTTAGATTGTCGCTCACGGTTGCCAAGACTTTGCCCACGTCGGCGGGTTTCATATCGGTCACAATCAAGTTCATGATCAAAGCGGGCCATTGTTTGCAAACACGAGCCAAATCTTCAATGGAGGACTGACGGTGAATTTGGTTAATCAACAAGAGTGGACTGAGTTCTTGATGTCGCAATAAATCCGCGGCCGTGAGCATGCCAACGGCTCTTTGCTCTTCATCGACAATGGGCAAGTGATGAATATTGCTTTCGCTCATTAAGGTTTGCGCTTGCATGACCAACGCATCGGGACGCAAATTCACCGGATCTTGTGTCATTACGTCTTTCACCAAAGAATCAGCGGAACCACCTAAGGCCAAAATGCGCGAACGTAAATCACGATCCGTGACTATGCCAGACAGCTTGTCATTTTCGACCACCAGAATCGAACTGACCCGCGCCTCTGTCATGCGCATGGCAATGGTTTGCACACTTTCTTCTGGGGTCGCTAGGATCAGCTGTCGCGTCATAATGTGTGAAATAGGCGTCGATAATTGCAAAGCTGGGGAAGCCAGCTCATTACTTTGGCTGCGAGATAATTTGCGTAAGCGATTATGCTGGGTATGTTCAAAGAAGAGTTCAAAGGCTTCGCTTTTTTCTAGCATCGCCAGAAATCGAGTTTTCTCAAAGCGATACACCAAGCTGTCTTCCATGGCGACCACTTGCAAACCATCAGGATTTTGCGCCATGACACTGGACACACCAAAGCATTCCCCATCTGCAATTTGATCCACCAATCCGCCTTTGGGTGTGCGAATTTCGCAGGCCCCGCGCCGAATCAAGTGTACCGTGGCCGCCTCGTCTTTTAGAGTCAAGGTTTGCCCTTGGCGCACATACAGCATGGTAACGCCCATCAATAATTGCTTACGTTCAGGTAGAGTTAAACTCGAAAAAGGCGGAATGGTTTCAATAAATTTATGCACTTCAGGAATGTCTATCGCAGCCATTTTATTATTCTCTTTTGCGGACAAAATTACCTAACACCAGTGTGCGCTTTTATCTTAGCCAACAAAACCACCCTTAGACCAATGTCTAGGACAAATATTTATAAGATTACGTCTGTGGCATTTCATTTAAAGCTAGAAACGACCGTTGAATAAGATTTCTTTGCATATCAATCATCTACCTTTTGAACGCTAATTTTTTGTGGAACAAGGCTTGACTAACCCAAAATGTTATCGGTAACATCCACAACTTAGTTACCGGTAACATTTAGCGTGACTAAGGCATCATTCCTAAAACTGCGACGATAAAGCAGTTCTTTCAAAAAAAAATAATGGGAAGCAATACTATGAATAAGTTCACTACCACGTTATTGACTACGGCTATGGCCGGTATTCTATCGACTTCAGCGTTTGCAGCGGATTACAACTTTAAGTTCCAATCTTCTGACCCAGCTGGCGACAAAAACTTCCAAGTCCAAAAAGAATGGACTAAACGCGTCGAAACAATGACTGGTGGCCGAGTTCATATCGACTTGCTTCCTGTTGGCAGTATTTTCAAACATACCGAAACATTAGACGGTATTAAAATGGGCATCTTGGATGGTCAAATTACTGCAACTGAATTTTTCTCTGGAAAAGATCCCGCTTTTGGCCTTATTGGTAATACAGTAGGTGCTTGGTCAAACACTCAGCAGTTGCTGCAATATGTTAACTACGGTGGTGGTTATGAACTGATGAACGAGCTTTACGCTCCGTATGGCGTAAAATTCATCGGTGGTTCTACGACTGGCGTTGAATCTTTGGTTTCTCGTGTACCCCTAGACAGTGTAGCAGATTTGAAAGGTCTGAAGCTTCGAGCTCCTGAAGGCTTAGTACAACGAGTATTTGCCGCTGCTGGCGCAGCACCAGTTAACCTACCTGGTTCAGAAGTGTTCACAGGTCTTAGTAAAGGTGTTATCGATGCCGCTGACTACACAGTTTTCTCAACTAACCAAAAAGCTGGAATGAACGACATTGCAACACACCCAGTTCAACCAGGTTTCCATTCTCTGCCATTGATTGATATCTCAATGAATAAGAAAAAATGGGACAAACTACCTGCTGATATCCAAGCTATTTTGACCGTTTCAGTTCGTGACTTCGCAGAAGACATGACCACGCAATTACGTATTGCCGACCAAGCAGCGATTAAAGCCGCTAAAGCCGATCCGAACATCACTATTCATGATTGGTCAGCTGAAGAACGTAAGAAATTCCGTGCCATTGCTCGTACACAGTGGAAAGAGTTCGCAAAAGGTTCTGCCAATGCGCAGAAAGTATATGACTCTATTACCACTTACCTAGAAGCGAATGGTCTTCTTTAAGTTCAATTAGAATCCTTCTAAACCAACAAAACAGGCGCGATATGAGTAATCGCATCAGCGCCTGCTTTTCATTGGACCATAATCATGAAAGACGAAATTCATCCACAGACACTAGACAGTTCTGAACAGCCAAGAAATGCGCTAGATCGTTTGATCTACCGCTTTGGCAACTTTATCAGCTTGTTGTTTATCTTCACTGTTGGCATTTCATTTTACGAAGTATTGATGCGTTACCTCTTCAATGCCCCCACCATTTGGGTTCACGAAACCGCTTCATTTTTAGGGGGCTGTTTGTTCGTTTATGGTGGTATTTACGCTTTATCAATCAATAAACATGTTCGTGTGGTGCTGATTTATGACCTCGTCTCAGACACGACCCGCCGTTGGTTGAATGTTTTTCATCATGTTATGGGGCTAATTTTTACCAGTTTGCTTAGCTGGGCAGCATATCAGATGGTGCAAGACTCTTGGCTTACTCCCTTTGGTGACATTCGTTTAGAAACATCTGGATCCGCTTGGGATCCTGTTTTCCCAGCCTTAGTTAAAGGCATGATCTTTATGACGCTCTGTATCATGTTTGTGCAGTTTTTCTTGCACCTAGTACAAGAATTAAATGGTTTAAGGAAACGTAAAGATGTTTGATTTATCCGCAATGGGCATAGGCTACGGCAGTCTCCTCATGCTCGGTTCGATGATTTTATTACTGCTAACGGGCATGCAATTAGCCTTTGTTACCGCGTTAGTAGCACTTGTTTTTGCAATCGGTTGGTTTGGCGTTGGCGCTTTGCCTTTGATCACTAGCCGTTTGTACAGCTTCGTTGGTAGCTATGTGTTTCTTGCTGTACCGATGTTTGTTCTCATGGCCGCCTTATTAGATAGGTCCGGTATCGCCCGAGATCTGTTTGATGCGATGAAGGTTTTTGGTCGAAAACTACGTGGCGGTGTTGCCGTACAAACCTTGTTGGTTGCTATCGTTTTGGCTTCTATGTCAGGCGTTATTGGTGGCGAAACCGTATTGCTTGGTATCTTAGCTTTACCGCAAATGTTACGTCTTGGCTACAACCGCAAACTGGCAATCGGTGTTACCTGTGCCGGTGGTGCATTAGGCACCATGTTACCGCCAAGTATCGTATTAATTATCTATGGTTTAACCGCTAGCGTGTCCATAGGCGATTTGTTCAAAGCGGCATTTTTACCTGCGTTTATTCTTGCCTTCGCTTACATGGCTTATGTGTTAATCATCTCTCGCCTTCATCCTGAATATGCGCCATTGCCGAGCGAAGAAGAGCTAGCTGCGGACAAAGATGTTAACTATTTTAAAGCGCTATTGTTTCCTCTGCTGACTGTGATGATGGTTTTAGGCAGTATTTATACTGGTGTGGCTTCTGTTACTGAAGCATCAGCACTTGGTGTTGTCGGCATCATCATTAGTGCAGCGATTCGTGGTGAACTGAATTTCGCAATGTTAAAAGACAGCGCCAAGGCCACCATGAGTACTTGTGGCATGATCATCTGGATCGGTATTGGGGCAACCGCACTAGTAGGCGTTTACAACCTAATGGGTGGTATCGATTTCGTTGAAGAAACCATTCTTGCTCTAAGCGGTGGTAGCGTGATGGGCACCATCATGATCATGATGATCATCTTACTTGTGCTCGGCATGTTCTTAGACTGGGTTGGTGTTGCGCTGTTAACAATGCCAATTTTTGTGCCAATCATTACGGGACTTGGTTTAGACCCAATCTGGTTCGGTGTGGTGTTCTGTCTAAATATGCAGGTGTCTTTCTTATCACCACCCTTTGGCCCTGCGGCATTTTATCTGAAGTCGGTTGCACCTAAAGACATTAGTCTTGGTGAGATCTTTAGTTCATTAATGCCGTTTATTGGTTTACAGGTGCTTGTGCTCGGCTTAGTCATATTCTTCCCTGAGCTGGCCCTCTGGTGGAAATAACCCATTGAGACCTGCCGTTCAATACGGCTTTTTGAACGACACTGTGGCCTTGCAGACCCCAGCAAGGCAATAAGGACTTAAGAAGATGACAAAGAGAATTGTAGTTTTAGGCGTATCAGGTTCAGGAAAATCCTTGATAGGTAAAAGTATCGCCGACAAATTGGACTATCCGTTTTTTGATGGTGATGATTTTCATAGCCAAGCAAACGTAAATAAAATGCGACAAGGCACACCTCTCACGGACGAGGACCGCAAAGACTGGCTGGCAACACTAAACGCCATTTTAATTAATAACCCAACTGCCGTTATCGCATGTTCTGGTTTAAAACCAGAATATCGCGCCATGCTGCGTGATGGTCTAGACGATGTCACCATGATCTACCTTAAAGGAAGTATCGATACCATTTGGCAGCGTCACCAAAAGCGTGACGGCCATTATTTTAATGGCAGAGATATGCTAGAAAGCCAATTTGCTACCTTGATTGAGCCAACCGCAGAAGAAGCGCTAGTGATCGACATTTCTCAAAATGCTGATAGTGTTTTAAACGAGGCGCTTATGCTTTTAGGAAAACACTAGTGTTTTACAAGAGACGTAATCTTTTACGTCTCTTGCTAAACACATTAGTGAATACTTACCCTCAATACATTTTCCTCTTTTATTGACAAAAAAACACTAGCATCTAATTTTTGTTTCTAGCCATGAATGGCTTATGATAATGTTACTTGTAACAATACATGGATACGTCACTGGTATGAAAAGCTCTAACATGAAGAATAAACGCCCGACATTACAAGACGTTGCTGACTTAGTAGGCGTTACGAAAATGACGGTAAGCCGCTTTCTTAGAAACCCCGACCAAGTCTCATCCCCCTTGCAAACTAAGATTGCGGCGGCATTAGAGGATCTTGGCTACATACCAAATCGTGCCCCTGATATTTTATCCAAATCTAAAAGTCATGCGATTGGCGTTTTATTACCGTCATTAACGAACCAAGTATTTGCAGAAGTCATTCGCGGTATTGAATCTGTTGTAGAACCTGCAGGTTACCAAACCATGTTGGCCCACTACGGTTACAGTAAAGAAGCCGAAGAAGCGAGGATTGCAACTCTACTTTCTTACAATGTAGACGGATTAATCATCTCAGAAAGCGACCACACAGAACGAGTTAGAAAAATGTTAGCCGTCGCGGGTATACCGGTTATCGAAATTATGGATTCCGTATCAGCACCAATAGAACAAGCCATCGGTATCAATAACGAGGCCGCGGCTTATGCCATGACCGAGTTTATAATCAAACGAGGACGTCAAAAGATCGCCTATTTTGCAGCTCGAATGGACCAACGAACACTGCTCAAAATCAAGGGCTATGAAGCTGCAATGCTCGACCATGGTTTAACGCCTTTGTGCCTGAAAACCAACAGTGCATCGTCTTTTACATTGGGAGCAAGCTTCCTCAAAGACGTATTACAACAACAGCCTGGAACCGATGGTATTTTCTGTACTAACGATGACTTAGCAATCGGTGCCCTTTACGCCTGTCAAAAAGCAGGTATTAATGTTCCCCAAGATATCAGCATTGCTGGTTTCCACGGCCATGATATATCTCGCGTCATGGTGCCAAGACTGGCAACGGTTATTACACCTCGTGAAGAAATGGGGCGACTCGCTGCCGAGCATTTATTGTCCCGCTTACAGGGAAACCCTGTTTCAAAAAGAGTCATTGATCTGCCTTTCCAAATAGAAGCTGGTGAAAGTATCTAGTCACCAGCTAGCAATAGACTAAGCTTGAGCACATAAGAATTAATCGCTACAAAAGCCTTCAAATATAATTGAGAAGTGTTATCATTATCATGTTTTTTACTTTTAAAGGCTGTATCATGAAACGCGCTCTGTCGGTTGCTCTATCGATTCTATCCATTTGTTTTTGTTCACTTTCCCAAGCCGTTACCGTTCAAGACAGCAAAGGCACCTTTACTTTGGACTACACACCAAAGCGAATCGTGGTCTTGGAATTTTCTTTTGTGGACGCCTTAGCGGCGGTGGGAGTCAGCCCTGTGGGTGTGGCCGATGACAAAGAGCCAAGCCGTATTCTTCAAGAGGTTCGCAATGAAATTGGGGAATGGACATCCGTTGGTACACGCTCTCAGCCCAGTCTAGAAACCATTTCATCCCTAAAACCAGATCTTATTATCGCCGATATTTCTCGTCATGAAGGCGTTTATGCCGACTTACAAAAGATAGCTCCTACCTTGATTCTCCCATCTCGACGCGCTTCCTACGAAGAAAACCTGGAAGCCACGGCCATCATCGGCAAAGCCATTGGTAAAGACAAACAAATGCAAGCGCGCTTGAAAAAACACGCCGATATTATGGCTGATTTGTCCAAACACTTACCGAAAGGCAAAGAAGTACAATTTGGTGTGGCTCGTGATGACGCGTTGTTTCTACACACTTCGGATTCCTACGCTGGCGGTGTTATTCGAGCCTTAGGATTAAAAAATGCCAATACCGGCCGAGACGACGATGCTTATCGCCAAACCAGTTTAGAACAGCTCCTTGCTGTGAACCCTGATTACTTTCTCGTCGGCAATTACGTGACGCCAAGTATTGTCAATAAATGGGAAAAAGAGCCACTTTGGCGGATTCTGAAAGCCGCAAAAAACCACCATATTTTCTATGTGAATCCAAATACTTGGTCTCGTTGCCGCGGCATCATTTCTGCGGAAACCATGGGCAAAGACTTGTATAAGGTTTTTAACGCAAACACATGATCCCAATGCGTCTCGCTTTTTTTGCTCAATGCACGGTCTTGCTTCTCGCTTTATTCGCTTGCTCATTAGTTAGTCTAATCAGTTGGTCGGCCATTCCTATTTCAGCGATGGATGCCGTGCAAGCTTTGTACAATATGAATAACGACAGTATTGCTCAGCATATTGTTCATGACTTACGACTGCCAAGAGTCCTTATTGGCATCATGGTAGGCGCCAATCTCGCCGCGGCTGGTGTCATCATGCAAGCCCTAACGCAAAACCCGCTCGCTTCCCCCTCTGTTTTGGGGATCAACGCCGGTGCGGCGCTTGGTATGGCTTTGGTTTCAACCATTGCTCCTTGGTTTGGTTTACTCGGTACCTCCTTCGCGGCGATTATTGGCGGTGGCACGGCTTGGGCGTTAGTGATGTTGCTTGGCAGCGCTTGGCGAGGGGGAAACGAGCACGGCCGTTTAGTTCTTGCAGGCGTAGCCATTTCCGCCCTATGCGCGGCGCTAACCAAAGCTGTCATCATCATGGAAGAAGATCAAGCATCTGGTGTACTCACTTGGCTAGCGGGCAGTTTATCCGATGCAAGATGGCAAACTTTTGATGCTTTTTGGCCCTTTTGTGTCGCCGGATTATTAGGCGCAATATTGATGGCTCCGACCCTCAATCTACTGCAACTTGGTGACGACAATGCGCGTAACCTTGGTGTGTCACTTATGTGGATAAAATTGGGGGGCAGCTTTTTAGTATTGCTTTTGGTGGGTAGCGCCATCAGTAGCGTGGGAGCCATTGGCTTCGTCGGACTGCTCATTCCTCATATGGCAAGAATATTGATCGGACAAGATCATCGCAAATTTTTGCCTGTGGCTATGCTGCTAGGTGCCTGTTTAGTGGTGTTATCCGACACATTAAGTCGAGCCATTATTTATCCTGCCGAAACACCCGCTGGCGCCATTTTAGCGCTCATCGGAGCGCCATTTTTCATCTACCTTGTCCGTAAGAGAACACTATGATGGCCTCGCGATCCCTGCCTTTTTTACTATTCGTTTTGCTAGGGTTACTGGTCGCAAACTTAATGTTTGGTGCGGTTTCTATTCCTTTCAATCAAATGCTTGAAGGGTTTCAAAGCGGCAATGAGCATTACTTTACTCTTCATGAATACCGCCTTCCGCGTACTATTTTAGCCATGTTAGTTGGCGCTATGATGGCGCTGGCGGGTGCCTTGGTACAAGGCGTAATTCGTAACCCCTTGGCTTCACCCGATGTGCTTGGTGTCAGTCATGGGGCAGGTCTCGCCGCTGTGATTTATATGACATTTTTCCCAACCGCTGATGTGCGCTGGCTACCAGAAGTGGCCTTGATTGGCAGTTTTATCGCTGCCATCACTCTGTGGTGGTTATGTGGTCAGCATAGTAGCACCATTAAATTGGCGATTACTGGTGTGGCATTGGCTGCGCTGTACGCAAGCAGTGTCGATTTTCTCATGCTGGTAAAACCGCTAGAAATCAATAATGCACTGCTTTGGCTAACGGGCAGTTTGTGGGGACGAGGTTGGAGCCAGCTTTCAATGTTGTTGCCTTGGTTGTTGCTTGTACCTGCCGCTCTTGGGCTTGCCAAGCCGCTAAACCTGATACACCTTGGCGATGACAGCGCCATTAGCCTTGGTATCAAGGCAAACAAACTGCGCTTAGTTGCCTTGGCGGTTGCTGTTGGACTCACCGCCTCTTGTGTGGCGATTTGTGGCCCTATCGGATTTTTAGGTTTGGTGGCCCCTCATTTGACCCGCAAGCTAGTCGGAGGTCGCCATCAAATACTCTTGCCCTCTACCATGTTAGTGGGGGCGGTTTTGTTGCTGTTGGCGGATCTTGTGGCACGCACCATTGACCCTCCGATCGAATTACCCGCTGGTATTATGACGGCCATTATTGGTGCTCCGTATTTTCTTTGGCTTCTCCTTAGGACAAAATGATTTATGTCTCTTAGCGCTCATAATCTCTCTGTTGGCTACCACAATAAAGCCATCGTCAAACAGGTCGATCTAAGTATTCCTGAAGGAAAAATCATTGCCCTACTCGGGCCAAACGGCTGTGGTAAATCGACCTTACTCAAAGCCATGGCTCGTATTTTGTCACCATTGGAGGGACAAATTCACTGGCAAGGTAAAAACCTTCATGGCATATCGTCTAAAAAGTTGGCTCAACAACTGGCCTTGCTGCCACAAACTCAACCCATTCCAGAAGGGATAAAAGTCAAAGATTTGGTCGCTTACGGACGCAGTCCATATACAGGATTTTGGGGCAGAATTAACCAAGACGATCAAGTGATAATCGATAAGGTCATGGAGGAAACCGGTATTACCAAACTGGCCGATCAGCTCGTTAGCGAACTTTCAGGCGGGCAACGCCAGCGAGTTTGGCTGGCAATGACATTGGCACAGGATACGCCTTATTTATTACTAGACGAACCCACCACCTACATGGATTTAAGCCATCAAGTAGAATTGATGCATTTGTTACGCAAACTGAACCGCCAAGGCAAAACCATCATTACGGTACTGCATGATATCAATCAAGCGGCTCGATATTGCGATCATTTGATTGTCATGAAGCAAGGTGAAATCATCACTCAGGGTTCGCCAGAATCTGTACTCACCGAAAACCTGTTAAGAGATGTCTTTTCATTGAACGCTCAGATCCACCCAGACCCTATTTCCAATACTCCAATGTGCGTGGTGGAATAATACGAAGCCTTAATCACTAAGGCTTGTGTGTTCTTTCGGTAACAAAGCAAAGGCTTCATCTTGGCTAATGACGGTGGCGTATTCACCATGTAAATTCGCCAATGACATGGCATGCACTTCATCCGCACTGCGCGTTTGCCCGAAAAAATCGTCCTTTTCAAACGCAAAACAAGCGCTACCAACCACATAAGTTTTAAATCCTAAATTGCCTGCGCTTCGCACTGTAGATTCAACCGAGTTATTAGTACTTACTCCCACGACAACCAATGCTTGCGCTTCCTGTTCACGTAACCAGCCCTCTAAATCGGAATAAGTGAAAGCATCAGGAACCGGCTTTTCTATGGTCTTTTCATCGGCCAAAGGCTGGAAAGCGTCTTGAAACAGCACACCTTCTTGTTCTGGCCAAAATAGAGACTCAGGCTCTGTGGAAAAATGGCGTACATGAACAACCGGAGCATGACTCGCACGCCAATGAGCCAATAGCTCAGCAATTTCATGCTCTGCATTGGGGTTATTGCGCTCCCCTGCTTGAGGCCAAGACATACATTGCTGCATATCTATAATCATCAACACCACTGACTCAGACATTCGCTTTTCCTTAAGTTTCAGGACCTACTTTTCATCGTCTTTTGTTTGCTTGTTACTCTCTTTAAACTCTTCTCGGTTTTCTAATGCAAGTAATCGCTTTTGTTGGCTACGTAATTTAAAAAAGAAAACCACCAGCGCCATACACAATAAAAAAGTTAGATTACCCATAAAATTCACCCGATATTCTAGAGACTTAATATGGGCCATTTTGGTAGAAAGTGATTGATAATCGCCTAATGAAGCTGTGGATACTTGTAAAATTGCCACACTACGTTCCAGCTCAAATACAGTTTGCGCAAGTTTTTTCTGGTCTTCTGAAGCCTTAGTCGCCGCTATAGAAACCGATACAAAACAACCTAAAACCAAACACAACAATACGCGATACAACATACTCTTCCCTCTCTACATCACCCCAAATGCGATGAACTGATTTATTTACTGATAGCACCTTAACAACTTCCTATCTCAGAGTAATACTCTTTGCAGCCATAACGAAATGATTTTTTTAAACTCGATCTTCCTCTCCTCTTAAGAAAACTAAAAACTTGCGCAAAATATAGAAGTTAACTAAAAATTAAGAAACATATAGATCACATTAATATCCCCACTCCCTATCACAATAAAGGACATAGCTTGATGAAAAAACGATTAACCACCTCGGCCAGACTTTGGCTTTTTGCCGCTATCGCCATTATTGGCGCTGCTTCGATAGGAATAAGTGGTGTCATCACCATGTCTTCAAGCAGCAAAACAACCCACAGCAACCTTGGCATCATTCAGACTCAAAGCAACAATCTCCTCACGATTGAAAATGCAAAAATGAACCTGCTACTACAAGTAAAAGCCTTTAAAGATGCGTTAATAAGAGGCAATGTCCCTGAAAACCTAAGGAAGTACACTGCAGAATTTAATCAGCATAGGGATGCCGTAAGTAAAGACCTAATTGAAGCGAAACAATTGATGCAGAAATTAGGCTTAGATACTAAAAAGATAAGTGAACTGACCGTACTGCATGATCAACTCAGTAATCAATATCAATCCGCTCTTGATAAATTTGACACCAATGATGCTCAAGCAGGTAAGAAAATTGACGTATTGGTAAAGGGAATTGATCGCCCAGCTGTAGCGGCTATGGACACTCTTGTCGAAACATCAGAAAAAGAATACAGCGGCTTAATTACAGAGCAGCTTGCTTTCCTTGATAAAACAAACCAAAACGCGTTACACCAATCACTTATCATTTGCGCTACCATTGTTCTACTTATCATTGCTTTGGCACTATGGATTAATCGTAATGTCATGGGTCAGCTTGGTGGAGACCCAGCCTATGCCGCAGACATTGTCAAAAGCATTTCAGAGGGTAACCTGACAACGGCAATCGACCTAAAATCGAATGATAAAACCAGTCTACTTGCTCAGATGAATAATATGCAATTGGCCCTTAGGGAGGTGATAGAACAAATTCGAGACGCCAGCCATTCCCTTGTCAGTTCATCACAACAATTAGCCGCTTCATCTCATCAAGTTGCCGTGAGTAGTACACAACAAAGTGACACATCAACCGCCATCGCCGCTTCAGTGGAGGAACTTACTCAAGGTATCTGTCAAGTGTCTGAAAGTGCCGATGAAGCCCATCAACTATCAAGCAATGCACGGGATGCTTCGACAAACGGTGCACAACAAATGCAGAAAAATATTACCGATATCAATAATATTTCCCAATCTATTCAAGAGGCCACTAACACCATACACAAACTGGGATCACAATCCGAAAAAATCTACAGTGTTATTGGCGTCATTCAGGAAATAGCCGATCAAACCAATTTACTCGCATTAAATGCCGCGATAGAAGCCGCAAGAGCAGGAGAAACAGGGCGTGGATTCTCCGTTGTGGCCGATGAAGTTAGAACACTTGCCGAAAAAACCGGTAAATCTACGGCGGAAATTTCGGACACCATCAATATGATTCAAAATGATACCAAGATTGCCATTGGCGTTATGGAAAATAGCGCCAGCCAAATGCAACCTGTCATAGAAGGTATTGATGCAACGAACGTTGCTATGCATGAAATAGAGAATGGCACAAGACAGGTTCTAGACTCGTTAGACCAAATCACCATGATTCTGGCAGAACAAAGCAAAGCAAGTAATGAAGTGGCGCAAAATGTAGAAGAGAGTGCTCAGCTTAACAAATCAAACAGTGAGGCCGTAAACGAAGTTTCGACAGCGGCTCACCACCTTAAAGACATTGCACAAAACCTCACTCTCAGCGTACAGAGGTTCTCGATTTAATAAGAGAGAAGCCAAACATCTAACCGCAATACCTTAGTTTGATGTTTGGCTTCTGAGTTTGTATTGGCATAAAAAATAAAACACCACCTCAAAATCGAGCAAAAGAGCGTTTCAGGAAATCCAGTAACAATCGCAACTTTTTAGACTCCGCAGTGCCTGGGGGAAAAACAGCGTAAACATCAATCCCAGTGCATTTATAATCGGGCAAGATTCGCTCTAAGCTGCCTTTATCTATTCGAGGCTGCGCATCGTACATGGGAATGCGCCCAATGCCATTGCCACCTTCTAAAAATATCGTTCTAGCCGCCGCGTTATTGGTACTCACATCTCCATGAACAGACAAACTAAACGATTTGGAACCTTGGCTAAGGTGTACGGTATTGGCGGCTGGTGTATAAACCACCCAGTCGTGGTCATACAGCTCTTCAGGTTTGGTTGGCTTACCTCGGCGTCGAAAATACTCTGGCGAACCACACAAACAGGTTTCAAACGTCTTCAATTTGCTTGCTTGTAAACCCGAATCCAACAAAGGTGCGCCTCGAATCGCCAGATCTACCCCGTCCTTTATGATATTGACCACTTCATCGCTTAAAGAGACATTTAATTCGATTAAAGGATAAAGTCGTCGAAATTCGTTTAAAGCTGGCACCACCACCTGCAAACCTAAATTCACCGGACAAGAAACTTTCAATTTACCTTCCGGCTCTTGTTTGGCTTTTTCTATTTGTCGGTTCGCCTCATGGGCCTGAAAAGCAATAGCTCGACAGCGCTCATAATAGGCTTCGCCCGTTTCGGTCAATGACAAAGATCGAGTGGTACGATTCAGTAGTTTTACACCAAGCTGTTCTTCTAATTTTTTTAGGTGATAACTCACCACGCCACGGGAAATTCCCATGAATTTTGCCGCGGCCGTCAAACTGCCTTGCTCCACCACTTGGGCAAACACCACCATACTTTTTAACTGCTCAAAGGAGACTTCCATCGTACTGATTCTCTATTAAAGAAGGGTTGTCATGCTTTTAATTGTATCAATTATTAAACCAATGAAGTCAAAAACCTCTCCATTACGTCGATTCGATTAGTTAGATAGACTAATTGCAACTTAGTTAAATAACTCATCGAAACATTTAGGAGCTTCTTATGAGCAACAAAAAAATTCTAGTCGTACTGACTTCCCATTCTGATTTGGGCGATACAGGCCATAAAACAGGCTTTTGGGTAGAGGAATTTGCCACACCTTATTACGCTTTTCTTGATGCTGGCGCAGAAATTACAGTCGCCACACCAAAAGGTGGTCAAGCACCAATCGATCCAAACAGTACAGCACCAGACGCACAAACAGAGGCAACTGAACGCTTCTACAAAGACCAAGCGGCGCAAGACGTGATTGCTAACACAGTCAAATTGAGCGATATGAAACAAGACAATTTCGACGCAATCTTCTATCCTGGTGGTCACGGCCCATTATGGGATTTGACCGAAAACGAAGAATCCATTGCCTTGATCGAAAGCTTTATTAAAGCCGACAAGCCAATCTCTTCTGTTTGTCACGCACCAAGCGCGTTCTTGAACATCAAAGACGCAGAAGGTGAGTACTTCATTAAAGGCAAAACCGTCACTGGTTTTACGAACAGCGAAGAAGCGGCGGTGCAATTGACGGAAGTAGTGCCTTTCTTGTTAGAAGATGAAATGAAAAAACGCGGTGCGGATTACAAAAACACAGCAGACTGGACACCATTTGCCGTTCAAGACGGTTTGATGATCACAGGTCAAAACCCTGCAAGCTCAGAGTTGGTTGCCGAAAAACTATTGGCTCATTTAAACAAATAAGCCCTACTAGCCAATAAGTGAAAGTATAAAAACCGCCTCAAGGTGACTTGAGGCGGTTTTTCTGTTATATCATCAATAAAACCAAATCGTTATAACCCGTAATCAAACACAATAATATCATCCAAAATGGAACCTAATTGCGCTTTTAATACCTCGTGTTCAGGATGCGGAATATAAGCATCGCGAGCGGCATCATCGACAAACGTCATAAACACACAATGGGTATACCCTTGGTTACGACCTTCTGGACTGCTGTTTTCACCCCACTCAACCGATTCAATGCCATCGATCTTGCTCTTAATTTTTTCGAAGTTAGCCATAGAGGTTGCGATATCCGCTTCTGTCGCTTGCTCTTTGTATTTAATAAACAATACATGACGAATCATAAAGACACCTTATTTCTTAGGATTTAGCAAAATCATACTCCGCTCCTCCAACGAAAAACATGCGGACAATCAACAATCCTTAAAAGGTCAATCTTGCTCAATAGATGATGCAGAATGTGTAAGACACAAGGCATTTACGGTAAGCAACTCATGCGAAATTTGTCATCTAAAGTGACTGGCAAAACCAAGGTACTGAACTGTAAGCGTTCTGATTGTTTGCACATGTTATTACGCTCTGATTCATCGTCCACATAAAGACGACGATATTCCGCATTCAAAACAGGCTTTCCAGCTTTAATAAAGCTGGAATAAGAACGGCATTCGGAGTATTCAAAGCATTGTTCTGTGATGGCAAAATCAAAGTCACTGCTCAGTGCCCGTGCCTGATCAGGGTCGTTTTTCAAACCTATCGCCAAGCCTCGACTATGAGCCTCTGCCGCTAAAAAACGATTGTAATTTAACTGATCATTGGCTCGAAACGAAAACCCTGTATTGATTCGGTAGCTGTCCACATTGTCCGGCTCAACACCATCACAGCCTTTTGTGACGGCTAAATCAAGACGACGAATCATGACATCACGCACACCGCTAGAGCGAATATCTAGCCAGCGTTCATCTTCCCAACCACTCAGCGTTTTACCTAAATCTTTATCGGCAAAATCGGCCGCATCGGGTCGCCAATCTTCGTATGAGCCCGCGGAGAAATAACAAATCACTTTTTTATCAGAGGCTTGCAGACGTTGAATCAGCTCAACAGAGGAATCAAACAAATCAATGTCGTATAAATCGACATCGTAGCCCTCATTTACCTCACCATCGAGCTGCCATTGCCAAGTCACAGAAACCGGCGGACGATACCAATCATCCGCTCCATAAAGAGGAGAAAAAAGCGACGAAAGCAGCACACATAACAAAGAGAATGGAAACAGTAAAACGCGCATAGTGGACTCCATATGCCAAGAGGCGAAAACGCCCGCGACAAATCTTGCCGCAAACCACCACTCTACCCTGTTATGGCGCGAAAGGCTCTTAATCTAGCGCCTTATACCTTAGTGGAACAGCTGAGACAGACATTCATCAGCAATACGACCATGACAAACAGACGTCACACTGCCACTCATACTGACACGAAAATCCTCACTGATTTCGATATCAATCTGACCACCCGGCATCATCACCTTGATAGACGCATCGCATAAACCGAGTTTGTATGCCACCGCAGCCGCAGCACAACTGCTGCTACCGGACGCCAAAGTATAACCAGCTCCACGCTCCCAGATCTCAATCACAATATGATTACGATCAAGCACTTGCATAAACTGTACGTTGGTTCGATTGGGGAAATTCGGGTGGGTTTCAATCAGCGGTCCAAACTCTTTAGCCATGGTTTCGGTAGGAGATTCCGTCAAAATCACACAATGTGGGTTACCAATAGTGACGGCACTATAGATGTGATTCAAACTCATTACATTGAGGTTTTCTAACAAAACTTCCCGAGGCTCACCCCACACTGGAATGTCTTGGCTAAGAAAAGACACTTTGCCCATTTCCACATCCACCCGAGCGCCGTTTTCCGAGACTTGCGCTTTGACCACGCCACCTTTGGTTTCAATGGTAAAAGGCTTGTCCGCTACTAAACCTTGATCCCATAAGGCGCGACAGAATATCCGCAAACCGTTACCACTCTTTTCCGCTTCGCTGGCGTCAGGGTTAAATATGCGCAAACCAAAGTCCGCAACATTGGAAGGAAAAGGACCAATCAACACTCCATCCGACGCCACACCGTAATGTTTATGACAGATATTTTTAATGATCAAAGCCGCAGGCTCATCTGGAAACTCATCAGGCGATACCACTAAATACACATTACCTAGCGCATGATACTTACGAAAGTCCATCGCCTTACTCCTCAAAACTAATCAATCAACTGCTTGGCTAAAGCGTATTTTATCAAGCCCGCTGAAGTATGAATATCCAGTTTATTTTTAACATTCTGGCGGTGCGTTTCGACGGTTCTGACGCTGATATCCAGCAATTGAGCAATTTCTTTATTTGATAATCCAGCCGCAAGAGCTTTTAATACAGAGGTTTCACGTTTCGTTAATTCTTCACTTTCTTTTGGCGGAGGCGGGGCAGCAGAAAACAGTGAATCTGACGCGCCAGAGCTAAAATACGTACCACCTTGGCACACTGTATTAATCGCTTGAACAAGTTCTTCTGATGATACGTCTTTGAGAACATAGCCATTTGCCCCTGATTGGATCAACGACAAAATATATTCTTTGTCGTTGTGCATACTAAGCATTAGGATTTTTACGTTCGGCTGTTCGGCTTTGAATCGTTTGGTCGCTTCTAAGCCATTTAATACTGGCATAGAAACGTCCATGAGAACCAAATCAGGCTGTGTTTCTTGGGCTTTTTCTAAAGCACTCAAGCCATCAGATGCCGTGGCAATTACATCAATATTATCTTCTAACTCCAAACGAGCTTGCAGCCCATCCAGCACCAACATATGATCATCCACTAAGAGAACGCGAATTTTTTTTGTCATTATTATCACTCTTCACTTATTTACTTAAAGACGCTGCTCAAGAGGTAACATCGCACGCACTGTGGTGCCTTTGCCACGTTGCGACTCCAGTATAAAATCGCCACCAATTAGTTCAATTCGCTCACGCATATTAATCAACCCAATACCTGAATACAGCTCCGATTTGTTCGAGATACCTCTACCATCATCCAAACACTCAAACACAACTTGCCGATTGAATAGCAAAACGGACAGAAAAATATTTTTAGCTTGAGCGTGTTTTTCAATATTTGTTAACGACTCTTGGGTCAGGCGATAGACAGTAATTTCTATTTCATCTGGTAATTTACAAGCCACATCAAAACGATACGTTACCTGAATTCCGGTTCGCTCCATGAACTGGTCAATTAGAGCTTTAAGCGCGGTATCTAATCCCAAATCGTCCAACAAGGTAGGGCGTAAATTATGCGATATTTGTCGAACTTCACTGATCGTCTGATTGATCAAGTCTTCTGCTTTTGCCAGTTCTTGGTGAACTATGTCTTTGTCATGATCTCGCTTAAGTTTGTTCTCTGCTAATTCAATACGAAACTTACAGCTGACTAATAACTGATTAATTCCATCATGCAGTTCACGAGAAAAACCACGCCTTTCATTGACCTGCAAACGCATAAAACGTTGCGCCAGTTCTTTTAGTCTTGAGTCAGCCAATTTGTGTTCATGAAGGTTAATTGCCAAGCCTAACAAAATGACAAAAACCACGGTCACCACAACCACTTCAATCACAGTAAAAAAGCTACGTTGAATATTGTCATTCATGGTAGCTTTGGTTTTCGCCAACTCGGCGTAAACATCATCAAGATACAAACCCGTGCCCATCATCCAATTCCATCGGTCGATGGCAACCACATACCCCATCTTATTTTCTTGCTTCATCAATGGCGGCTTTTCCCAAATATATCTGTGAAAACCACCACCAGACTGAGCAGCTCGAATTAAACCTTGAATTAAATAGTTACCGGTACGATCCTGAAAATCCCATAAGTTTTTGCCCACAAAATCAGGCTGGGTAGGATGAACCAAATTGACGCCAGACATTTCATAGGCAAAGAAATAACCATCGTCTTCATAACTTAATCCAGCGAGAATTTTCTTCACCTGATCCTGCGCTTCGGCTTCGCTTAATGCTTTATTGTCTAACACTGGCCGAATAGCAGACATGGCAATGTTGACGTGATTTTTNAACGCCTGCTTTTTTGCATTCACCAAGTTAAATTCATAGATGGATAGTTCTTCGGAGGCTAAATCACGAGCCGATTGAAAACCTAAATAGGTAATAATGGCCGTCGCGACAATAAGTGGCGCGACAGCAAGCAAGATAATTTTACTTTTTAATCTCACAAAAAAGACCTTTTTATTATTGTTAGACTACAAGAAATCATTGGTAAACAGCGTAAATTATCAACAAAAAAAGCGGGTAAAAAACCCGCTTCCTTACTTTGTATTTTACCCTTAATGAATCATTCCATACCGTACAATTCAGGGAAAACCATAATACTGACCAGAACCAAGACCTGGATCAATATAAACGGCATAACCCCTTTATAAATGTCCGTAGTACGGATCGAACTAGGCGCGACCCCTTTTAAATAGAATAGACTAAAACCAAACGGTGGGGTTAAAAAAGAAGTCTGTAAATTCATTGCAATGAGAATCGCAAACCAGACCATATTTATGCCCAAGGTTTCAGCGACAGGCGCAAGAATCGGCACAATGATAAAAGCGATTTCAACGAAGTCGATAAAGAAACCCAAGATCAAAATTGCGATCATAGCTAAGATGATAAAGCCCCATTTTTCACCAGGAAGGTTTAATAGGACCTCTTCCACAATGGCATCGCCGCCAGTGTAACTAAACGCCATAGAGAATGCCGTCGCGCCCATTAGTATCGCAAATACCATGGCCGTCACTTTTACCGTTTCCAAGCCACTGTCATAAAGCATTTTCCAGCTAAACTGACGATAAATAAGCGCTAACACAATCGCTCCCATCCCCCCCAAAGCAGACGACTCAGTCGGTGTCGCAATCCCCGTAAAGATAGAGCCCAATACGATCAATACCAAAGCCAATGGTGGAATGATCGCCTTTAACGCACTACGAATTTGTTGTGCTCGTGTTTCATTATCAACATCCTGTGGCATGGCTGGTGCCAGTTCAGGCTTAAGAAACGTAAGAATCAAGATATAGACAATATAACAAGCAATTAGAATCATGCCAGGAAACAAAGCCGCATGAAAAAGATCGCCAACGGGAATACCTAAGACATCACCCAAAATGATCAAAATAATCGAAGGTGGAATGATTTGTCCCAAAGTACCAGACGCACAAATAGTGCCGCAGGCCAGTGATTTGCTGTACTTATATTTCAGCATGACAGGCAAAGAAATCAGCCCCATTGCCACCACACTAGCGCCAACCACACCAGTCGATGCCGCTAATAACGCCCCCACTAAAATAGTCGAAATAGCCAAACCGCCTCGAACACCGCCAAACAGTTTGCCCATGGCTTCTAATAATTGTTCTGCTAACTTCGTCTTTTGTAACACGATACCCATAAAGACAAACAAAGGTACCGCCATCATAACGGTATTTTCCATGTAGCTTTGAATACGAAATGGCATAAAAGCAAACATATCGAAACCTTCAGCAAAAACGCCGAAGATAAGCGCAATACCACCAAAGGTGAAAGCTACAGGGAACCCTAATAACAGCATTACTAGGGCAACAAAAAACATGATTATTCCAATCATAAATAACCTACAAGCTTAAAATGGAGACAAAAAATCAATGTTGAATAGGAGGATGTGAGAAACCTTCTTCGTTCACACCACGCAGCACATTAATGCAGCGAATAATCATTCCTAACCCACTGATTGTCATAGAGAAAAAAGCAAAAGGAATAACCGCTTTGATAATCCAGCGGTAAGGCAAACCACCAGGGTCACCACTGGTTTCACCCAAAACATAAGCTTCATGAGCAAACCCAACACCGTAGTACCCCACCAACAAGGTAAAAGGTAGAAGAAGAAACACACAACCAAACAAATCAATCCATGCTTTACCTCGGATGGATAAGTTTTCATAGATTAAATCCACACGCACATGACCGCCGTGCTGAATACCATAAGGAATGCCTAACAAGAAAATCGCAGCATATAAATGCCACTCTAATTCCTGCATTCCTATCGACACATCATTGAAGGCATAACGCATCAAAACATCATAAAAAACGTTAAATAACAAAACGATAAATAATAGGGTGGAAAGCATCCCAAGAAAATTAGAAAAACGAGTAATGCCTCGTTCTAGGGTGATTAACATAATGACCAACTCCTCTCCTAGAAAAAAGCATGACGAGCATTAGAGGCTCGTCATGCTTAGAGGTTTTATTCCGCTAAACTATCTACGCTGTCCAAATAAGCTCGGTCAGAGATATTGGTCCAAACACGTACTTTTTTCAGGTATTCCGCTTGAGAGTCCAAGATTTCTTTAGCCAATGGATCTTCGGCCGCTTTCTCATCAAGTAACTCTTGATTGGCTTTTTTCATCGCCATAAGTACTTCTTTCGGGAAAGTTTTTACCTGAACATTCGGGTATTCCGTCTTCATGGTCGCCCAGTTTTCAGCACTCTCGTGGTAAGACTGAATGTACATGTCGTAAGACGCTAGCTTCATAGAAGTACGCAGAATTTCGCGAAGATCGTCTGGAAGTTTTTCCCACGTGCGCTCGTTTACTAGAAATTGAAGTTCTGTCGCTGGCTCATGCCAACCTGTGTAGTAGTAAGGCGCAATTTTGTGGAAGCCCATACGCAAATCTAGAGACGGCCCTACCCACTCAAGGGCATCGATAGTTCTGCGCTCAAGCGCTGTGTACAATTCGCCAGAAGCGATATTGGTAGGCTTAGCGCCCAGTTTCGCTAGGACTTCACCCGCAAACCCAGGAATACGCATCTTCAGACCTTTTAGGTCATCAAGTGAATTGATTTCTTTTTGGAACCAGCCGCCCATTTGGTTGCCAGTATTACCGCCAGGGAAGGATAGTAAGCCGAACGGCTTATACACCTTCTGCATCAGCTCCATACCACCGCCATAATAAAACCAGCCGTACTGCTCAGGCGTAATCATGCCAAAAGGCATAGTGGTAAAGTAAAGGGTATTTGGCACCTTGCCTTTCCAGTAATAGGACGCAGAATGCCCCATGTCGTACTGACCTGAACGCACCATATCAAACACACCCAAAGGGGCTTTGTGCTTGTTGGCGGAATCAATCGTGATTTTTAAACGTCCATTAGACATTTCATTAGCAATACGCGCCATATTTCGTGGCGCATCACCAAAGATAGGAAAATTGGATGACCAAGTTTCAGCCATCTTCAATTTATAGACTTTATCGGCAGCAATAGCAGGTAAAGAGAAAGCACTTAGCGCCACTGCGGTTGCAGCAACAAGAGTTGTAAGTTTTAAGGATTTCATCGTTTTATCATCCTGTGGTCTTATTTTTGTTATGTAAGATCGAGCAGGATAGATAATGGCGCGTACAGAAAGTGCAAACAATTCGTACGAATACCGAGAACATAAGCGGATACTACGCACACACCTCCGTATTACTACGTAGAAACACTTAACATGACATTCTTAATTAATCAGCCATTAACTCAATAATATAAGGCTCTATGGCCTCGGCAAATAGCTGATATTGGCTTGCATTCGGGTGCAAAAAATCATTCATCACATCACTGGTAATTCGCCCTTCATCATCTAAAAACACAGCATTAATATTGTGAAAAAAGACGTTTTTATCGTCGGCAAAATGAGCAATGATTTTATTCACTTCTTCGTTCAACACGCGAAGTTTTTGCGTGGGCATTGCACTACGAGGAAAAATAGCCAAGAGCAAAACTTTAGTTTTCGGCAATTTCTCCGCTAGTACTGACAGAATCGTTTGAATGCCAAGAGCCGTGTCTTCGGCTTTATCCATGCGGTGTCCCGCATTGTTTGTGCCAATCAATAAAACCAACAATTTAGGCTGAATATTATCAATTTCCCCATGAGCCAATCGCCATAAAACATTCTCGGTTTTATCACCATTAAAACCCAAATTCAGCGCATTCCTTGATTGATAAAAAGTCCGCCAAACGTCCGCCCCTTCCTTCTCCCATGCTTGGGTAATGGAGTCGCCCAGAAAGACTAAATCCACGCTTTCCATCGCCTTTTTCTCGGCGAGCTTTTGCTTATGACGAGGCAACCACCAAATGGAGTCTTGTGGCGATGGCGTAACCGATAAAGGTTTTGACTGGCTAATTTGCTTTTCCATCATAAATTACGTCCTAAAAAGTGTGTTCCGGGAATCGGGTTGTAACTCACTGGATCACAAGGCTCAAACCCCAAACGAACATATAAACGTCTTGCGGTTTCAAAGTCAGCTAAGACATCAAGACACATGCGCTGATAGCCACTTTCCTTCGCTATCTCCATTAAGTTATTCACCAATTTCTCGCCCAGTTGATGACCTCGTTCGCTGGGGCGAATATAAACACGCTTCATTTCACACACCTTCTCATCCACTCGACGAAAAGCCCCGCAGCCGACCACTTCATTTTCATTCCAAATAAGTAAAACAACACCATTAGGAAGTGAATATTTACTTTCTAAATCCGCAAACTCTTGTTCATTCTGTTGATAATCCAAGCTCACAGGAGCCGACGCAATGTACTCACGAAAAATGGCTAATACACCTGCATTATCTTGTGGAAATCTAGCTGGGTGAATGGAGAACATGTTGTTTCCTTACGTTAAAATTTGATAGCCAAAATAATACTGACAAAATGCACTGTAAAACAAAATTAATAGATTACTTTAAGGAACATGCAGACTCCTTTAATATCTAGGCAAACTAAAATGACAGAATTCACGAGATATAACTCAATGGGCATTGCGCTTTTTTACCTCAAGAAAACCATCGGCATGATGCTTATGCCCATTCCTCTCACTTTGCTGGCCATGTGTCTAGCATTGTTATTGATGAAAAAATGCCCAAAGTTCGCCAAGCTTCTTCTGTTCTGCGCCATACTTTTATTAGGCTTGACCAGCTGGAACCCAGTGGCAAATTCACTCATCGCCACAGTGGAACACGACTACCCTGTTTTCGATATTCAACAACCCGTGGATGTGGTGATCATTCTTGGCAGTGGGCACAAAGATCTCAGCCATATTCCTTCCGTCATGGCTCTTGGCGGTAGTGCTTTATTTCGACTCGAAGAAGGATTACGTATTTTGAAAGCCAACCCCAGCGCACAATTATTCGTTTCGGGTTATGCTGCAGGCATGACGGAGCCCCATGCAAAAGTCATGAAACAGGCCGCCATTGAGTTAGGAGTCCAGCCAGACAGAATCAAAGCCTTCCCCCTCACCAGAGACACGGAGGAGGAAGCTAAAAGCATGAAACCTTACCTAGAAGGAAAACGCGCCGCCTTGGTTACTGAAGCCTCACATCTAAAACGTGCGTCTATTTTCTTCGAAAAAGCCGGCATCAAGATTATTCCGGCTCCAGCCATGTACCTTAGTTCGGAAAAGAGCGACTGGCAAATCGACGCCGCCGGCAATAACAAAAGCCAACGCGCCTTTTACGAATGGCTTGGACGTACTTGGCAGTGGATTAAAGGCTAAAACTTATTTTGCCACTTTTGGAAAGCCGCCAAGTGATTCTCTGAAGCATCATGTAAGCGAATAAACACGTCTCTCACATCACTTGGTAAATCTTGTTTTAAAAAGCGTTCATACATCTCGATATTCGCGATTTCAGCTGCAACACCAACGGCAAATGTCTCGGCATAGCTCGCAGGCATCACCGCGCTTTCCACGCCACGATCCACTGGCAAGACGAAACCATACCGTTCAAACAAAGGCTCTAACCAAGAAATATGTCTTTCTTCGGCCTTAATAATATTAGTAAAAGGTTTCTGTCCACCAAAAGTACGAATCACCTCTTGGTATTCTCCTCGCGCTAAATATTCATCTTCCAAGGCATAATTCAGCATGGACTCCAACGTCAACACGTCATCAGCTTCATTCTGCGCGCCAGCAGCACCATAGCTTTCAGCTGAAGCAATAGACGGAAAAAAAACCATCACCCAAGAGACAAGTACACCACTCAACCATAATTTAACGCTCTTCATTTCACTCTCCTATCCAGCAACAATGCCAGTGCAATAACAAATATTAGAAATTACTAATATATAGATTAAAGCACAAATAATCAGTTACTCCAGCAATAGACAAAAATTTATTGACATAGATCGTGAAATGGATGGAAAAAATGATTCAGCCGAGTTAATTGTTATACGTCATGCTTCTTACTAGCATTTATACGACAAAGGAACTCATAAGGCTCAAGAATGAACTTTATATCTCATACGACCTTGATGAAAAAGATAACCAAATACCTCATGATGCTTGGTTAACACAACAAGTTAACGCCGCTTTCGAGAATATGGAAAACAGCCTTTCAGTATTTGTGTCGAACGAAGAAACCAATGCTCAGATGGCTGAGTTTAAAAAGATAATTCGAGCTAAAAATAATCCTTTATAATTACAGTGCCTTATAAATTAAACCCATAATGGCCATCTGGCAACTCAACATCCAACGTTAGTTTGCCACCAGCACCTTCTACATAACGTTTTAAGGTAGATAGCTTTACATCTCGTCCTTTGCGCTCCATACCTGCAATCGTTGGCTGCTTCACGCCTAGCGTGTTTGCCATATCCTCTTGAGTGATTTGCATGCGTTCACGCAACTGGGCGAGATGAATACCAAGTACCATGTCATCCGCTTTTTTACGGGCATTTTTTACTATTTCAGGCTTCTGATCTGAAATTAATTTATCAAGTGTTCTAGCCATTACTCACCTCGACTTTTTTGATTGGCTAACTTCCACAACTTATAGGCTTAAAACTATATTTTTCAATTCAAAAAAGCAGCACCCATCACTGAGCGCTGCTTGTTCTTCATTTATGAGCAGAAATTATTGAAGCCCATAGATTAATGGGAAACAATGGTCGAGTCTGGCAACGATTCCCCGACTTGCTCTTTGGCAATTTCAATCACGGCATGAGCAAGTTGTACCAAGGTGGCAAAGTTGGGCTTAGTTTCAGGTTTAAGAGAGCGATAAGCACTGGTGCGACTTTTAATACCCGCTCTTGCGATCACAACGCCATGCCCAAATAACTCAACATAGGAACGAATAGCAGCTTGCAAAATATCTGGGCGACCTTCTGTCATGGAGTCCCATGACGCCTGTTTAATCACCTCTTCCATTTGCTCTACATCAAACCGCATAGCAGCAGCCTGATAAGCGCCTTTTACGATGCTTCGTAATGTGCTCGCAGTCAGTTCATTACCATTCCAATTCAAGGCTCCATCTGCAGTTAAAGCAAAGCGTTTAAAGTCTTTCACGTTAGCAAATGGTGGTTTTGAAAAGTAATCTGATAAGTCTGCCTCACCTTCAAATCCGTCACTAAAGGTTAATGCTAAGGTGTGATCTTTAACCCAATCAACATCAATAATTTTTAACATACATCCTCCAATTTCCCCGAATTCTGACCCTTCACAGCTTTATTCCACATCTGCATAAACTGCTCTCTATACATACTGATATGAGTTTCAGCACGTTTACGCTGCTTATTAGGTAAATACCCTTCTAAACATTCACCGGTTTCTATAGCAATAATCAATTCGTAACCACCATATTTCACGTGTAAATGCGGTAGCTTGTGCTGTTGATTATCAAAAAAATATAAGCAAAACGACAATCCTAATAACGCATCGATTTCAGGCATCCTTACCCCTCGATATTTATATAGGTAAAACTATAGGACAGTCTCCTAAAAGAGACAAGTGCATATTATAGACACAAAAAAGCAGCGACCATTGCTGGGCGCTGCTTTTTACTATTTCAAAGGTACTAAACTTCTAATTAATCAAACTTGAAACAAGAAGTTTTTGATCAGGTCTTTTCCGCCTTCGGTAGCGAAGGATTCTGGGTGAAACTGGATGCCTTGGATTGGATATTCTTTATGTCGAACGCCCATCAGCTCGAACTCGCCTCCTTTGTGAATCGTGGCAATGTCTTTGAAGTCCGCTTCTTTTAACTCACCAACAGAAGCGGTAACTTCCAACACATCAGGGAAGCTTTCTGCCTCGGCGATAAGTGAGTGATAACGCATGACTTCCAGTTGGTCTGGAATGTCATGAAAAATACCTTCGCCGTTGTGAGTAATCGGGCTGGTTTTACCATGCATTGGCAAGGGCGCTTTCACGACTTTGCCGCCAAATACATGACAAATCCCCTGCATTCCCAAGCACACGCCCATTAATGGAATGGTTTTACCGAACTCTAGAATGACGTCGGCACACACACCGAAGTACGCCTTGTCGTCTGGGGAGCCAGGTCCTGGAGAAATGATGATGCGATCTGGCGCAGCGGCACGAATGTCGTCTAATGTTACTTCGTCGTTACGTTTTACGATTACGTCAAAGGCGTCGATCTCGCCACGGCTTTTCTCAGTTTCTAACACTTCACCAATAAACTGATACAGGTTGTAAGTGAAGGAGTCGTAATTGTCGATAATATAAACTTTCATGCTTCCCTTACTCCTGATTCGCTTTTGGTGCGAAGCTGTCTAACACGCGTTTGGTGCCAGCAAATTTACGTTGGATTTCTTCGTATTCGTCTTCGGCATTGGAGTCATACACATTGCCGCCACAGGTTTGCACATAGGCTTTGTTGCCCTTGGCAAACACAGTACGAATCGGAATAGCAAACATACAATCGCCATTGAAAGAGAACTGTCCAACCGCACCGCCGTAAGGACCACGACCATCGTTTTCTAAATCGTCGATGATCTTCATCGCTTCGATCTTCGGTGCACCCGTCAAAGTTCCTGCAGGGAAGTTGCTAGCTAACGCTGAGAACATGTCGTGATCTTCCGCCATAATGCCAACAATCTCACTAGAAATGTGCTGAACGTGGCTGAAGCGTTTAATGTCCATCAAACTACGCACTTTCACTGTACCAAAGCGCGCCACGCGGCCAATATCGTTACGATGCAGATCGACAATCATATTGTGCTCGGCGATTTCTTTTGGATCGTTCAACAAAGCACGGGCAAAGGCCGTATCTTCAGCAGCGTCTTTGCCACGCTTCGCTGTACCCGCTAACGGGAAGGTTTCCATTTCCCCTTGGCGCACGCGGAACAAGGATTCAGGACTCGCGCCAATGACTTTTTGCTCAACAAATTTAACGTAATACATTTGCGGCGATGGGTTCACTTCGCGCAATTGCTCATACAAATTAATGGTGTCGCCTTCCATATCAAACCACTTTTTAAAGCCCACTTCGCACTGGAAGACCTTCCCTTCGATGATGTCTTGCTTCACCTTGGCAACGGCATCCGCGTGATCGGTTTTGCTCATGGACTCGCCCGCAGGTGTCACCACAAAAGGGCCATTTTCAGGCGTCGGCTCAGCCATCATGCTATTCACTAATTCAACACGATTCCCAGTAGAATCGTCATCATAGTAGAAGTAGAAAACTTCGCCTGTCATCTTGTCTAGAATCAGACCATCTTTGTACAAACCAAAACGGAACGCATCAAACATATCGCTAGATTGTAGATCCAACGTCGGCTCAAAATAGTTCATGCTGTCATAACCGATATAACCCGTTAAACCACCAGCATAACCGCGCGACAAAATATTCTGCGGCACGATATCGCGCAGCAAATAATACGGATTATCGGATTCGAAAGACTCCGTGCTGCCATCACGTTCTTGAATAAACAACTGCTTACCTTCGGCCCAGATTAATTTTTCAGGGTCAAAACCAATAATCGAATGGCGGGATATGTAACTTTCTTCACCAAGGGATTCCAACATAAAACAGTTGTCAAAACGCTTCTCGACCTTTTTAAACAAATCAAAAAAATCGCAATCGGAACTGATAGTGACATACTTAGGTTTACGCGGTAGCGTGATGCGCTGCGGCTTTTTATTATATGAACTCATATCTCTTTTAATTCCTTCAATGCACGGGAACCACGGGTCACAGTGGCAATACCCACACCCAATTGTTTGGCAATATCTCGCTGCGGCACGCCTTCGTCTAACAAGGCAATAATCTTCAAACGACTTACCATTTCACTAATTTCATTCGGTGTCAGCAGCACTTTTAAACGCTTCTCTAACACAGATTCATCGTCTACTTCAGTTAAAAACTGGATCAAGTCCTTCATAGGATTCAACTCTCACAAGAAGGTTTGTATTCATGTACTAGTACATTATAGATTTTAAGGGAGATAAGCAAGATAGAAATACAGTATTGTTTAGGCGCGTCAAAAAATACTTCAACTTGTTAATATACAAATATTGCACTATATTTTGTACAAATAAACGTACAATGGTAACTTCACATGAGCCGCATAAATTTAGATCAAGACATACAACCATTATCAGAATTTCGTTCTGGTGTGACTTCATTTATTAAACAAATTAACGAAACTCGTCGCCCTTTGCTCATCACACAACATGGCAAAGGTGTCGCTGTCATGCTCGATGTGGCTGAATACGAAGCCATGCAAGAAAAAATAGAATTACTCGAAGAAATACGCACCGCTGAATCACAATTTGCCGAAGGATTAGGCATTTCGAATCAGGAAGCAAGAAAGCAAATCTTAGGACGCTTGAAAAAATGAAAGTAAGTTGGTCACCTCTCTCTATGGAAAAGCTTGGGCATGCTGCCGATTTTATCGCTCTAGATAATCCTAATGCCGCTGAGAAATGGGTAAACGATTTATTCGATAAAACAGACCTACTCAGCCACCAACCTGAAATGGGACGACTTGTCCCAGAGCTACAAAAAGCAAATCTCCGTGAACTCATTTTTGGTAACTATCGAATCATCTACATGATCAGCACCGAAATCCGAATATTAACGGTGCGTAACTGCCGACAGATACTCACCGAAAATGATTTATAGCCCTAATCGACTAGAGTTTAGAGATCTGATCTAACTCTTCTTTTAACTTAACCTTGTTGTGATGGTCTTCGAAATAGCGAGCAAAGGCTTCGACTTGTTCTTTCCGAGGTGATTCTAGGCTTTCAATGACTGAGCGAATAGGGTCGAAGCTCTGATCAATCTCTTCATCTGAAATAGCATAAATATGTCCTAGCACCTCATCTGTCGTCGAATCCTCGATAATAAAGCTCAGCATTTCCATTACAGCTCTTTGCTCTTTATAACCATCTTTCATAAAGGTAATCGCATCATATATCGCCTTTTTCGCTTCCTCTTTGCTATTTCCTGCAATTACCAACTCTGCTTTATTACATAAAGCAGTCACTACTTGTCTTTGTATAACGGCTTCTTCATTATCTTTGAATCGTTCCTGCAACGCGTCATACACCGTAATCGCTTCTTCTGAACGATTCAATTTACCTAACGCAACTGCTTTATAAAACAGTGCTTTCGCTATCGATTCCTGTAGCGCCAGTTCGTCACTGTCTTTGAATCGCTCTAGCAAGGCGTCATACACCACAATCTCTTCTTCTGAACGATTCAATTGGCCTAACGCAATCCCTTTGTTTACCAGTGCTGTCGCTATCGGTTCCTGTAGCGCCAGCTCGTCGCTGTCTTTGAATCGTTCCAGCAAGGCGTCATACACCACAATCTCTTCTTCTAAACGATTCAATTGGCCTAACCTATCCCCTTTGTTTACCAATGCTATCGCTACCTGCTCCTGTAGTGCCAGTTCGTCGCTGTCTTTGAATCGTCCCAGCAACGCGTCATACACCGTAATCGCTTCTTCTGAACGATTCAATTGACCTAACGTAGCGCCTTTGTTTACCAGTGCTTTCGCTACCTGTTCCTGTAGCGCCAATTCGTCGCTGTCTTTGAATCGCTCTAACAAGGCGTCATACACCGCAATCGCTTCTTCTGAACGATTCAATTGGCCTAATCTAATAGCTTTATTTACCAGTGCTTTCGCTACCTGTTCCTGTAGCGCCAATTCGTCGCTGTCTTTGAATCGTCCCAGCAACGCGTCATACACCGTAATCGCTTCTTCTGAACGATTCAATTGACCTAACGTAGCGCCTTTGTTTACCAGTGCTTTCGCTACCTGTTCCTGTAGCGCCAATTCGTCGCTGTCTTTGAATCGTCCCAGCAACGCGTCATACACCGTAATCGCTTCTTCTGAACGATTCAATTGACCTAACGTAGCGCCTTTGTTTACCAGTGCTTTCGCTACCTGTTCCTGTAGCGCCAATTCGTCGCTGTCTTTGAATCGCTCTAACAAGGCGTCATACACCGCAATCTCTTCTTCTGAACGATTCAATTGGTATAAAGTAATGGCTTTGTTTTTATAAGCTCTAGCAACATACATTTGAGTATCGAAATCATTCGATTCTTCATACAAAGTTACTAAATCCTCATAGGTTTTAATTTCTCTGTCTGGTAGACTACCTGCATCAAAAATCAGTCCTTTGAAGAACAAAGCCTTAGCATTCATTCTTTGATGTTTTAGCGAATTACTCTTTTGGGAACCGCGTATGACGCCATTAATTCGACGAAGAGCATCATCAATACGTTTATTATTTGCTAGAGAGTAAGCTTCATTTATATCGTTATCAGCAGCTTGTTCTTCCATGTCATCACGCATTTTTTCTAACTCTTTTTCATGATACTCCTTCTGCTCTTTCAACTGCTTACTCTGCTCATTCAGTTTGATATCAAACTTTTCTGTTAACTCATTTTCTTTTCTCTGTACCCATCCATCAAATGCATTCTCAGCTTCTAACTTAGCAGTTGCTATAGCTGCTAATCTTGCATTCCAGCTAAAAGCATATGCAACAATAGCGATCACAATACCCAATCCCCCAGCAACGATTCCAAACCAAGTTGTTGTCCATGACACTTGAGATAAAGAACTATCATAGGAGTCTTTTAAATCACCAATACGCCCACTCTGCTCATTTAGCTTTCCATCAACTCGCAATTGAGATTCTTCAAGGCGCACCTCTACTTTTCCAATCCGTTCTTTCAGTTCTTGGATTTGTCCTTTCAATGCACCAGTTTCATCGAGCACGTTGACTTTATCTTGAATAGATATTAGTTCCCGGTAAAACCACTCAGGAAGTTGGGAGTTCGATATGGGCGGTGCCATGTTTGAAGCACTTGGCTCTTTGGAGCTAAGCGCATCATCTGCCGAGAATGCAGCTGTGGTGGAAAATAGAAAGCTGATAAAGACAAAACGAATGAGAGAGATGAGCACTCTGAAACATCCTTGTGAGTAAATAAAAGTGGTACAAGAGTAGCGCCTAATGACACTTTCAGGCAATTCATACCGACCTTTTTAGCCATATAAAAACAACATATTCCCTCTCACCCCGATAAAACGTCGCTTTCACCGTCAAAGTGATGTTTTATCGCTTTCTCGATTGTCTAACGATTAAGTAACTTGTACTTTTTACTTATCAAACCATTTATCAACGTCCAAAAGGCCTACTCATGACATTCATCAAAGCCAAAGACTTCACTGCCGATCGCGCTTGGGGCGCGTTGGACATTGCCAATATGAATGGCGTGACGACGCGTTTGCACTGGACAGATCAGCCGTATAAATGGCATATCAATGATGGTGAAGAAGTGTTTGTAGTGTTAGACGGCGAGGTAAATATGCATTATCGAGTCGATGGCAAAGAGCATATTCAGCGGATGACGATAGGTGATATTTTTTATGCTGCAATTGGCACAGAACATGTGGCGCACCCAATTGGTGAAGCGCGTATTTTGGTGATCGAAAAAGAAGGCTCTATTTAAAGCGGAACTAGATAAATATATAACCCTCTTGTTTATCTTCACATTTTATTACAGAAGCACCACAGATCTAGACAACAGATACAATTATTGTGAGGTAAACAATAATGCGAACCTCACCAATGCTCCATCAGCCGTCTTCAGATTACAATCCACCATCCTCCCTTAGCACTACACAGGTTATCTTTCGCATTACTCTAATCATCATGGTGTGGGAATTTATCATCATGTTGGCATTAGGCTCTTTAACCATAGACGTTGGTATCTATTGGCTGGCCACATTGGATATTTTTATTTTATCTACGCTCTCTGCTCCTTGCATTTATTTGTGGGTAATTCGGCCTTTTACTCAGGCGCGAGATCAAGCCATTATGCAAATTCACTACTTGGCGCATACCGACCCTCTTACACAACTAGCCAATCGCCGTGGTCTAACAATTTGTTTAGAGAAGCTAGTCGCGTTGACAAATAATCATGACATATCTGGTGCAGTGCTTCTGATTGATCTAGATGGTTTTAAAGTTATTAACGACATTGAAGGTCATGCTGCTGGTGATGCCGTACTCGTCAAAATTGCGCAGCGTTTACATAACCATATTCGCCCTGAGGACAGTGTTGGACGTTTAGGAGGTGATGAATTTATGGTTCTATTAACCAACCTAAATAGCGATGAAGAAATCTCGCAAGACTTCGCTATGCAGGTAGCCAACCAACTTTGCGACAAAATTAAAGAACCCATTGCATTTGAAAATAGGTTGCTTAATGTTGGAGCAAGTATTGGTATTCGCATTTTGGGGTTTGAAGAGTTAGATACTGATAAAGCTATTAAAGACGCCGACACAGCCATGTACTTTGCCAAGCAAGCAGGTAAAAGCTGCGCGGTTGTCTACACCCAGCATCACTAATACCTGGGCTCTTTCTCAAGCTCTATCTTAGGCAGTATTCAAATCATCCAACAGCGATGATGTTGCTTTCTATCCTCGGTTTCACCCAAATTTTCAATCCTATAATAAAGAGAATTAAAAAGACGGCTGCAATGCCAATGGTGATCAACGAACGAATCGGATGATCGCCAAAAGTTAATAGCTGAAAGCTGAATACCGCAGCAACATAAGCCACCGTCGTACTCCAAGCTACAACCACGCTAGACCAAAGCATTCCACCTTCTTTTACCAAGGCGCCAATAGTCGCGGCACAAGGTGTATAAAGCAGTACAAAGACCAGATACGAAAACGCGCCTTTCCAACCTTCAAATAAAGACACCATGTTACGATGTCCAGGCGTCATGGCTTGGCCTTTGGCTTCGCTGACACTGGTCAAACCTAACGGGTCGGTTAATGTGGTTACAATGCCTGCAAGGTTACTGCCTAATAAGGTCACAGCGCCGACGATATTACTTATTGGGGATTCATATTCAATATTGCTCGGCTCATTGTCGGCATTGGAATACAAGGCATCCATAGTACCAACCACGGCTTCTTTAGCTAAGATACCAGTAAACACACCAACGGCCGCGGGCCAATTATCGTCACCCATGCCAATCGGAGAAAACACTGGCGTGATGACTTGACCGATTTCAGCCAAGGTAGAAGGCTTACCACCTTCGTCTGCGGCGCGCCAAGATGGCACTGAATTCAAAATAGTTAGAATCGCTGAAACAAGCACTATGGTCTTGCCAGCGCGCAGAATAAAGCTGCGCACTTTATGCCAACTCGACAAACCGACATTGCTCCAACGTGGACGATGATAATGGGGCATTTCCATCAAAACACTTACTCGTACATTACGAAATAATTGCTTTCTGAAAATCCACGCTGTACCAACCGCCATGATGATGCCAAACAGGTATAAACCGAACACCAGAAGCCCGCCGTACTCGCGGAAGAATACCGACACAAACATCACGTAAACGGCCAAACGCGCACCACAAGACATAAAAGGCGCCATCGCCATGGTCAGCATGCGTTGTCGAACATTGGTCAAACTGCGTGTTGCCATAATGGACGGCACATTACAGCCAAATCCTAATAACAAAGGAATAAACGCCTGACCAGGCAAACCAATCGACGACATAATACGATCAACAATAAATGCCGCTCGTGCCATGTATCCGCTGTCTTCCAAGATACTTAAACATATATAGAGGAAGCCAATGACAGGGATAAAACTCGCCACCAACTGAATACCACCGCCTAAGCCATTGGCAAGTATGATAATGATCCACTGAGGAATGCCTAACTGTGTTAACCAGTAGCTTGGAAAGGTCACAAACCAATATCCTGCAAACATATCGATAGGATCGATAAATAAGGTGCCAACACCAATAGCCACCGCAAACATGGCGTACATAGCAAACAAAAAGATCGGAATACCAAACCAAGGATGCAGCACGATTTGATCTATTCTGTCAGTAAAATTTTTCGCCTGCGCACGTCCTTTGGTCACGTTAGACAACCAGACTGCCACACTCGGAACGCTTAAAGAATCGGAATACTCATCTCTGAGGCTTCGTTGCAGGGCCAATTCACGATCCGTTGGCAAAGCATGAAAATGTACTAATAGTTGGCGTTGTAAATCAGTTACTGACAACTGATGACCATCAACGACTGGCACGCCGATATTCTTCGATAATATCTCTAGATTCGGCATGATATTCAGCTTGCGGGCCAAATCGGTCATGGTAAGCACAATCACCATAGGTCGACCCAAGGCGACCAGTTCTTGCGTCAATTTGAGGTTACGTTTTAAGTTGGTTGCATCCACTACATTAACGATAACATCGTAATCATTCTCGGTTAAAAAACGTCGCGCGATTACTTCATCCATGCCGCCAGTCTGGTTATTCAAACTGTAAATGCCCGGCAAGTCTGTCATGTCGACACGTTGATTCGAACTCGTGAAAAATCCAGTCTTACAATCCACTGTAACGCCGGCCCAATTGCCTACTTTTTTGCCGAGTTCCTGCCAGCTTATTAAATAAAGTCGTTTTCCCTGTATTTGGATTACCGACTAAAGTGATGTGGAATGTCATGTTTGTAGTGATCTCTTATTGAAGCTAAACACTAATCGCAGAGGTGAATATAGCTTGCGTCATCAGAATGAATGGCGACCAAAGTAGAGCCGACCTTTATTTGCAAAGAATGACCAAATGGTGCTTTCGTCATCAGCTGCACGGTTTCTCCGGGGTCAAAACCTAATGCTAAAAGCTGGCGTTGCATGTCTTCTTGAGGGTGTGACACAGAATGAATATTAGCAACATGGCCTTTTAACAACTCAGATAACACCATAAACGCTCCAAGGAACTGATAACAATTATTGATACTCAGTATATTATCACTAAGATCTTGTAAGAATAACCTGACAAGTAAGAACAAATATAAGAAAACGATGCATTTTTCGGCTTGCTCAACGATTTATAACAAAGCCTAAAAAAACCTTGGTAGAAAAGTCCTTATACTTATTCCATAAAAGTTTATAAAACACAGTTGTAATAACTAAATCTTTTAAGTAACCTTTCGGTCAATAACCATTTAAGCTTCTCTGATGAGGATACTATGAAAACTAAGCCACGTTTTTTGAAATCGATTATTGGTACATTATTGTTGAGCGGTGCTGTTCAAGCATCCGCTGCAGATCAAACGATTCTGAACACTTCTTACGATATTGCTCGTGAATTGTTCGCCACTTACAACCCGACCTTTGAAAAACATTGGCTAGAAAAAACGGGCAAAACCATTGAGATTAAACAGTCTCATGCTGGTTCTTCAAAACAAGCCAATGCCATCATGAATGGCTTATCAGCAGACGTAGTAACCTTTAACCAAGTAACGGATGTGCAAGTTCTGCATGACAAAGGCAAGCTCATTCCTGCTGACTGGAAAGACCAATTCCCAAATGCCAGCTCTCCTTATTATTCCACCACGGCCTTCCTTGTTCGCAAAGGCAACCCAAAGAATATTAAAAGCTGGGGCGATCTAGCACGTGATGACGTAAAATTGGTCTTCCCAAACCCGAAAACATCAGGCAATGGTCGTTATACTTTCCTTGCCGCTTATGGCTACGCACAAAAAACCTTCGGAAAAGACAACGACGCTAAGATCAATGATTTTCTAGGAACCTTCCTAAAAAACGTTTCTGTGTTTGATACGGGTGGCCGTGGTGCGACAACCACTTTCGTAGAGCGCGGCATTGGCGATGTTTTGATTACCTTCGAATCAGAAGTGAACAACATTCGTAACCAGTACGGTGCTGATAAATACGAAGTGGTCGTGCCAAAAACCTCTATCCTAGCGGAGTTCCCTGTCGCCGTTGTGACGAAAAACGCGAAAAGAAACGGCACTCAAGAGGTTTCTCATGAATACCTAAACTATTTATACAGTGAAGAATCTCAGCGTTTATTAGCTGGTTTCAATTACCGCGTACACAACGATGTGGTGAAGAAAGAATTCGCAGAGAAATTCCCTGAAGTAGAATTATTAACCGTAGAAAATATTGCTGGTGGCTGGCCAAAAGCGACTAAAGAAATATTTTCAAATGGTGGTAAACTAGACCAACTTCAGCGCCGCTAATATCAGAATGATAACCTCTAGCCGGATACGCTTGCGTGTCCGGCTTTTCTGTCTCTAACACAGCTGGCGTTTTATCAAATACTCTGATTACGACCATCATAGGCAAACACATGGCAACACATTTAAGCGCGGCCGATACCAGACCTCGCCATAAACGAGTCTTGCCCGGACTCAGTTTAAGTTTAGGTACATCTCTTCTCTTTATTAGTTTGATTCTATTGCTCCCAATGAGCGGCCTAGTCATGCAATCGGTCGATATGGGCTGGGATAGATATTGGCAAGTCATTAGCGACGAACGCGTGGTGGCCAGTTACAAAGTCACACTTTGGGCGGCTTTGCTTGCTTCGGTTTTTAACGGCTTTTTTGGATTATTGCTTGCTTGGGTGTTAGTGCGATACGACTTCCCCGGACGCCGTATTCTAGATGCCTTGGTGGATTTGCCTTTTGCCTTGCCAACCGCGGTTGCCGGTATCACGTTAGCCACTTTATATGCACAAAACGGCTGGTATGGGGAAATACTCGAAAGCCTAGGAATCAAGATTGCTTACACCCCTTGGGGAATTGTACTTGCCATGGCGTTTACCAGTATTCCTTTTGTTGTACGAACAGTACAACCCGTTTTGGAGGAGTTGTCTCCAGAAGAGGAAGAAGCTGGCATGACCTTGGGTGCATCCGATTGGTCGGTGTTTCGTCGAGTGATTTTTCCTGCCTTGTGGCCAGCCTTAATGACCGGCATTGCCTTGTCGTTCACCCGTAGTTTGGGTGAGTTTGGCGCGGTCATTTTTATCGCAGGCAACATGCCATACGTCAGCGAAATTACCTCTTTGATGATTTTCGTTAGCTTACAAGAGTTCGATTTCCCCGCCGCCAGCGCCATTGCTTCTGTGGTTCTCATGGCATCGCTTATTCTCTTGTTCGCCATCAACATCTGGCAGGCGCGCTATTTACGCCGCCTTCATGGACGCAGCTAGGAATCTATTATGTCATCTTCTAAATCGTCATCTGGGCAACACCAGCTGCGAGTCGGCGACAGCCCGCTGGTAAAAGGTTTGCTCATTGGTATTACCTTATTTTTGACCGCCATCTTGCTGGTTGTGCCGCTGATTGCCATATTCCAACAAGCTTTTGTAGAGGGCGCAGGGCATTACTTTAACAGCTTGCTGGAAGCCGATACCCTGCACGCCATTGGCTTAACCTTGTTCGTGGCCGCTTTAACCGTGCCAATCAACTTGGTCTTCGGCGTGATGTTAGCGTGGGCGGTAACCCGATTTGAATTTCCTGGCCGCAAAATACTGATGACCCTGATGGATATTCCATTTGCGGTTTCCCCAGTGGTCGCGGGTTTATTGTATCTCTTGTTGTACGGCAATAACGGCTGGATTGGCTCTTGGTTGTACGATCAAGATATCCAGTTGATGTTTGCATGGCCGGGTATTGTGATGGTCACCGTGTTTGTAACCTGCCCATTTGTTGCCCGAGAATTGATTCCTTTGATGCAACAACAAGGACGAGAAGACGAAGAAGCCGCCGTCATTCTGGGCGCTTCTGGCTGGCAGTTGTTCCGTCGCGTGACCTTGCCCAATATCAAATGGGCGCTGATTTATGGCGTCATTCTAACCAACGCTCGTGCCGTCGGTGAATTTGGCGCGGTATCTGTGGTCTCGGGCAACATTCGCGGCGAAACCAACACCTTGCCGCTGCACGTTCAGTTGCAATATGAGGATTACCAAGCCGCTGCGGCGTTTGCCAGCGCATCGCTATTGGCGATGATCGCCCTACTTACCTTGTTGTTGAAAGCCTTCATCGAATGGCGTCAGGAACGTAGTTTAAAAATTGAAGCTGAAAAAGAAAGACAGGTGACACAATGAGTATTTTGATTGAAAACATTTCCAAACACTTTGGGCAGTTTCAAGCCTTGTCACCTTTGTCAGTGGATATCAACGAAGGCGAAATGATTGGTTTGCTTGGCCCATCGGGCTCAGGAAAAACCACGTTATTGCGCATTATCGCGGGTCTAGAAGGCGCGGATACAGGTCGCATTCAATTTGGTAACCGAGACGTGACCAACTTGCATGTGCGAGATCGTCGCGTGGGCTTCGTGTTCCAAAACTACGCTCTATTCCGTCACATGACAGTGGCTGACAATGTGGCCTTTGGCTTAGAAGTCTTGCCACGTAAGGAACGACCAAGCTCGACTGAAATTAAAAATCGCGTCATGCATTTATTGGAAATGGTGCAGCTTGAACATCTTGCTAACCGTTTCCCGTCACAACTTTCTGGTGGCCAAAAACAGCGTATTGCTTTGGCACGCGCCTTGGCGACTCAGCCGGAAGTCTTGCTACTAGACGAGCCCTTTGGTGCGTTGGATGCCAAGGTTCGTAAAGAGCTGCGTCGCTGGTTGCGCGGATTGCACGATGAACTGGGCTTCACCAGCGTCTTCGTTACTCATGACCAAGAAGAAGCCTTGGAACTGTCTGATCGCGTTGTGGTGATGAGTAATGGCCACATAGAACAGATCGACCAACCTGATGCGCTTTACGCCTCCCCTAACAGCCGATTTGTCTTCGACTTCCTAGGCAATGCCAATGTCTTTGAAGGCAAAGTGGAAAACGGCAAATGGCAAAATCAGCAAGCCAGTATCGCTCTGCCAAATGGTGCGGAACAGAAAGACGGCCAACTCTACATTCGCTCCCATGAGTTCTTTGTATCAAGAGAACCGACCGCTCAATCCAACTTGCCTTTGCGTGTCATTGCCATCAACCCAATTGGGGCCGAAGTTCGCTTAGAACTGACGCCAATTGATTGGCAAAGCAACGACGTATGGGAAATCGATCTGCCTCACAAGGCGTTCGATAAAAACTGCTTCGAAAAAGGACAAACCTTATACGTCACGCCAAAAGCCGGTTATTTCTTTGCCCATGATGCACAGCAACCTGTGCTATTGAATTGGGAAACAGAGAAAGCAAATTGACTGAAAAATCGTAGTTTAAACAAGTAAAAAGCGATACTCATTGTATCGCTTTTCTTTGATAAGCTTGCTCAAAATGGAATAAAAACTTTTCTAAAAGGTATCATTCTTGTTTTATCCTTGGTGATTTTTCCACTATTCCAGAAAGCCATCCAATTAAAAAATATGGTAGCAAGCAACAAAAGCAACACGCCATTATGTAGGTAGCCTTTTTAGAATATAGATAGCTTATTAGATTAGCGGCATTTTTTTTGCATCAAAGATTGTGAGGCATTGTGCTTGTAAAAAATCTAGTAAGAGGTCAACGTAATGTTAGAAGCTAGTAGCAATCAAAATACGTGCTATTTTCAAAGTCATTTAAAACGCTCCAATCTCGCTTTTACACACTCCCCCCAATTTGAAGCAGTATCAAAACCACTAAGAAAAGTAAGCTTTGTATTGCTTGATCACTTTTCCATGTCGTCCTTTTCCGTAGCTTTAGATACGTTAGTGACGCTTAACCTATTACATGACAATCCTATCTACGAATGCAAAACCTACGGTGTAAACAGCAACAAGGCACTATCTGATATTTCTATAGAAATAGCAGCAGATGGCCATATAGAAGACATTGAAGTAAACAAAGACGCTATTTTAGTGATTTGTGGTGGCTTTCGTAACTCGCTCAGACCAGAACCATTACTTAACAAAGTATTAGTCAAAGCTGCCCAGTCAAATACAACCATCATAGGTATATGGAATGGAAGTTATTATGTCGCAGATAGCAAAATCAAAACAGGGAACACTATCTCTATTCACCAAGACAATAAAGCCATTATGGAAGAACGGTTTCCAAAGTTAAATTTATCGACATCCTCTTTTACTGAAGAAGGTTCTTTATTAACCTGCTCTGGTCCTAACAGCACCTTAGATATGATGCTCCATTATATTAAAAGCTCACACGGTACAGACTATTCACAAGCTATTGCGGAAGTAATTGGCTCTGATCGACCAACTAAAAAAGACATTAAAAAAACAAACCGTTTTCTGCTTCCAGAATCGCACATTCCAAACTGTATAAAAGATTCTATTCAGTTAATGGAAAACAATGTAGAAGACCCTTTAAGCATAGATGAGCTAACAAAACTGGTGGGCATTTCTCGACGACAAATAGAAAGACTATTCAAGAGTAATGTTGGCGTGACCCCTGCCCGTTATTACATGGAGTATCGTTTAACTCATGCTAGACAACTAATACAACAATCGAACCTTAGTATCTTTGAAGTATCCGTTGCTTGTGGTTTCGTAAGCTCTGCTCACTTCAGCCGTACTTACCATAGATTCTTTGGCCAATCCCCAATGGATTCTCGTCGTACATCTCAAGCGAGCTGAGCCTTCACCCGCTCCATCAATTCAAAATATTAGGTAACCACAAAACAATATCTGGAAACAAAGTAAGGACACCCACAGCAGCAAGAAGTATCAGCCAATATGGCAAAGAGGCTTTTGCTGCGCTAGTGACACTTACATCTCCTTTAGTAATAGAGCTAAGAACAAATAAGTTAAGTCCTACCGGAGGTGTAATCATGCCAACTTCCATTAATAAAGTAACAATGACACCAAACCAAACTGGATCAAATCCCATGCTGGTTACCATAGGAAAAGTAATCGGCAATGTCATTAATAGTAGTGAAATACCATCAAAAAAACACCCAAGCAAAAGATAAACCAGAACGACCATAACGAGTACGCCATATTTATCTAATCCTAGATCATTTATTGCTCCAACCGCAGATCTCGGTAAACCGAGTAAACTCACAGCTTGAGCTAGAATCACCGTCCCAACCAATATTAAAGCGACAGCACTAAACATCATCGATGCTCTACAGAACGCTTCCCAGAGTTTCTTCGTCGTCAAATCGCCCCAAAAGAAACCTAAAATAATGGCTACACCAACACCCATCGCAGCAGATTCTGTTGGCGTGGTAATACCCATGTAGATGGTACCCAAGACAAAAAATATTAATATGGGTAAAGGCCATACTTGCGCCAAACCTCTTATTGCATCTCCCCAGCTAAACTTTTCTTTTTCCTCAGGTGTAACAGAGCTACCAAACTTAGATCGAAAATATATCCAAGCAAAAAAACCAAATGAAATTAAGGCGCCAGGAATCAAACCAGCCATAAAAAGACGACCAATCGAAACATCTTGCGTTGCCCCATAGATCAATAAAGAAAGACTAGGTGGTATGAGTAATCCAAGAGTCCCCCCTGCTGCTAAGGTTCCTACCACCATATTGGAGTCATAACCACGCTTCTTAAGCTCTGGGTAACTCACAGAACCTATCGCTGCCGCAGTGGATGTACTCGAACCACTAACTGCACCAAATAGAGTACAGACTGCTATATTAGTGTGCAGCAATTTTCCTGGCACATTACGAAATAAAGGAACCAACCCGTTATATACCCGAGTAGATACTCCACTCGCCAATAAAATATCACCTAAAATAATAAATAGAGGCACTGCACTTAAAGTAAAATCTGAGAGCAAATTCCAAGCTGAATTAATCGCTAATGCGCTCGCACCACCAGCTTGAAAATGTAATAAAATAAACCCAGTTAATCCGAGAGCTGCACCTAGAATAGCGCCACTCCCCAATAAAACCGCTAAACTGGAACCTAAAATCAACCAACTCATACTGAATGCTCCGAAACGGGGCTATCTTTAAGGATGCGGAAAATAGCTCTTAACTCAACCAAAACACATAAAACCATTGAAATAGGCATTAAAGCCATCCAAGGCCAAAGTAAAATACCACTAACATCTGTTCGCGATGAAATCATGCGAGAAAAATCCATGAAGGCCCATGACTGATAAATAAAAACAATGGCAAAAGCGAATAAAATTAGCGAAGCAAAAATACGGCAGATACGCTGGGCACCATGACTTAATTTTTCAGTTACGATAGACAACTGTATATGTTCAGAACGGTCCATGACCAAAGGGAAGGTAGTAAAAGCCAAAGTAACAAACAGCAGCCCCGCCAACTCATCAGAAAATGAAATAGGCGAACCCACAATATAACGCAGTAATGAACTAACAAGGATCAATGCAGCCATAACGATGCCTGAGATGACCCCTATATAAAAAATGATCCGTATTAATCGATCAAACGCATTTGAAATAAAAGACATCATATCTCCTAATAAAAGGCACTTAGAAAGGCAAAGAAAGGGCACATTACATGCCCTTTATTGTCCTTACTTTTGTTGCTCTTTTGCCAATGTAGAGACAGTTTCATAATATTTCATGCCTTCAGGCCCAGAGGCTTCTGCCATATCTTTCCATGCACTCATCGCGGCACCAACGAAGGTTTGTACATCTTTTTTACTAAATGGTTCTAATATGGTGATCCCTAAAGATTTACGCTCCTCTCGTGCTGCGGCTTCTCGTTGTGGATCGACTGCAAGCAACTTGGTTTCCTTCCAAACTTCTTCACCCGCCTCGGTCAAAGCTTTTTGCTGATCTGCAGTGAGAGACTGCCATGTTTTATCACTTACCCCAAACATCCAAGGAGACGCCGCCCAAGGGTGAAGGTATGATTCATATTTGGTTACTTCTTGCAAAGAAACCGTTTTAGCTACAGTCGATAGATAATAAGCACAATCTACAACTCCTGTTTGTAATGCAAGATACATATCATTTTGACCAATAACTTGAGCAGATATGCCTAATTTTTTAAAAGTGTCGACAAGATGCCCTGACCACACTCGAACTTTTTTATCTTTTAACTGAGCTAAAGAGTTAACCGGCTCTTTACAATGCAAACCAACATCAAAAACTGGCGCCACAACACCACCTACAGTATGAATATCCCACTTTGCATAGGCATCTTTATATATTGAGCGCAATGTAGGTAGTAATGCCAAATGCTGCTCAGCTTTTGTAATGGCTCCTTGCGCATAAACAGATGCTAAAGCTGGCGCGTCTCTTTTATAATATTCACCATACATCAAAGCTAAATCAACCATTCCACCTTTCATTATTCGAAGCATATCAGCTTCTTTTAGGCCAAGAGATCCGGCATGATAAACATCGATTTGTAGTGATCCATTAGATTTTTCTTTAACTAAATCAGCAAACTCTTCTATATATTGAGCTTCTGGTCTTGTTTGAGCCAATCCACTATGGAATTTCAATACTCTAGTATCAGCTTGCACCTGAAGAGAAATACTCCAACCCAAAGTGGTTAATACCATCAAACACAAATAATTTACAAATTTCATATTTTCCCTTTCTCATTAAATGTTAAAAAGATAAAAAATGGATTAATAAATTACTTATAAATAATTTCAGACTTCATACCTCTTTATCTCGATAATATTGGAAATGAAGATAGAATAGATGAGCTAAGAATTACTTATAAATAACTTAATCATTTTCATAGTAAAGGCAGTCTAAAAGGCAAGATGACTCCATACGTCATTGCGCTGACTCCATACGACAAACGGAGTGTAAAGGTGATGAGAGGTATTTAAAAAAGGAGGTAGATAGTCATTACTTAATTAAACCAACTCAGCCTCAAACGTGTGAGAATTGTCGCATTGCGTCATCCTTTCGCCGCAATAAGTAACATAAGTAAAAGACAAGCGGTCTAGAGTCGATAGACCCCAACCGTTGAAGGAAAGAGTCGTATGCGCTATCCAAGTTTATTATTAGTTTCTGTCGCTTTGATCCAAGCTCCATTTGCTTTATCTGCCGCGAAGTTTGATTTCTCTAATGAATATAATGCGACATCGATTCATGCCGAAGGGGACAAATATTTTATTGATCAAGTAACGAAACTGAGCAAAGGCGACATAGATATTACGCTTCATACAGGTGGATCTCTTGGCTTTAAATCCGCTGACAATTTTTACGCTGTTGCCGACAATGCGATTCAAATCGCCGATACCTTAGCTGGTAGTATTGCCGGCATAGACCCTATATTTTTACTGTCTTCATTACCTTTTATCGTTGAAAATGAAGATCAAGCCGAAAAACTTTATCAAATAGCCAAACCCTATTACCAAAAAGTCTTTGCCCAAAATGGACAAATTCTGCTTTATGCTTCCCCTTGGCCAGCAAGCGGCATTTGGTCACAAAAACCAGTTACTACCAAAGCTGAATTGGCTAATTTAAAAATTCGTACCTATGACAAAAATGGCACATTAACCCTACGTGAAGCAGGCGCAGAACCGATTAAACTGTCTTGGGGGGATGTTGTTCCTCAACTCTCTACAGGTGGAATTAAAGCCGTTCTCACTTCAGCAGATGCAGGAGCAAGTGGTAAATTCTGGGAACACCTCGATAACTACAGCGCCATCCAATACGCCATTCCTCTTAACATGGTGCATATGAACAAAGAGGTATTTGATGACCTATCCACAGAAGAACAAAGCGCCATACTAAAAGCCGCTGCATTAACGGATAAGCACAATTGGCAAACGGTAAGAACTCGTGTCGCTGACAACTACAAAGAATTAGTTGCGCATAACGTTACTATTCATCAAAACCTACCTAAGTCTTTCATCAATTGGCTTCAGGAATCGGCAAAACCTTCTTTAAAAGAGTGGTTAGACGATACGGGGAAATCCGGTAGCGATATCATGGCGGATTTTGAGAAAAGTAAATGATAGTTCATTTATTATCAGGGATATCCAGACGGCTTAACCAGCTGTCTGGTGCTTTGGCAATGCTATTAATCGCCTACCTGCTGTGCCATATATTACTAGAGATTGTCTTACGCTTATTCGGCACCTCAACCTATGTTCTCGATGAATTTGTCGGTTACGCTATCGCCACCATCACTTTTCTTGGTTTAGGTTATAGCTTAGAGCGCGATGGATTGATTAAAGTTAATATACTCAGTGACCGACTTCCTGAGCGCTATCATTGGTTACTAGAGTCTGTTATTTCCCTTGTTTCCTTGGCTCTTTTTTCATGGATTTTATACTACTGGTACATCAATGTGGCCAGAAGCTTCAAACGTAATATCACCAGTGAATCCATTGCAGAAACACCATTATGGATCCCTGAGGGCATGGTATTGGTTGGCTTAAGTCTTTTGTGCTTAACACTCTTTGTCAGAACACTTGTCCTTATTTCTACCCATAAAGTTCCCCACATCGAGACAAACAAATAAGATGGAAATTGTATTATCAGCCGTAGGTGTCATTACTCTCATTCTCTTAGTACTTGGACTTGGAGTTTGGGTATTTTCCGGCCTAGCCATTGTTGCCTTGTTGTCGCTTATTTTCATTGGTGATGTAAGTTTGGATCGCGCTGGCGCCATACTCAGCCGTATTCTGTTTCGGTCCGCCAACTCATGGGAGCTATCCGCCATTCCGCTTTTCATCCTTATGGGTGAGCTGATATTTCGCTCCGATATCTCAGATCGTTTGTTTAGAGGGTTAGAGCCTTGGGCGAAAAAAATTCCTGGCGGCATTCTACATACCAATGTATTTGGTTGTGCGATGTTTGCCGCGGTCAGTGGCTCCAGTGCCGCCACAACCGCAACCGTTGGAAAGATCACCACAACTGAGCTCAAAAAACGGGGTTATGATAGAAAACTGTCTGTAGGCTCCTTGGCGGGAGCAGGCAGTCTTGGGTTGTTAATTCCACCCTCCTTAGTGATGATCGTTTATGGCATTCAGTCCGAAGTATCGATTAGTAAACTCTTCATGGCAGGCATTTTACCTGGCATTTTGATTGCCGCACTTTACTCTGGCTACATCGTACTAAGAGCCATTTTAAACCCTTCCTTATGTCCACCAGAGCAATCCCACACAGCCAGTAAACTGGAAAGTTTGGTATTGCTGTTACCCGTTATCTCCTTGATCGTTATCGTTATGGGCGCTATTTATACAGGTATCGCAACACCATCTGAAGCGGCGGCGGTCGGAGTGTTCGCCACTCTTATTATCTTGATAAAAGAACGTCAGTTGTCATTCAAAATGATCCAAGAGGCGATGATTGCTACCTTGTTGAGTTCAACCATGGTCTGCAGCATATTGGTATCAGCGGCACTTTTGTCGACCGCGATGGGCTTCCTACATTTGCCTTCTGAGCTAGCAAGCTATATCGCCAGTTTGGATCTTACTCCAGCATTTTTACTGTTAGCGCTGGCGGTGTTTTACGTCATACTCGGCTTATTTCTAGATGGTATTTCTATCACCGTAATGAGCCTACCCATTACCTTACCAATCGTCATCCAAGCTGGCTTTGATCCTATTTGGTTTGGTGTATTTCTTGTAATACTCATAGAACTTGGGCAAATAACGCCACCGGTTGGTTTTAACCTCTTTGTGCTTCAAGGCCTTACTGGGGAAAAGATAGGACAAGTCGCAAAAGCCGCTTTTCCATTCTTTGTACTGATGTGCCTAGCGGCATTAATACTTTGCTTAGTACCAGACATCGCCTTGTGGTTACCAACAGCGCTTTCAAATTAGAGCCTATCCATGTTAAATAAAGCATTAATCAACAAACAGAGAAACAGACGATTATGCAGGCAGTCATTTTTGACATGGATGGATTACTGATTGATTCCGAACCCTTCTGGAAACAAGCGGAGTTTGATGTATTTTCGTCTGTAGGTGTAAACGTGACCGAAGATTTAACTGCGCTTACCGCTGCAATGACAACAAGGGAAGTTACTGAATTTTGGTTTGCAAAACAGCCTTGGAAAGATGCTTCTCTTGAGGAAGTCGAGAATCGTGTCGTTGAGCGAGTCAAATATTTGATCGAGACTCAAGGGCAAGCCATGCATGGCGTTCACAACCTACTCAACTCATTACAAGAAGCCAAAGTAAAAATTGGCCTTGCCACCAACTCACCAAAAGACATTATACCCAGCGTATTGCAACGCCTTAATATTGCGGACTATTTTATGGCCTACAGCTCAGCAGAGGAAGTAACCAAGGGCAAACCCGCTCCTGATGTTTACCAACTAACACTGGAAAAACTTGGTATTGAAGCTCATCAATGTATTGCTTTTGAAGATTCTCTCGGCGGGGTCAAAGCCGCATTAGCAGCTGGAATAAAGCCTATAGCGGTGCCGCATACTGACGAATATGATCATGAAAAATTTGACCTCGCGTCATACAAACTTAGAAGTTTATCTGAATTCAATCATCAGATTGGTAAATCACTTTTGGCTTAATGTTAAAGCTCAATGTCGCATTTCAGAGCTTCATTAAACTTTTGACATGACAAAACGCCGCACGACCTAGCGCGTCTACGTTGTATCCGCCTTCCAAAACCGATACCACTTTGCCATCGCAATGACGATCGGCCACATCCATCAATAAATCGGTAATCCAAGTAAAGTCAGACTCGCTTAATCTTAGCTGCCCCATTGGGTCTTCTTTGTGGGCATCAAAGCCAGCGGAAATCATAATAAGTTGCGGTTTAAAGGCTTCCAGCGCTGGCAATAATTGCTCAGTCATGATGTTTTGAAAAGCCTCGCTGCCCGATCCTGCTGCCAGCGGCATATGAAGAATATTATCGTGAGACGCACCCGGGTCACTGTAGGGATAAAACGGATGCTGATAGCTGGAGGCATACAATACTTTTGAGTCGGTTTTAAAAATATCTTCTGTGCCATTGCCATGGTGCACATCGAAATCGACGATAGCGACACGCTCTAGACCATATTGTTCAATGGCATAGCGGGTTCCCACGGCAATGTTATTGAACAAGCAGAAACCCATGGCTTTGTCGTATTCCGCATGATGACCCGGTGGACGAATCGCGCAAAAAGCATTGTCCATCTCACCTTTCATCACAAGATCCACCGCTTTAATGACTGAGCCTGCGGCGTACAAAGCGGCATCCAAAGTATGCGGCATCATCAAGGTTTCTGGTTCTAATTCCACATGACCTTCTTCTGGCGCTCGGGCAAAAATGGAATCCACATAAGTTTCGTCGTGGGCAAGAAGCAGGTGTTCTCGGGTTGCGGGATCCGATTCCATGCGGCGTAAAAAATCCATCAACTGCCCCATGATTAAACGATTTTGAATGGCACCAAGACGCAAAGGAGATTCCGGATGGTCGGCTCCCATATTGTGCCTATCGCAATAAGAATGTGTGATGTACGCCGTTGTCATTGAAGGTCTCTGAATTATTATTTTTCGATATTCGCAGTCACTGTGTCTTATATCAAACCACAAACATAGTGAAACAATCTATCCTACCATGGTCTACAATTCGCTCTATAGATGAGTGTGATACAGTGCTTAATATCACTCTTGCCACACAAGAACTCAGGAGAAAACTCTGTGAGCCAACACGCATTACATCCGCTACTCGCCCCAAAGTCTATGGTAATACTCACCGGTGACGATGCAAACGATCCTCTAATGTTGGCTCTTTTGACTTCTCTTTCCCATGCGACAAAATCCTGCCCTGTGAGTTTAGTCGGCGTACAACCGGCTGGTGAATTCTCATTTCCGCTTTACACCACACTCAGCGAATTACCCAAAGGCCCAGATCTTGCGGTATTGGTTGGTGCTTATTCCAACACGGAAAAACCAGTCACCATGGAAGACATCATTGCGGATTGTGGTGCGGCTGGGATTGGCTCTTTACTTATGTTGTCTTGGACGGGAGACAGCCAAGAATCCTTGGTGGAGTCTCTTCGCAAACACAATGTGCGCTTACTCGGACCAAACAGCTTTGGCATTTGCCGCCCGAAACAAGGCGTATTTGCTTGGCTGGGTTTAACTCAACCCTTATCGGGGCGCTTGGCTCTGATGTCGCAATCAGGCACCGTCGCTAGTGCCTTGGTCGACTGGGCAACGTGGCAAGGCATTGGATTTTCTCAAGTGGTCGCCATGGGAACTCCGGTCGATGTGATGCCATCACAAGTACTGGATTATTTATCCACCGACTTCGATAGTCAGGCCATTTTGATGTATTTGCAGAAGATTGGCCGCCCCACACGATTTCTCAGCAGCTTACGCGCCACAGGACGAAGCAAACCTGTTGCCGTGGTCACCGAGCATTCCGTTGGTGCCGATGAGCGAGTACTCGACGCCGCACTCAGCCGAACGGGGGCAGTTCGTGGTCGACGTCTGAATGATTTGATTGCGGCCGCTTCGGTGATGACCAACGCTCGTCGGGTCAAAGAGGGTTCGTTACTCATTATTGGTAACGGTGCTGGCCCTGGCGAACTGGCCGCGCAACGTGCCATGGAGCTTGGCATTGACTTACTGACACCACAAGACGAACTGCACGACCGATTAGAAGCCACCATGGCGGGTCGAGGAGGTATTGGCCCTGTCACTACCGTTTGGGCCAGCAGCGCGACGGATCTCTTTATTAATCTTGCGGAAGATGCTCTACAAAGTGAAGAATGTGGTGCGGTGTTACTGACGCTCAGCCCAACGGCCTTGATCGACATCGACTCCTTGTTCGACTTGATTACCAAGCTACATAAAACACAGAAAAAGCTGGTGATGGTGTGTTTGCTTGGCGGTGGCAATATGACCACCATGCGTACTCGTATTAATGAAGCCGGTATTCCAACCTTTAGAACCCCAGAAACCGCCATTGAAGGCTTTCAATTCTTGGTGCAATTCCAACGCAATCAATTACTCGCGAAACAGTCCCCCGATAGCCACGCCTTTCGCTTTAAAATTGATGTTTCTGAGGCCACCAACACACTGAATCAGCTGTTTAAGCAGGGTGAAAAAACACCTCATGCGGACGCCTTACGCGATATTTTTGAGCTCTTCCATATTCGCTTAATCACACGTCGACAAGCATCAAATCTATTGTCTGCGCCCATTCATTTACGCGTTTTTCAGGACAAGGTATTTGGTCCTGCCATTGGCTTGTCCCTTGAGGGGGTGCAACAACATAAACACGCGGAAGCTGTTGCTCTACCGCCATTAAACACCATTCTGGCCAAAGACCTTATTCAGCGTGCCTTTCCTGGCGAAGAGTCGTTTGAGTTAGAAAGTTTACTGCGCAACTTATCCACCATGGTGTGTGAATTACCTGAGATAGAAACCCTAGAATTGGCCGATGTGAGGCTACACGACAGCGGCAGTGTGTACGCGGATGTCACAGCCCAGCTTAGGGTTTGCAAGAATTGGCGCCGCTATGAACATCTCGCCATTCACCCTTACCCAAGACAGTGGGTATCAGAGCGGGCATTAAAGAATGACGAGATCGCCACCGTTAGACCCGTTTTACCGAGAGATTCAGGAATTTTGGCCGATTTTGTGCGCAGCATGTCCCATGAAACGCGCTACTTTCGTTTTATCTCCAACATCGAAGAGCTGACACCGCGCATGCTCGCCAGCCTCTCGCATATCGACTATGACCGCGAAATGGCACTGCTTGCTGTGATTCAACGAGATGGACACGATGTGTTGATCGGTACTGCCCGCTACATCGACAACTTTGATGACCAAAGTTGTGAATTCGCCGTGGTACTTGGAGATGAGTTCCAAGGGCTAGGATTGGCGTCCTACCTCATGCGCCGACTCATGCAAGTCGCCGCAGACAAAGGCATTCGAGTAATGAAAGGCATCGTCTTGGCCGAAAACAAACGCATGATCGACTTCTGTCGTCACCTAGGCTTCACCATCCAACGAGATCCAGAGGACTTCGGCCAAGTTGTTGCGAGTATCAAGCTGACGCCCAAGCTTCTCAAAGAAACAGAAACAAAGCTTTAATCTTGATTCAGCGGATCAAACCAACTTTTAAATCATGTGCTTCGTAAATAATATCGCCACCTAGTAATACGTAGCCATCAGCAATTCCCATTCCTAAAGGGGCTTTTTTAACTCGTTTAATATGAATTTTATATTCGATAAATGAAGCTGTTGGATAAATTTGACCTGTGAAGCGAACTTTACCAACGCCTAAAGCACGACCCTTTCCCGGCAAGCCAGACCAGCCAAGAAATACACCTAACAATTGCCAAAGAGCATCCAAACCTAAACAGCCAGGCATTACAGGATCACCTTTGAAGTGACAGTCAAAAAACCAATGCTCAGGTCGAATACTAAATCGCGCTTCCAATAAACCTTTATTATAAGACCCGCCAGATGAATCAATTTGAGTAATTTCATCGATCATTAACATTGGTCCGCTCGGCAGCTGAGCGTTTCCCTCACCAAAAAATTTACCTTCAGACATTGCTAATATGTCAGTATTCGAAAACATCATCATCTCCTTCTATTTCAGAAGAGTATGTTGCGTTCCTTTTGATGGGGCTTGTAAAAAGCGGACATGAATTGCTGAGTTTGTAACGACAATGACGATAAATCATGCTGATTCAAAGATCTCAAAATATGAGACTGGTCGTAGAAACCCAGATCTAATCCACAATGAAAAATCGATACATTCTTTTTATAACAACAACTTAGTAAGCTTTGAGAACGTATGAGCTGTGAGAATGACTTCGTTGATAAACCCGTATGCAGTGAAAATAATCGATTTAGATGCCGCCGACTTAATCCAACTGACTGAGCCAAAGTTGTCACACTAATACTACCTAAACTTTGATAAATAAGCGTTAATGCGTGACTTAATGCTGGTGGAGGTTGCTGGAATAACGACTTTAAAAAAAGAGACTCACATAAAACAACTCGTTCTGAAAAAGTTTCCTTTTCGTATAATCGCTCGCTCAAATAGACAAACTCTCGGTGCGATAAAAAGTCATCTCCAACAAGCGATTGTGTAATCTCCAATAGGTCGACATCAAAAAACTGTCTTAGCGAACCCGGTGCAAACCAGACCCCAAAATAATCACCCGGCTCTATGAGTTGAACTTCCAAAATAGATAAACGAGTTCCCCCAACCCAACCACGAAGTGGAGAAAAAAGCAGAACATTTGTTCCATCAGGAATCATTGAGTAGGGAGTTGGTTGCTCAACCCTTACTTGAAGAAAAGCCAAGATAGAGTTCGACAATGCAAGAATTGGGCGCTGCATATCTACAGATAAACCGAAATGGGACATACCTTGAGCAGTCAACGTCGGTTGGAATGGCGTATAACTTTGAGTTAAAGGTGTTTGAATATGCATTAAAACTCAACCCCTATATTTCCCAATACTTACAATCAAACTAAACAGTCTAAAATTGATGTAACAATTTAACGCAACACTTCAATTTCTACCTCGATAACCCCATGACGTGTGTTACCAATACGCTCAAAAGCCGATTTACTTAGGTCAATAATTCGGCCACTGACAAATGGCCCTCGGTCATTAACTCGCACCACGACACTTTTGCCATTATCTACATTGGTGACTTTTACCTTAGTACCAAAAGGCAGACGTTTGTGCGCGGCGGTCATGGCTTTTTGATTAAACCTTTCACCGCTAGCGGTTTTACGTCCTTGATACTTATTCGCGTAGTAACTGGCACCACCGCTCTCTTCGAACCCAACCGCATCCGAGCGGCTGATTGGGCCACTTGCACAAGCGGTTAAAAAAAGAGATAAGATCACACAACATAAGATACTGATTTTTCGCATTGTTTTTACTTTTCCTGTAAGCAAGTTTTCAATCGGCCGTCATCTTAGCAGATCCTACGCTTCAACAAACGCAAGTTAATGCAACATCCGTCAGGGTCTTGTCAGTCTTGTAGAGTATCTTTTCATATTTTAAAAAATTAACACACAACACTGGCAGCATAAGCTTAAAATATGCTTACTATCACCATTAAAGATCAATCAGAGCAAAGCGATTGAGGTATACTTTTTGACATGCACGCAGACGGATCTTAACCACTAGAAATGGCTTCATTTTTTACTAAACATTTCCCACCACTCTCAAGCTGGCCCGTTATTTGGCGCTTTATCGTCTTACTTATAGGCTCTTTTCTGCTTGTTGTTCTGTTTGAATTAGCCCATATACCGGCGGCACTGCTACTTGGCCCCATGATCATGGCCATTAGTATGGCAATTAGTGGTGCTGGCATCGCTTTGCCAAAACCAACTTTTTTGATGGCACAAGGCATGGTGGGCATGATGATAGCAAACAGCCTCCCACTTGCCGTCTTTGCTAAAATCTCTCTGGAGTGGCCCCTATTCCTGATTGGCACAGTATCCACTATTGTCGCGTCAAGCTTCTTAGGGTGGTTACTGAGTCGGAGTCGGTTATTGCCTGGCACAACAGCCATTTGGGGATCTTCACCGGGTGCTGCCGCAGCCATGACGGTTATGTCTGAGTCCTATGGAGCCGATATGCGGCTGGTGGCCTTCATGCAATATTTGCGTGTGGCTTGCTGTGCTGTTGCCGCCACCATTGTGGCTACCGTGTTTCATGTCGATGGCTCAGCCGCTGTAGCAATAGACTGGCTTGGCGTTTCCTCATGGTCTGGGTTTGCCATTACACTCAGCATCATTGCTTTAGCGACCATTGTGGGAGTAAGACTACGCCTTCCCAGTGGCCCATTACTGCTTTCATTGGCTGTAGGTTTGGTCATTAAGTTTTCTGGCATACTGCCTATCGTCTTACCCCAGTGGTGCCTCGCCATCAGCTTTGCCATCTTAGGTTGGAGCATAGGTTTTCGTTTTACCCGCGCAGTTCTAAAACACGCTTGGTATGTCTTCCCTCACGTCCTAGGAGCGATTCTGGCGTTGATTTCGATTAATGCCTGCTTGGCCGTACTGTTGATTCTATTTGCCGATATAGACCCGCTTACTGCTTTTTTAGCCACCAGCCCAGGTGGAGCTGACTCGGTGGCCATTATCGCAGCTTCAACCAATGCGGATGTGTCCTTTGTAATGGCGATGCAGGTTGCTCGATTTTTGTTGGTATTACTAGCGGGGCCTATGCTCGCCCGCTGGCTTTCAAGGAATGAAACAGCCAAAGACCACAAACAAACTCCATAAAAAAACCACCCGAAGGTGGTTTTTATTAACGTTATATTTCAACCAAGAAATGCGAACAAGGTTATTGCTCTAAATTTTCAGGGCCAAATGAATAAGGCAACAACTCATTCATGGTGAAGGATTTTCTCACGCCTTCAGCACCACATATGTGGATCTGGGTATCTGCAGAAGCGAACTCGCGAATTTTCTGACGACAACCACCACACGGTGTGACCAAAGCATCGCCATTTCCAATCACATAAATATCTTTGATCTGCGTTTCGCCACCCAATACCATGGATGCAATCGCACCCGCTTCCGCACAAGTTCCTTCAGGAAAAGCGGCGTTTTCTACGTTACAACCAGAATACACTTGGCCATTCGCCGTTAGAATCGCAGCGCCAACTTGAAAGCGAGAATAAGGCACATAGGCTTTATTCATCGCTTCTGTTGCCATCTCAAGCAGCTCAGTACTCTGCTTCACATCAGCCACTCTATGCCCGCTCTTTCACATAGGGTCGGCCAATCGCTTTTGGCCCAATTGCTTTGCCGATAAAGCCAGCTAATAACAACACAGTTAATACGTAAGGCAAGACTTCGATGGCTTGAACAGGCACTTCGCCAATCCCCGGAATCACCACACCTTGCATGCGAATGGCCACGGCGTCCAAGAAACCAAACAGCAAACAAGCAAGCAAGACAGGAACAGGACGCCATTTACCAAAGATCAGTGCCGCCAAAGCCATATAACCTTTACCCGCACTCATGTCTTTCAAGAAGCCTGCGTTATGAGCGGTAGACAGATATGCGCCAGCAAAGCCACACAAGATGCCACAAATAATTAACGCACGGTAACGAATGAAAGACACCGAAATACCCGCTGTATCGACCGCATGAGGATTCTCACCCACGGCACGAAGACGCAAACCAAAGCGGGTTTTATAAACCACCCAGTAAGTCACAGGCACCATAGCAAAAGCCAAGTACACCAGAATGTTATGGCCACTCAATAGGTTTGAATAGATCTGCCCGATAACCGGCACACTTTCTAGCGCATCCGCAAATGGGAAAGTAATGTCTAAGAAGCGAGCGTCGCCAGATAAGGCAGGGGTTTGTCCTCCCATACCAAACCAATACATCGACAAGGTAACCGTCAAACCAGCCACAATGGTATTGATTGCCACACCAGAGACGATGTGATCACCACGGTGAGTGATACAAGCAAAACCATGAATCAGCGCCAAGCAAACAGAAGCCAACACACCAAAACACAAGCCGATCCAAGCAGAGCCAAATACCGCCGCCGCTGCAGCCGCCGCAAACGCACTGCCTAAAATTTTCCCTTCTAGACCGATATCAACAATACCCGCACGCTCAGAATATAAGCCAGCTAACGCAGCAAAAATAAGCGGCGTAGAAACGCGCATTGTCGCGTCCAACATAAGTATCAATGTTTCAAACATAGTTTTCCCCTACGCGACCGCTCTGCGAATAAAAAAGCCTTCGATACGATCTTTAAGCATATGCTCAAGCGCACCAGAGAACAAAATAACCAAACCTTGAATCACCACGACAATTTCAGGTGTAATCGTTGGAATTTCAAAAGCCAGCTCAGCACCGCCTTGATACAAGGCACCGAACAGCGTAGCCGCTAAGATAATACCAATTGGGTGATTACGCCCCATCAAAGCCACTGCGATACCAGCAAAACCATAGCCAGCAGTAAAGTTAAGCAATAGGTTATGGTTCACGCCCATGATTTCATTAAGACCAACAAAACCGGCCAAACCACCAGAAATCAACATCGCCCAAATCGTCACTTTCGCCGTATCAATACCCGCATAGCGTGCCGCTGTTGGGTTCGTACCTAGAGTACGCAGCTGATAGCCCCAACGGGTATGCCAAATCAATCCCCACACAAACACACAACATAACAAAGCCCAAATAAAAGCTAGGTTAAGTGGAGAATCACCGATATCGATACCAAGCGGAGAAAGCAGTTCATGCAAGTATGGAAGCCAAGCGTTTTCTTCAAAAGTTCGGCTGTTTGGCGCCATACGCCCATCTTCTTTTAACCAGTTTACGATCAGGTAAACCATTAACGAAGAGGCAATAAAGTTGAACATGATGGTAGTGATAACAATATGGCTACCACGACGAGCTTGTAGATACGCTGGAATATACGCCCATGCGGCACCAAAGATGGCCGAGCCAATTACAGCCAAAGGTGCGATCACGTAAAATGGCATCGTATGGTCCAAAGACAAACAGATCAAACCCACACCTAAACCGCCAATGTATGCCTGACCTTCACCACCGATATTGAATAATCCGCCTTTAAAAGCGACAGATACGGCCAACCCAGTGAAAATAAGGTTGGTGGCATAATAAAGCGTATAACCTATCCCTTCATCGTATCCAAATGCGCCGAAGATCAAATAGCCAGCCGCTTCAATCGGGTTCTCACCAATGGCCAGAATGACGAGTCCAGAAACAATAAACGCCAATGCAATATTGAGCATAGGAATGAGGGCGATATTCACCCAAGCAGGTACTTTTGCCTGACTCATGCGGATACCCCTTCTTGCTCTTCGTTATAGGCATTCGCCATCATCAAGCCTAAGGTTTGCTCATCAGCGTCTTTTGCATCAAGTTCGCCAACAACCGCACCATCAAACATCACAATAATGCGATCACTCAGTGCCATAATTTCATCCAATTCAACAGACACAAGTAAAATGGCTTTACCTGAATCTCTTAGTTTTACAATTTGTTCGTGAATGTTTTCAATTGCGCCAATATCAACGCCACGGGTAGGCTGGCCAATCAATAACACTTCTGGGTTTTGCTCAACTTCACGGGCAATAACGATTTTTTGCTGATTACCACCAGAAAAATTCGCCGTTTTTAGGTGAGGGTTTGGTGGACGTACGTCCCACGCGGCCATACGCTCGTTGCATTCATCAAGCATGGCTTTGCGGTTCATCAGGATTTTTCCGTTGTAATCCTGAGAATTATGGTAACCCAACACCGCCGCTTCATAGGCTTCGAAGCCTGTTACTAAGCCCATTTTATGGCGATCCTCAGGAACATGCGCCATTTTTAGATCGCGCATCTGCGCCGCATCTTTTGGGGCTGCCGATGTGATCACTTGTCCGGCGAAATGGATCTCTCCTTCGTCCATGGACGAGATACCTGAAAGGACATTTAACAATTCGCTCTGACCATTACCGGATACGCCTGCGATCCCTAGGATCTCACCGGCACGCAGCTCTAAACTGACATTCTTTAGACGCTTAACACCTTGGCTATCGAACTGAGACAAATTTTTCGCAGACAGTAAAACATCACTTGGCTTCGCTTCATCTTTATCGACAGTAAGACGGACTTTTTTGCCCACCATCAATTCCGCCAAATCTTCCTTACTGGTTTGAGTCGTTTCACGGTGAGCGACCATTTCACCTTGGCGCATCACTGATACATTATCAGTGGAAGCCATGATTTCACGCAACTTATGAGTAATTAACAAAACGGTAACGCCCTGATCTTTGAGCGCTTTTAGGATACGAAACAGATGGTCTGCTTCTTGTGGTGTCAATACACCTGTGGGCTCATCCAAGATAAGAATACGAGCACCGCGGTACAGCGCTTTTAGTATCTCAACACGCTGCTGTAAACCAACCGGTAGATCCTCTACGATTGCGTCTACATCAATATCTAAACTGTATTCATGAGCTAAACGTTGCAATTCTACACGTGCAGCGCCAATGCCTTTTTTCAGTACTGCACCACCTTCTGCACCTAAGATAACGTTCTCAAGAACACTAAAATTTTCTACCAGCATGAAATGCTGGTGTACCATACCTATGCCTGCATTAATCGCATCCTGAGAGCTACGAATTTCAACGCGTTTACCATCCACTTCAATATGCCCAGTATCGGCTTCATAAAAGCCATAAATGATACTCATCAAAGTAGATTTACCCGCGCCATTTTCACCAATAATACCGTGAATCGTGCCAGCCGGAACTTGTAAGCAAATGTCTTTATTGGCCTGAACCGCACCAAAACGTTTACTGATGTCTCGCAATTCAATTGCGTATGGCATTGTTTTATTCGTCATATCTAAAAGTAATTCATCTGCTTAAAATGGAACACACTAGAGCAAAAAAAACAGTTACCTATACAATATAGATAACTGTTTTATGATGTAACTTAGTAGTTACAAGTGTTGTCTGACATGTAATCGTGAACTTTAATGTCACCACTGACAATTTTTGCACGAATGTCTTTCATTTTCGCTTTCATGTCTTCGGTGATCAAGCTAGCGTTATTTTTATCCAGCGCCCAATCGATACCACCATCTGACAAACCAAGCACAACTAAACCTGATTTCCACTTACCAGCCGCAGCATCTTCGTAAGTCTTAAATGCCGCTTCATCAACACGTTTTACCATGGACGTTAACATAGTGCCCGGTTGGATGTGGTTTTGGTTAGAGTCAACACCGATAGCGTACTTGCCTTCGTCTTTAGCCGCTTGGTATACACCGATACCTGAACCGCCTGCCGCCGCGAAAACAACGTCAGCACCTTGTGAGAACTGGCTCTTAGCCAATTCGGAACCTTTTGTTGGGTCGTTAAAAGCTGCACCAGTAGAGCCAATCATATTTTGTAGCACTTTCGCATTTGGCGTTACGTATTTCGCGCCTTGCTCGTAGCCGCACCCAAACTTACGAACAAGAGGAATGTCCATACCACCAACAAAGCCCACTGTGTCAGTTTTAGACTTCATCGCTGCCAAAGCACCAACAAGGAACGAACCTTCTTGCTCTTTAAAAACAACTGACTGTACGTTTGGAAGGTCGATAACACCATCAATAGTTGTGAAGTTGATTTTAGGGAAATCTTTAGCGACTTTCTCAACAGCGGAAGTCATGTTAAAGCCAACTGTAACAATTGGAGAATAACCACGTTTAGCAAGACGACGAAGACCTTGTTCTACCTGAGCTTCGTTTTTCGGTTCAAATTCACGAACTTGAACGCCCGTCTCATCTGTGTATTTTTTTACGCCATTCGCCACGCCTTCGTTAAAAGATTTGTCGAATTTACCCGCTTGGTCATACACCACCGCTGGCCCTGACGCAGCGTGAGCTATGGTTGATGAGATAGCAAGCGCTGTAACAGATGCAAGAAAGACAGCTTTCATTCCAATTCCTCTTAATATATGTAATGTAATCTAGGCATTATAAACCTTGCCTAACTGGTCAAAAATAAACCGATTAGCAGAATACCGCAATGTAATCTGCACATTTTAAGCAACATTTTTACTCATATCACTGATAAAAAAACTTTTTCATCAATGGCGATGTCGTTAACTCTTTCATTCACAGTAATAAATAGCAATTCTTATGCCGCCATTCTCATGTGGAAAATAAAGTGCCAATCATGATTGGCACTTTGTGCAGAAAACCGTACTTCTCTGAGCTTGACGGATTTCTTTTAGTGGTGTTTGACAAACGATACAGGCTTTGTCGGCTCGACCATAAACAGCAAGCTCTTGCTTAAAGTAACCAGGCTTACCATCACCGCCAACAAAATCTTTTAGCGTTGTCCCGCCCTGTTTAATGGCAGCCGCGAGCACCACTTTAATGCACTCAACTAAGCGAGCTAAACGCACTTTACTAATCTTACCCGCTAAACGATCAGGACGAATACCTGCCTTAAATAAGGCTTCATTTGCATAAATATTTCCGACACCCACTACCACCTTACTGTCCATGATAAATGTCTTAATCGGGACTTTTCGACCCTTCGCTCTGGCATACAGCATATCGGCATTAAAAAGCTCAGAGAGCGGCTCCGGCCCTAAGTGTTTGATAAGCTCATGCTCGTTCCAATCTTCCTTTGTCCACAAAATGGCGCCAAAACGGCGTGGATCAGTATACCTTAGCCATACATCATCGTCGGCAAAGCAAAAATCCACGTGATCATGAAATAAAGGTGGCGTATCGGCTGGCACGAAATACAAACTCCCCGACATACCAAGGTGAATAATTAAGGTACCTTTTGCAGTATGAATACCAATGTATTTACCTCGACGAGAAAGATGGGTGATTTTCTCTCCGACTACTTCCGAACTTAATTCTGGTGTGATTAACCAACGCAACTTAGGCTGTCGAATATCGACTCGAGCAAGTGTACGCCCAACTAGTTTAGGTTCGATACCACGCAATGTGGTTTCCACTTCTGGTAATTCAGGCATGGTTGACCTCAATGATAGCTAAATACACCCAGGCAAGACTGAGTAAACGAAAAAAAGCACAGCAACAAGTTGCTAACGAAAATTTTGACCAAATGAACAAGGTGTTTCTATTAGATACAAAAAAACCGACTCACTGAGTCGGTTCCTTTTGACAAAGACCGAAAATTATTTAATTTTCGCTTCTTTATACATAACGTGCTTACGTACAACTGGATCAAACTTTTTCATTTCAAGTTTGTCAGGAGTATTTCGCTTGTTCTTGTCAGTTGTGTAAAAGTGACCAGTACCAGCAGAAGATACCATGCGAATTAAATCGCGAGCGCCTTTAGAAGCCATGATTCAGATCCTTATACTTTTTCGCCGTTGGCACGAATTTCAGCAAGAACTGATTCAATACCTTTTTTATCGATAATACGCATACCTTTAGAAGATACACGTAAACGGATGTAGCGGTTTTCACCTTCGACCCAAAAACGGTGCCAGTGAAGGTTAGGAAGAAAACGACGCTTAGTACGGCGTTTTGAGTGAGAAACGTTGTTACCTGTAACAGGACGCTTCCCAGTAACTTGACATACGCGAGACATAATTAAATACCTTTTGCTATCCAGAAAGATTATTGGAAGTGTTTCACTTCCTCAGGCGGAGCATGATTCCTTATGAATCAAAAAAATCCCATACCGAGGATATAGCGGCGCGCATTTTCCCATAACCCTGACCATTGAGCAATTCTTTTGTTAAAAAAATGATCAACAGCCACACTTCAATAAAAACCTAGTGATGCACCTTATCTAAACGAGCGCCAACCTCATTCGGAGCATCCCTATAATTCCCTAAAAGAAATTCACCAATAACTAGACTCCAGCAGGCAGCCTTTTCTTATAAGAAAGCTGAATTAGCCCCAGAGCAAACAACATCCCTAAAACGACACACGCAATACCTGCGACTTCCACCCAAGTCACCACTTCATTTAAGATCATGACACCCAAGCAAAGCGCAAAAGGAGGAACCAGAGCAGCAAATACAGAACCTTTTGCGGCACCCAATAAAGAAACACTTTTCGAATAACTATACAGGGCAAAAATAGCCACCAATACTCCTTGAAAGGTCCCATGCATCAAAAGTGTAGGAACCGAAAGATTGGTAAACAAAGAGTCGTGGTTAAAAGCGTATAATGGTAAACACACTATTCCAGAGACGACAGAAACCATTGACGTCGCTAGCCAAGCACTAAGCTGCCAATATTTACAACATAAAGTAAAACTGGCCCACAAGACACCACAACCAACAAACATCAAATCCCCTATAAAAACCTGCGGACTCATACTGTTAAGGCTGTTCCAACCAACGAACAATACCCCAAGCACAACCACAAACACTCCAGCCAGCCGTTGACGAGACAAGGTCTCAGACAGAAAACACACACTGCCTAAGGTCGATACAACCAACATACAACTGGGAGCAATAATGCCAAAATGAGCACTTGACGAAAGTGAAATACCTTTCATTGCCAACAAGACATAAGGCATACCCGCACCAATAGACAACGCGACACCTTTGGTAAAAAATATTCGCCAAGATACAGAGTGATAAAATAAAACGGGTAATAATATCAAACCGGAAATGCCAAACCGTAAAATAGAAATTTCAACAGAGGTAACGCTCTGAATTTGAGCCAATTTCGATATAACAGGCCAACTGCCCCAAATTAGAGATGCAATTAACCCCATACCAATCCCCAAAAAAACATCTTTATCCTTAACCAGCATCTATCTACTCCCCATTATTTGGCTTTTCTCTATTTTAGTAGCACACTTAGAACGGTTCGCAGAAAAACGGCCATTTAAACGCCGATTAACTGCGTATATTTTTATTTTTTGGGGATTTTATGCGCCATGGATTCTTTTGATTACCAACTATTAAAACTAATGCAATCCAATGCCCGAAGAACAACAGAAGAAATAGGTCAACTTATTGGTTTGTCGGCGACCGCCGTGCAAAGAAGATTAAAAACATTGAGACAGTCAGGAGTCATAGAAAAAGAAATTGCGGTACTAAGCCCGGTTGAATTAGACGGTCATATATTAGTCATTGTTGAAGTCGTCTTAATACAAGGTGGCAGTTCGGTAATAAATAACTTCAAACAAAAAACCCTAAACTACCCTGAAGTACAACAATGTTATTATGTTGCCGGAGACAATGACTTTATTTTAGTGATCGCCGCAAAGAGCATGCAACGATACGATATCATTACCCAAGAGCTATTTTTGGACGACAAAACCATACTCAAGTTCCATTCCAATGTGGTAATGGGAAATGTCAAAGTGAGCTTAGAAGTACCATTACCCTCAAGCTCACGTTGACTGACTAAGTTTTTCTATTAAGAGCTTTCTCCACCAAGGAAAGCGGCGAGCCATCACCAACAATAAAGTGGTCTGGCAGTCGTATATCAATACAATAGCCGTTTGATTTTGCTTGCAATGCTGATATCAATCTAACCTGACTCAGTAAACAGCATCGTCTTTTATAAAAACCGTCAATACTGCTCTTTTATTTCAGCGTTTGCAGCAAAGAGGTTTCGATCAAACTCTCAAGTTCTGCATGAATATCTGAGCGAGCACGGGTTCCACCATCCTCACAAAGGGGGTCGATTTCTCCTATCTTCTTTAAAAAAGCCTTAGCGCTATTTTGACATTCAGGTAGAAAGCTAAAATGCACGGCATCATTCACATTTACTATTGTTCCTTGAGGTGCCTCTTTAGCAAGAGTCTTGGCAGCCACTGAGACAGGTACAGTCTCTGGACGACCCAAATTAATAAACGTCATAGGAATATGGATATCTTCTAAACTCTGCTTGTTAAAAGCCATTGCAACAGAAGGGTCTACAAGCACTGCCGATTTTATACGTACATCTCGGTTTGACTGCTCAAACAAGGCTCGATCAACCTGTCTTAAATCAAAAGCATCCACCTTCACTGGTCGTCCATCAATATAGGCTTGACCAGAAGCAAACCAATGACAATCCGCCATTGTTGGAAATTTTTCACAATAATGCACATAGTCATCAAGGTCGGCTCTTGCCCCGGCTATTTCCATTGCCGCCGCCCCTCCTAATGAAAAACCAATAACGCCAATGCGATTCACATCAACATACTCATGCCACTTGTTATCTGAAGTAAGGAAACTTATTAATGTCGAAAGATCATGAGTACGCTCCCACAACTTGGGCGTATCTTCGGGAGTGGAATCGCCTGTCGTTGTCCTTGGATGATTGGGGCCAGCGACAATAAACCCTGCTTTTGCGAGACTTGTTGCCAGCCACGCCATACTTTGAATGTTAGACCCAGAGCCATGAGATAGAACAACAAGCGGATGACTTCCTTTAGTAGGTAAAGCGTTTTCAATAGCAGACACCCCTTTAAAAATTTGAGTGTTACCGACTTGAATCCGCTGTCCATTTTTATCACTTGGATACCAGACAGTTATCGCTAAATTTTTCCCTCTTAATGATGAAAATACGTCAAAATTTTGCACGCCAACATAATCATCAGCCCAAGCAAAAGATCCTCCAAACAACAACATCAACCCACTAAAAAAAATAGTTCGAACTTTCATATCAGCCTCTCTGTCTAGACAATGGAAGCTAAAATATTAAGTACGATATAGTTAAAGAGCGCCCTAGATCACGATCTAGGACGCTCTTAGCATTCTCTATTTTGAAAACCTAAATTAATCAAACCTATAAAAGCCCTCTCTCTGCGAGAGATACAGGCGAGCCATCTCCAACAACAAAATGGTCCAGCAACCTCACATCAACGAGATCAAGAGCCCGTTTGATTCTTTCTGTAATGCTGATATCAGCCTGACTCGGCTCGGCCACGCCGCTAGGATGATTGTGGGCGAGAATCACCGCGGCAGCGTTGAATTGCAAAGCGGCTTTAACCACCTCACGAGGGTAAACAGCCGCGGCATCGATGGTGCCCATAAAAAGTTCTTGGTAGCGGATCAACCTGTGTTGTGTGTCTAGAAACAACACGGCAAACACTTCACGCTGTGAATGTCTTAACTGTGAAGAAAGATAGGTTCGGACTTGCTCAGCACTGCTAAAGACAGTTTCGCGCATCAACTGCTCCTGCAAATGCCGCTTCGACATTTCCAAGACAGCCTGTAGCTGAGTGTATTTTGCATCCCCCAACCCAAAGCCTTGGCAAAACTCCTCTCTCGTGGCAGACATTAAAGCGCGCAAACCGCCAAATTGAGACAATACTTGCCGAGCCAGCTCAACAGCACTCATTCCTTGGGTTCCGGTACGAAGAAAAATGGCTAAAAGTTCAGAGTCACTTAAGGCGTCAGCGCCTTGGTGAATTAGTTTCTCACGTGGCCTTTCCTGCTCAGGCCAATGCTTAATACTCATGATCTACTCCTTGATACATGATAATCTTGCTCATATTTAGACATGCAAATAGCAAAGCGGTGATGTAAAACAACCGCAAAAGGCTTCCCGCCTTATTTGTAACCTTATCTATCACAAATCGAATTGAGAAGTTTTTTATGTCAAATCTCGTTCAAAAACGCATTTTATTAGGCATTACAGGCGGCATCGCAGCCTATAAAAGCATCGAGTTAATTCGTTTATTGACCAAGGCTGGTGCTGAGGTGCAAGTCGTATTAACCGACGGTGCAAAAGCTTTTGTGACCGAGATGACACTGCAAGCCATTTCGGGCCACCCAGTACGTAGCACATTATTAGACCCAAATGCAGAAGCGGGAATGGGACATATTGAACTCGCTAAGTGGGCCGATTTAATTGTCATAGCGCCAGCTTCCGCCGATTTCATGGCACGCTACGCTCAAGGCATGGCTAACGACTTATTAACCACTTTGTGTTTAGCCACCGAATCCCCCGTCTTACTCGCGCCAGCCATGAACCAAGCCATGTGGCGACACCCGGCCACTCAAGCCAATGCCGCCCTTCTTACTGAACGAGGTGTTTTGAGCATTGGCCCTGCCGATGGCGCGCAGGCTTGTGGTGATATTGGCCCTGGGCGAATGAGTGAGCCGAGCGATATTTTCAACGCCATATCGACTCACTTTGAAGACACATCCATCGCACAAGACTTAACTGGACAACACTGGGTGATTACCGCAGGTCCAACCATGGAAGCCATCGACCCTGTTCGCTTTATCAGCAATCACAGTTCTGGAAAAATGGGCTATGCCCTAGCTACGGCGGCATTAGCACGCGGAGCAAAAGTCACTTTAGTTAGCGGCCCAGTACAGCTCACACCACCAGATGGTGCCAATGTTATTGCCGTGAAAAGCGCTGATGAGATGCTAGCCGCATGCAAGCAAAGCATGCAACCACAAGCCGATGTGTTCATTGGTGCTGCCGCCGTGGCTGACTTTAAAATGAAGATCGCCAGTGAACAAAAGATGAAAAAGCAGGCTGATACAGAAGAGCTAACACTCACCTTGGTCAAAAACCCAGACATCATCGCCACACTTGCCCAGCAAAAGCTTGCCAAATCCATTGTTGGTTTTGCAGCAGAAACACAAAATGTCATCGAATACGCGAAAAGCAAACTCGAGCGTAAGGGACTAGACATGATCATTGCCAACGATGTCTCACGTGCCGATATTGGCTTTAATCAAGACGAAAACCAAGTCACTGTGATTACTCACAACAAGACCTGGTCGCCAGACAAAGCCGCAAAAAGCGAGTTAGCCAGCCAGCTCGTTGAATGTATTCAGCAACACATTCAATCACCGTCTTAACACGATTTACTTATATTAAGAGAAAAAGAGAAATAGCTATGAAACAAGCGATTCAATTAAAGATCCTGAGCGATAAAATCGGCAAAGAAATTCCACTCCCGACCTATGCAACAGAAGGTTCTGCTGGATTAGATTTACGCGCCTGCCTTGACCAAGCCATCGACCTAGCTCCGGGCGAAACGACCCTACTGCCAACGGGCCTGTCTATTTATATTCAAGACCCAAATCTAGCGGCTACAATTTTGCCTCGCTCAGGTTTAGGACATAAGCACGGTATAGTGTTAGGTAATTTAGTGGGACTTATCGATTCTGATTACCAAGGTGAGCTCATGGTGTCTTGCTGGAATCGTGGACAAACCACCTTCACTATCGAACCCGGCGAGCGCGTTGCTCAGTTGGTCTTATTACCGGTTGTTCAAGCGGAATTTGATATCGTTACCGAATTCGAAAGTACAGAACGTGGCGCAGGTGGCTTTGGTCACACAGGCACAAAATAAGTACCGGCTGCTCAAAAAAGATGAGAATATTTCATCTTTTTTGAGCGACTTACAACATTCATTCACTCATCTCACCTAGTAAAAAAGAAATTAACTTTCATAAGTCAAAACTTCGTAAGTTTCATACAAATTTATATAGTTAATCCGCTAATATCACGTTATCATTTTAACCATAAGTGGTTGCTTACACTCGTTGTCAGCCTTGACTGTCATCAAGTTGCCACAATTATAAAAAATTTTTATCATTTTCTATGCGAACCATTTTTGTTAACAGGAGTATGTAAAACGTGGCTTTTTCTCGTGAGTCTGCTTTAGATGTTGCCAAGGTTTTAAGTGAGTCTCTGCCTTACATTCAACGCTTTGCCGGTAAAACACTGGTTATTAAATACGGCGGCAATGCCATGACAGACGAAATGCTACAAGCTGGGTTTGCACGAGATATCGTTTTAATGAAAGCCATTGGCATAAACCCCATCGTTGTGCATGGTGGAGGGCCACAAATTGGCGACATGCTGACGAAACTAAACATAGAGTCTAAATTCATAAATGGTATGCGTGTCACAGACACTGCCACCATGGATGTGGTTGAGATGGTGCTGGGTGGTCAAGTAAACAAAGAAATTGTTAACTTGATTTGTAAAGCAGGTGGCAAAGCCATTGGCATTACAGGTAAAGACAGTCGCTTTATTAAAGCAAAAAAGCTGTTTGTAAAACACCAAGCTGAAGGCATGACTTCACCAGAGCAAGTAGACATTGGCCATGTTGGCGAAGTCGCTAGCATTGATACAAGCTTCTTAAAATTTTTTGAGAGCAGCGATATGATTCCAGTCATCGCACCGATTGGTGTCGATGATGAAGGTCACTCTTATAATATCAACGCAGACCTCGTAGCGGGTAAAGTGGCTGAAGCGGTAGGTGCTGAGAAACTCATGCTGCTAACCAACATTTCTGGCGTACAGGATAAACAAGGCAATGTACTGACGGGCTTGAGTACGGCGCAAGTGGACACCTTAATCGCCGACGGCACCATTTACGGCGGCATGTTACCTAAAATTAGCTGTGCACTTTCCGCTGTTAATTCAGGTGTAACAAGTGCTCACATCATTGACGGTCGAGTACCACACGCGACCTTATTGGAAATATTCACTGATACCGGTGTTGGTACACTAATATCAAATACCAAAGTAAGTGAATAAAGTATTCGCGTTTGTTGATAGCCTACACTAACAACTATGGTAAAAAACTGGGTAAGAACAATGAGCAACAAAAAAAACGATCGCCGAACACAAATACTGCAAGCACTAGCTCAAATGCTAGAGACGAGTCCTGGCGCACGCATCACGACGGCATCACTAGCAAAGCAAGTTGGCGTATCTGAAGCCGCGTTGTATCGCCATTTTCCCAGTAAAGCGAAGATGTTTGAAGGCTTAATTGAATTTATCGAAGAAAGCCTTTTCACTCGAATAAACCGTATTGTTCAAGATGAAAGTAGTGCTCTTACTCGCATCGAGATGATTGTCACACTGATATTAGGTTTTGCAGAACAAAACCCAGGTATGTGTCGATTACTTACCGCTGATGCCTTAGCAGGTGAGACAGAGCGCTTACGTGTTCGTATTACACAAGTATTTGACCGTATTGAAACTCAGTTAAAACAAATCATTCGTGAAGCAGATTTAAAACAAGGTTTGCGACCAGCAATGGGGGTTGCACCTTGTGCGAATTTTTTGATTGCGATTGTTGAAGGAAAAATACGCCATTACGTTCGTAGTGAGTTTAAAGTGAAGCCAATGGAAATTTGGCAGGAACAATGGACAGTATTGGCACAAAACTTGATGCTAAATCGCTAAGGATTGAAGCAAACCTCAAACCTTAGCGTATTTGGTGTTATTAGCATTAAATACCGTACTTAAGACGATAGGCTTTAACGGCATCAAGATGTTTAGCAAATTCAGGGGAATCCTGTTCTGCCAAATAGGTCATGATGTCATTTAAAGATACGATGCTAATAACCGGCATACCGAAGTCTCGTTCGACTTCTTGGATGGCTGATAGCTCGCCTTGACCTTTCTCTTGACGGTCTAGCGCGATCAATACACCAGCAGGAGTTGCATTAGCTTCTTGAATAATAGACATTACTTCTCTAATGGCCGTTCCAGCGGTGATAACGTCGTCAATAATCATGACGTTACCAGCTAAAGGAGCCCCCACAAGAGAACCACCTTCACCGTGAGTTTTTGCTTCTTTACGGTTGAAAACGTATGGTGTGTCTACATTATGATTGTCATAAAGAGCAACAGCTGTCGTTGTCGCCAACGGAATGCCTTTGTAGGCTGGACCAAATAGGACATCAAATGGAACATTAGCTTCCATTAGTGAGGTAGCGTAAAACCGTCCTAATTTTGCTAACGCTTGACCTGAACTAAATAGGCCAGCATTAAAAAAATAAGGGCTTACGCGACCCGATTTAAGCGTAAATTCGCCGAAGCGCAATACATTTTGCTCAATCGCGAATTCGATAAAGTCTCTTTGGTAAGGTTTCATGCCAACTCCAGAAAGATGATAAATTGTAAACAACACAGCGTCGCCAAGATCGAGCGAAGCCATGCCAACATTGGATAGGCGCTAATATAACACACGGCTAGGAATTGTAGGGACCAGAAATGAAGGTCATCAGCCTTAATGTAAACGGTATAAGACAAGCAGCAGACCGCGGCTTTTTTGAATGGATGGTTCGTCAGGACCCAGATGTTGTATGTCTGCAAGATATACAGGCCGACGAACGCACGCTAAATGATAGTGTGTTTTTCCCACCTGGGTATAACACGTACTTCTTTGACTCTCTGGAGAACCCTGAACAAGCAGGGGTTGCCATTTATTGTAAAACCATGCCCAAAGCCATTATGACAGGCATGGGATTCCCAGAGTGCGACTTTGAAGGCCGCTTTATTCAAGCAGACTTCGATAAAGTGAGCATAGGTGCCTTTTTAACACCTCATGGATCAAACCATGAAGAGGCACTGCAAGACCACAAATACCGTTTTATGGAAGGGTTTAAAAATCATTTAATTAAAACCCGTCGCAAACGCCGAGAATTTATTTTCTGTGGTACCGCCAATGTCGCTCGCTCTCCTATCGATGTGAGCAGCTGGTTTGTCAATCAACGTAACTCAGGCTTCTTGCCAGAAGAACGTAAATGGATAAACGAGATTTTCAATGAAATGGAATACATTGATGCATTCCGCCAAGTGAATAAGCAAGACAAGCAATATACTTGGTGGCCTGACTATGAACGTGCTTGGAAACTAGATGAAGGCGGTCGTTTAGATTACCAAATTACGACTCCTGGCATCAAAAACTTGATTCAAGGTGGCACTATTTATAAAGGCCAGCGTTTTTCAGATCATGCTCCATTGATCATGGAATACAATATTGATTAAGTCTTTCTTCTTTTCATAAAGTTTTCGTTAAATGGTCAACAAACATCCCGCTGGAATATTCCAACGGGATGTTTGTTGACCAAACTATCTGTTTGATTATTCATCCACTAGAGACTTACATTTCACTTTTAATTTAAGCTGATGGATTTCACCTGGTGGAATATTGTAAGCATCACTAAGCGCATTAGCCGCTTCAACACAAACAAAACGTCGATAGTCCTCGTCTTCCATATCAGTACGTTGCTTTGCCAGTTCCGCACCTGGATTCCATAATACAGTGCTATTGCTACCTTCTGTGCTAATCACTAAACGTCTGTTTAACCCGACATCTCGTATTTCACATTTTTCTGGAGCTGATGTATACACTCTATCCATTAACTCACAAGGAGTCACTACACCTTGCTGCAACTGACGATTGCCATTATCGAACTTATCCACATAACTGACCTGATCCAACCCATGAATCTCAGCCAATCGATTGTCCGATACATTAAAATAAGTGTGAAGCGCTTCGCTAATTGGCATCGCTTTTTCAGATAGGTTTGCTGCCGAAAAGTTCACACGAAAGCCTTTATTTGAGAAACGAAAAACTTGGCGTAATTCAAAGGCAAATGACCACATTTCTTCAATCAAAGGATGATCTTCAGAAGCGAGACGGATGACTATTTTTACATCACCATTTTTAAAACGTCCTGCTTCAATCAACTCCCATCGAAAATAACGCGCCAAACCATGTGCAGGAAAGTCTGCATGCATTTCATGTGCGCCAAACCAAGGCCAACATACAGGTACACCAAAATGACGACGTCCAAAACGCCCTTCTCCACCTTGGTTTGTAGACTGAAATAACAAATCCTCTTGACCAGAAGGAATAAAGCTTTCCAAATGTCCGCCCCAAAGTGCAATCACTGCACTAAAGCCCGGTTGCTCGATAATGATCTCATCGCACTTTCTTAAGCTTGCTGGGCGTATTTCACCACCCAACTCTTCCAACTCTTGCATCAATCGGCCATTCATCTACAACTCCAATAAAGTATTTTTGTACGCTCATATTAACTTCACATAAGATGATTACAATAGCTGAAATTAATACTGACAATTCAGGAAAGCAGTTAACCTTGCTATGCATCAATAAAGGCTTAACCTAGACGTATTTTTAGGCTATAAATCACCTCTATCGGAAAGCAGGTTTTCACCACAAATAGCGCATTCCGTTTTTTTATATAAAAGGTGTCATATTGTTTATGAATCAGAAAAACGAAGCCAAAATGATCATTGGTAGTGATGAATGGTGTGCCTTTCCATCTCTCAATATTCCCGCTATCAAAGCCAGAGTGGACTCTGGAGCCAAAACATCTTCAATACACGCCATTAATATTGTACGTTTTTCTCGCGATGATGAACATTGGGTGCGTTTTGAAGTTCATCCTCTCCAAAAAAATCGTAAAGTAACCGTGAATTGCGAAGCGCAACTGATAGACCAGCGTATTATAAAAAGCTCAAGTGGCGACAAAGAAAGTCGACCTGTTATTCGCGTGCCGCTGTCTCTTGGCGAGAAAACATGGGAAGTCGAAGTTACACTGACTAACCGAGATAGTATGGGTTATAGAATGCTATTAGGACGTGAAGCAATGAAAGGACGAGTTCTTATCGACCCTGAAGGGTTATGCCTACAGGGTGATAAGACAGAAGATAACTTAGCCGCATTGTTCTTACCGGCGAATTAAAGAACGATATGATGCTAACTTTTAGAAGCGACAACAGACTGGTTTCTGCCATTTTCTTTGGCTTTATATAAAGCCTCATCGGCTACTTTAAGCCAATTGCATGCGCTTTTACATTGGCTATGAACTTCAGCAATACCGAAACTCATAGTAACTGAGATTTCTACACTGGCTGTTTTAATTTTCAAATCGGCGACTTTCTTTCGCACCGACTCACAGAAAAATAGCGCCCCAGCAGCATCCGTATTAGGTAAGAAAATAATAAACTCCTCACCGCCATACCGCCCGACAAAATCTGTTTTGCGAATACTTAATGAAAGTACTTTAGATACCTCTTGCAAAACCAAATCACCAACCGGATGGCCATACTGATCATTTACTTTTTTAAAGTAATCAATATCCGCCATCACCAAAGAATAAGAGCCGCCATCACGTGTAAATTGCTCAAATGCACTTGTCAGTTTTTTATCCACACTGCCGCGATTAGGTAAATGCGTCAATGAGTCCATTTTACTAAGAAAATCCAACTTGCTATTGGCATTGGATAAAGATTCTTTGTTAGTAGCGACATCTGTTACATCATAAATCACCATACAAACATACTTTACCGAACCATCAGCATTGGTAATGGGACGTAAGGCGACATTCTGAAACATTTTATCAGCCATCCCAGTAATTGGGCGATATCCCTTAAAAGGAAAAAGATGCGGCCGCTGCTCCCAAGAAATAAAAATCGACGTTCGTAGAGCAATTACATTATCTAACTTTCGCTCTAGCCAGTTGCTGTTGATATCGGGAAAAACGCTAAAAAGAGACTGTTCTTTAGCAATAGAAGAACTGACACCACTGTGGTTTTCCATAAAACTATTCCACAGTTTAATTTCATATTTCTCGTTAAGTACTACTAAGCCTACATCGATATGTTGAAGCATATCGAATAGCCAGTGCAGTTCCATCATATCTTCTGCGTTACTGCTCATTTATCTATTCTTCCTCAACCAAATAGGACAGCAAGTTCTCTAGCATGGATACAGAGTCTTCTGTAAACAACATCATCAAATCACAACTGATTTGATAGTTTTCCACTTCATAAACAATTTCAACGGATAGTGTGCGCTTCCATTTGGCCTTTTTGGCATTGACCAAATCAGAGACTTTGGCATGTTGTGCCAAAAGGACGGGGTGACTATGACTAAAGTCGATATTCAATTGTTTGCCAAACGCATCAATAAATGGTCCGACTAACACAGAAGACACATCCATTAAAAGTTCAACTTCTACGATACCATCAATTTCTTCCGTCACATTAAGCAATTTGGCCATGTCAGGAAAACTGGAATCACTAAAAATCAACAAGGTTTCAAAAGCAACTCCGGAACCGACAAAACCTTGAGACACGGCGGAACAACTGTCTTCTTTAACACTGTACTCTAAAGCCATTTGCAATTCGCCCACTTCCAAGACATTCACTCTTGGCACTGGCAATTTAACAAACACATTCAGCATCTCAGCTAATACACTTGCGGCACGCCCCATGGCTATGTTCGATACTTCTTGCAAGCAATCATTGAAGGTAAATTGCTCTGCTGCAGTAGGTTGCTCGACAACCATTTTTTGCTGTTCTTCATCTTCTCCCGCCGAAAAGAGATTCAAAGAAATCAGTAAGCTACGTAACTCTTCGGCAGATGCGGGCTTTTTATGAAAAGCAACAGCCCCCATCTCTTTTACACGTTGAATAGCCTTTGGTTGAACATCGCCAGATACAACAATAACGTCGGGAGACTGATCAAAATTTTGCAAAGCTTCAAGAGTTTCATAACCATCTTTTACCGGCATATTCAAATCTAAGAATAAAATGTCGAACGTCGAAGAAGACAAAATATCTAAAGCTTCTTGGCCATCTTCAGCAAACTCAACTTCCACATCCCAGTCAGTCGGTAAGATTCTAGCCAGTTGCTTACGAGCAATCGTTGAATCATCACAAATCAGTACTCTTGTACTCATTACCACTCTCTTTTTGATCAGTGCCACATGCCATATACTATGACACTTAAGACATTGTTTTTAAAAATACAAAAATGTTACGTCACGTAACCAGAATTAATCTTAGCTATGTTTCTTCATACCCAATTTAAAGGTAGCACAAAGTTTTTTGCTACCTTATCGCTGTAAATTCAAACAAACGATAGCAAGGCTCTAGCAACAAGGTGCTCATCATATTTGTATGGTTTATCGCCAATCAAGGGAGTTCTAATGACAGCAACATTTAAACGCCCCAAAAGCTCGCGGTCCAGCTCACCATAATTGTATGAATCATCGAGCAACAAATAATCTAACGCTGAAAATGGTTGAGTACCATCAGTATCGGCCATTACTTTAGAAACTAAACGTTTTACTTGCTCCATTAACGATAAACCTAGTTGCTCAGGGTCAACCCCTAAGTTTGGTAAATACACTTTAGGATTAGGGTTTTGACAAATTGACCGCCCAACTCCCTCTGGTAAAAGATTGGCCAATAAGCTGCTGTAAAAACTACCAGGTGGATAACAAATTAAATCTGCTGTTTCTATGGCGTCTTTACGATCATCTGCAATATGGCAATTGGTCGGTATGATCTTACTCAGTCCCTTATTAAGCCACATACGCTTAATAGGGCTTGCCAAGGCATCGGTTTCTTTACCTGTAATCAAATGTTGACCTAGAACCGTATCGCCGTTATCAAGCTCTACACCTAAATGCAGGCTAGCGTCTAAAGTGGTTTTCACTTCCCCTAACGCTTTAACTAATCGCGAGAATAAAAACACAATGGGATCTAGCTGCTGCTGATTATTTAGATAACCACCAGCCATAATCAGATTACCAATACTAGCGCCGCGCAAATCAAACTCATCATGAATACGCTCTTGAGTCACCGCCAGTTGGGTCTGAATCAACGCTTTCATGGGATTAGGAATACTTTCAATAAGCGGATGTTCGCCCAAAACCAATAACTGTAACTGCTCTTTTAGTTCTAACGCCTCCGCTTGTTGAGGAAGTCGATGCGTAAACAATTCATAAACTTCAGGCTGCCCCATCACGGTTTCATCCGCTAAAGCCATCAAGCGACTACGCAGGTCTCCTACAGCTGGAATATCAAATTCAGCACGCAAGCGTGCCGAACTGCCACCGGAATCAAAAGGCGTCACTAGATGTACAGAGTGATGTGTGTACTCTTTAAACACTCGACTTATTTTATTCAGCGCAGAGCCGCCACTAAAAAACAACACTTTCGGGCCTTGCTCTGGCAAGCTCTGATAGCGATGAACACGGACGAGATCAGGCATAATCATGCGACGCCAAATACGCATAGAGCTTGTCATACAAATCCTCATCAAGGGTAAACTAAGACAACAATACAGCTATAGTAACAAATCAAAAAATAAAGCGTTGTGACAATACATTTAAACAAAGGGATATTATCTTCCCTACAACGCAAATGCTAAAATGCGGCTTAAAAAAGCACTCTCAACAATAGCACGTATTACGAATAGGAAACGCCATGGAAACCAAAACCTCGGGGTCATCCCTTAGCAAAGCGTTAAATATGCTGAATCACGTTTGCACCTCTCCTGTGCCATTACGTTTTGCGGAGCTAGTTGAGCTGTCTGAACTGCCTAAAGCCACCGCTCATCGACAACTCAACACCTTACTGGAACATGGCTTAGTTCGCTTTGATGAACACAAACAAGCCTATTATCCAGGTTATGGTTTACTCGCTCTTGCTCACCGCACTTGGGCCAATTTAGACATCCGTGATGTGGCCGCGACGCCAATGCGAGATTTATGGTCAAGCACCCAGGAAACCATTCACCTTGCTGTTTTAGATGGCGCCGACGTTATTTATATCGACAAGCTAGAAAGTCCAAAAAGCCTGCGTTTGTATTCCGCCGTTGGCAAAAAAGGTCCCGTTTATTGCACTGGTGTGGGCAAAGCCATACTGGCCTTTCTACCGCAAGAAAAGCAGCAGCCCATTATCGAAGCGCAATCATTTTTTCGCCATACCGAACATACATTAGACACAGCCGAAGCGCTCAAAGCCGACCTTGAGCTTATTCGAGAAACGGGCATTTCGCTCGATTTAGAAGAACATGAACTGGGTATAAAATGTGTCGCGGCACCCATCTTTAACTCACGACATGAAGCCGTGGCCGCCATCAGCGTTACAGCCCCTGCTTTTCGTACTGCCGACGACGTTTATGAAGAGATGAAAATACAAGTCAAACAAGCCGCAGAGACAATATCCAAGCGATTAGGCGACTGCGAATAATAAGAAATTATCTTTTAGGGAAATCGATCATGGCAATGACAGGTTTATTAGCACTTCTGGATGACATCACCACACTATTAGACGATGTTGCCGTTTTTTCTAAAATAGCCGCCAAAAAAACCGCTGGCGTACTGGGAGATGACCTTGCTTTGAACGCAGAGCAAGTGTCTGGTGTAAAAGCAGATCGAGAGTTACCCGTGGTCTGGGCCGTAGCAAAAGGCTCTTTTATCAATAAATTGATCCTAGTGCCCCTTGCTCTCGCCATCAGCGCTTTTATACCTTGGCTGATTCAACCTCTCCTAATGGCCGGGGGGTTGTATTTATGTTTCGAAGGGGCCGAAAAAGTTCTTCACGCTTTTAGCGATAATCACGAAGAAAAAGAAGCGTTACGCAAGAACGTCAAACAAGCCACATCAGCCAAAGAGCTCGTTGCGCTAGAAAAAAGAAAAGTAAAAGGTGCCATTCGGACCGACTTCGTCTTATCTGCTGAGATTATTGTTATTGCCCTTGGCACGGTAACCGGACAAACCTTATTAACCCAAGCCATCGTTGTCAGCTTAATCGCTTTTCTTGTGACCGTCGGCGTGTATTTCTTAGTGGGTTTAATCGTACGACTTGATGATATTGGCTTGTACCTAACTCAATCCAAAACCACACTGATTAAACAGCTTGGGCGTTTCATCTTAAGAGGTGCCCCAATACTGATTAGACTGTTAACCATTGTCGGCACCATTGCGATGTTTTTGGTTGGCGGTGGTATTTTTGTGCATGGTTTACCCGCTTTACACCACGTCGCGGATATAGCGGTCTCTGGTGACATAGCTCAACTGCCGCTTATGACAAGCTTGATCAATACAGGAATCAGCTTTTCCGTTGGCTTCATTCTCGGCTGTGCTGCGGTGGGCGTGGCGTCTCTTTTCGAAAAAATGAAAGGCAATAGACAGAAGTAAGCGGTCAAACCACGGCCTACGATTGTCTTGAGGAAAGAATCACCCCAGTCAGCTCAGCAAAACCCAAACCACCCGGCTGCATCGTCTGATATCTAGGGCGGTGCTGCATATTTTGCAAATGCTGAGCGATATTCGCCACACCGACACTCAATGGAAAACGTGCAAACATACTCTCATCATTAGGCGCATCACCAACATACAACACTTGCTTTTGTTGCTGCGCCTCACTCAATCCATACACCTCACTTAACACACGCTGGGCCATGGAAAACTTATCGTAACCTTCAGAACACACATTAATGTGTATCGAACTCGCTTTGGCATTCAGCCCCATTTTACTCAGAGCCGCCAAACAAGCGTCTTTATCCGCAACCGCTGCCGGTTTTACATCTTGTGCATAATCTATCGCGACATCCGTTAGACGATAAGCCTGATCTCTCGCTAAACGTAAACGCGGGAATTGTATTAATACTGGATTAACCTGAGTCAATATTCTCGCCTGTTCTGCACGCATTTCCGATTCATCTCGCCAAAAAGAATACGTCAGATGACGATCTGCCATTCTGCGAATAAAGCAGGCTCCTCCTTCGGTGATCACGCCATCCACGGGCAGTGTTCTGGCCATCATGTCTGACCAGCCTGCACAGCCGCCAGTGACCGGAATCACCTTGATCCCATCGGCCTCCAGTTGCACTAGAGCCTGTAATGTTTCTACCGGTAATCGCCCTTCCCATGTCAGCGTGTCATCGAAGTCCGTCAAAATAAAACGCACACCTTGGCAATCAGTGTGTTTCAAAGCAGAAAGAGGTAAAGCAGAAATCGACATAGTCGTCCTAAGAACAGAGTTGAATTTGAACACCATGAGAAGCAAGCAGCTGTGTTTGCGACGCGCTTAGACTATCGGTAAATAGCCAATCTATCGTAGGAAAAGGCTGCACTCGTGCCATGGCTTTTCGCCCCCATTTATGCTGATCCGCCACCAGCAAGCTGTAGCGACTTTGTTCGATCAAAACACGACTCACCGCCGCTTCTTCAGGGTCAAAATCCAATATACCCTGCTTTTCATCCATGCCACCACAACCTAAAACACCATAATCAAAATAATACTGGCGCAACCCTGATAAAGTGTCTTCACCCACTAAGTCATGATGTTGATGACGCAATTTTCCAGCCAACACACGTACGCGTACCTCTGGATAATTACCTAAAATGGTCGCCACGGTTAGATTGTTAGTGAACACCTGTAAATCACGATGAAACACCAGTGCTTTGGCAACATACTCCACTGTGGTACCAATACCTAAAAACACGGAGGCACCACTTGGAATAGTTTGAGCAACCTTAGCCGCAATTGCCTCCTTGGCATCGCTGTTTAAAAACTGACGATGGTCAAAAGGCAAATTTTCCGTACTGGAAACGGGAGCAATTCCTCCATGAGTACGACGAACAAGGTGTCGCTCGGCCAACTGATTAATGTCTTTACGAATGGTTTGTGATGACACATTAAAACGCGCCACCATGTCTTCCACCAATAACACGTCTTCTTGTTGTACCCAGTTTAGTATCTGGTTTTGTCGCTCATTCAAACCCACAAAACAACCCTAATAAAATAATTAAAAAAAGCTAAGCCGATAAAAAAGCAAACTTGGTTGGGTCGTCGGTAATCACGGCATCCATTCCCCAGTCCCAATGCGCAGCCACTTTTTCAGGATCATTAGCGGTATAACATAACAACTTGTAACCTGCGGCTTTTACCGCCCGCGCTTGGCTTTCGCTCAAGCGTGAGTAATCACAATTCAAACTGTACGCTTTAATAGCAGCAAGCTGCTCTTGCCAATTATCTGGAATATCTTCATACAAAGGCGCAAGATGGCGTTGTGGATCTATCTCATAACACAGCTCTAACGCAGCGAAATTGAAACTGGAAATCATGAGCATATTATTGTCTTGCCAGTGGTCGCGCAGCATTGCCATGACCGCAGGAACAATGTTTTCCACATCCACACCGTCGTGTTTAATCTCAAGGTTCAACCCCAAGTTTAACGATTGAATACATTCCAGTGCGTCCAACAAAGTGGGGACTTTTTCTCCCGCGAACGCCTCTGAGAACCAAGAGCCAGCGTCCAGTTGCGCAACCTCGATAGGATGAGCGTCACGAGTCAGCCCCGCCCCATTAGTACAGCGGTCCAGCGTGTCATCATGAAAAATGACCAACCCGCCTTCGGCAATTAAATACACATCAATTTCAACCCAGGTCGCCCCCACTTCGGCAGCGGCACGGATAGAAGCGAGTGTATTTTCAGGCGCTAACAATGCCGCACCACGATGCCCCATTACCTTGGTATCAAGGACTTTGTCTTTCACGATATAACCGGTTGCCACGCTGTCGTTTTCCATATCGACCTCACAATCGTTGTTGAGTATTTGCGTCAAATAAATGCCACTGAGACACAGGTGCCGTTAACCACATAAGGCTATTCACATCGGGTAAATGAGGGCCTGACAAACGCACCACCAAAGGCTCACCTTGGCCAGACTCCGTCTCTATTTTACCGTGAATGAGCGTCTCTGCTCCTAGGGATTCTACCGCTTGAATACGCAAAGCGAAATCGGCATTTTGCTCTTCACACACTTCTAAATGCTCTGGACGAATCCCCCAGACAATAGCACCTCGATGCTGATGAGTGTGAGGCAAAGTCAGTGTCTCAGAGATCTTAACGCCCTGCTCCGTCAGATTGGCATTGATCAAGTTCATTGATGGAGAACCAATAAACGCCGCCACAAATGGCGTAGCAGGTTTATTGTATAAATCCATTGGCGTACCGATTTGCTCGGCCTTACCTTTATTCAATACCACCAAACGATCCGCCAACGTCATGGCTTCCACCTGATCATGGGTAACATACAAGGTCGTCGTGCCTAACTTGCGCTGTAACTGACGAATCTCAACACGCATCTGCACACGCAATTTTGCGTCTAAATTCGACAAAGGTTCATCAAACAAAAATACCTTGGGGTCACGCACCATAGCACGTCCCATGGCAACTCGCTGACGCTGCCCGCCGGATAACTGCCGCGGCTTACGCTGTAGCAGTTCAGTTAAGCCCAGCATTTGCGCTACATCACTGACTTTCTCTGCAATCTGGTCCTTTGGCATACCGCGATTTTTCAAGCCATAAGCCATGTTGTCGTACACAGACATATGCGGATACAAGGCATAATTCTGAAACACCATAGCAATATCACGCTCGGCAGGCTCTTTATCATTCATACGCTCACCACGAATGCGTAGCTCACCAGTGGAGATGCTTTCCAGCCCTGCAACCATGCGCAACAAAGTCGATTTACCACAACCAGACGGCCCAACTAGAACAATAAATTCGCCCTCTTCAATGGATAAATCCACGCTGGGAATGGCTTGATAACCGTTTGGGTAAGTCTTACCTACTTTTTCTAAAATTACGTCCGTCATTACTACTTCTCCGAATCCACTAAGCCTTTAACAAACAGCTTCTGCATGCCAATGACCACGGCAACGGGCGGCAACATTGCCAATAAGGTGGTCGCCATAATTTGGTTCCATGCGATATCGCCATCCGTCACCGACAGCATGCGCTTAATACTCATCACCAAGGTGTAATACGCGTCATCAGTAGTGATCAACAAAGGCCATAAATATTGGTTCCAACCATAAATAAACAAAATCACAAACAATGCCGCGATATTGGTTCTCGACAAAGGCAACAGAATGTCAAAAAAGAAACGCCAAGGCCCAGCGCCATCCATTCTTGCTGCTTCCACCAATTCTCCAGGAACACTCAAGAAGCACTGACGAAACAAAAAAGTCGCCGTCGCACTGGCGATCAATGGCAGAGTTAGCCCCGTGTAGCTGTTAAGCAGATCCAGATTCGCCACCACCTCGTAAGTCGGCACAATCCGCACCTCAACAGGCAACATCAAGGTCATGAAAATGATCCAGAAACACAGGTTACGAAACGGAAAGCGAAAGAACACAATCGCATAAGCCGACAACAAAGAAATGGCGATTTTACCGAACGTAATCCCCAATGCCATGATCAAAGAGTTCAGCATCATAAACCAGACTGGGGTATCCACGCCGTTACCGGCTTTTTCAAATAACACGGTTCCCCAAGTTTGTGCACCCGCATCGCCAAACCATAAAGGAATATGCCCGACACCAAAGGCCGAAGCGGGATGAGTCGAGGCCACCAGCGCCATCCAAACAGGCAACGCCACCAAAGCAATCCCTATCATTAACGTGGCATGACTCGCAAAAGTTAACCAAGGTCGATTTTCGATCATGAGTACTGCACCTTACGCTCAATAAAACGAAACTGAATCACCGTCATCAGACCGACAATCGCCATCAATACAACCGATTGGGCGGCCGATCCCCCCAGATCCAAGCCGACAAAACCATCATCAAATACTTTATAAACCAAGGTAGTTGTACTTTGCCCTGGGCCACCTTTGGTGGTCGCATCGATCACCCCGAAGGTTTCGAAGAAGGCGTACACCAAATTCACCACTAACAAGAAAAACGTTGTTGGCGATAATAACGGAAAGACAATTGTCCAAAAGCGCTTGAAGGGACTTGCACCATCAATGGCCGCCGCTTCAATGAGCGAACGAGGCACCGCTTGCAAACCGGCAAGAAAGAATAAGAAGTTATAACTGATTTGCTTCCAAGTAGAAGCAATCACCACCAATATCATGGCTTGGTTGCCATTCAAATAATGGTTCCAGTCCACACCAGCAGACTTAAGCCACAGGGCAATCGGTCCCATGCTGGGGTCAAAAAGAATCCACCATAAAACACCCGCCAAAGCAGGCGCGACCGCATAGGGCCAAATTAATAAGGTTTGATAGGCCAGCTTGGCACGAATAACGCGATCGGCCATCACCGCCAATAATAAAGCCAACGACATCCCGACAATGGCAACAGAAAAACTGAACACCAAGGTAGTCAAAATAGACTGGTAATATAAAGGGTCGGTAAAGAGATCTATAAAATTTTCTAAGCCAACAAATTCTCGGCTCAAACCAAAAGCATCTTCCTGAAAAAATGCTTGTTCTAACGCTTGTTCTGCAGGCCATAGAAAGAAAATCGCTGTAATCAATAATTGCGGTAACAGCAATAACCAAGGCAGGCCTTTTTGGGGAAAAGTAACCGTCATCAGACCATCCAAAAAAAGAACGACAAATAAAAAAGAAACCGATTTAACGCATAAAAAAGCGCCCTTATTCAACATAAGGGCACTAGTTGTAGTTAGTCGTTCGCTTTTTCAAATTTACGAAGTTGCGCATTACCACGTTCAACCGCAGTATTTAACGCTGTTTGGGCATCCACATCACCACTCCAAACGGACTCTAGCGCTTCATCAATGATGCCGCGAATCTGGACAAAGTTACCCAAACGTAAACCTTTGGTGTTCGCCGTTGGCGTCCCCGTGGTCATCTGCATCACACCGATTTCAGTTCCAGGATTAGCAGCGTAGAAACCTTGCCCTTTGGTCAAATCGTAGGCCGCTTTGGTAATGGGCAAGTAACCAGAAAATTGGTGCCAATCGGCTTGCACAGACGCTCGAGATAGATAACTCAAGAAAGAAGCCACACCTTTGTATTCTTCTTTAGAATGGCCTTGTAGCACCCACAAAGAGGCACCACCGATAATGGTATTTGAAGGTTGTTTCACCTTGCCTTCCCAGTAAGGAAGTTCAGCCACACCAAAATCAAATTTAGCATTACGTTTTATGCCAGCGTAACCAGCAGAAGATTCGGTAAACATGGCGCATTCTTGGCTATAGAATTTCGCCGCGCCATCGTTGGTACGACCAGAGTAGCTAAAAATGCCATTCTTTTGCCATTCACCCATTTTGGAAATGTGCGCTACTTGCAATGGGCCGTTAAATTTCAGCTCAGTTTTCAAACCGCCAAAACCATTTTCCAATGTGGCGAATGGTACGTTATGACGAGCACTGAGGTTTTCTAATTGTACCCAAGATTGCCAAGCTGTTGTGAAACCACAAGACACACCTGAGGCTTGCAATTTTTTCGCTGTACTTTCGACTTCTTGCCAAGTTTTCGGTGCTTGGCTAATGCCAGCTTTTTTAAATAAATCTTTGTTGTAATACAAGACTGGCGTAGAACTGTTGAACGGCATGGAAAGCATTTGCCCTTCGCTGTTGGTGTAATAACCGGTTACAGCACTCAAATAAGCACTTTCATCAAAGGCTTGACCCGATTCACGCATCAATTTGTATACAGGGTAAATCGCACCTTTAGCGGCCATCATACTGGCGGTGCCGACTTCAAAGACTTGAACAATAGCGGGCTGTTGTTTAGCTCGAAACGCGGCGATAGCCGACGTCATTGTCTCGGTGTAATTGCCTTTATAAACCGGTTTCACTTCATACGCGTCTTGCGAATCATTAAACGCTTTGGCGATTTCATTTACTTTTTCGCCATTTGCGCCCCCCATTGCGTGCCACCATTCTATTTCGGTAGCAGCGAAGCCTGAACTCGCAATCGATAGACCAACAACCACTGACGCTAACTTCAAATTATGCATTTCCGTGTTCCTCACAATGAGTTTTTATTAGAAAAGAAAGAACGACTATAGAAAGAAAATATTTCAGTTTGATGATAGATAGGTTTCATTTGAAATACAATTATAATTCAAACGAAACTTTTAACGTAATAAAATAAGAGAATTGACCAATATGAAAGGTCATTTGAATAGAGGCACAACTAAAAAAGCAGAAAGATCTTAACCAAACTTACAATAAAATTTCTTGTTGAAGTGATAACGCCAAAGCATCAAGCTCCTCAGCGAGCGCTTGGACACTTTTTACCAATAAATCAGAATTAGATTGACTGAGATGCAGTTTCATTGCCTCGATTAGTTCACATAATCGATAACCAGACACTTCCAAGGCAGCACCTTTTAAACGGTGGGAGACAAGTTCAAATTGATGCCAATCTTGCGCTTCTAGATGATTCTGTAACATCACCATCAGCGCAGTCGCTTCCTTAATGAACTCGCTCGCAACCAATGTCATCAGCTCTTGATTAAAAGCTAAGCGGCTCTCGTAATCATTATGATCAAAAACCTTTAATTTCAACATTTTCAGTCACTCCATATTCTTGGCATTTAATCTTAATTAAGACAGCCATTTTGTCAGTATCGCGGTCAACTTATCTTGCGAAATTGGCTTCGCGATATGATCATTCATGCCCGCTGCAAAACATTCATCTTCATCACCTTTCATGGCATTAGCGCTCAATGCAACAATCGGAATATCGGCAGGCGTGTTCGAATCGGTAAACTGACGAATAGTTCGTGTAGCCTCATAACCATCCATGATGGGCATTTGGCAATCCATAAAGATCATATCGAACTTGGTTGATTGAGCTAGTTCAACCGCTTTCTGACCATTTTCCGCCACAACGACTTCTACGCCGTATAAATTTAACAAGCCTCGGGCAACAATTTGATTGGTCAGATTATCTTCTGCCAATAACACTTTCGCATTGAAAACAGGCCTACCATCTGGCGTTTTTTCTACTTCTTTTGCAACCATTGCAGGATCTCCTTTAATTGAAGAGTTTAATTTCTCAAGTACATCTAATAACGGTTGATGAAATACAGGTTTTGTTAAAGCCGCATCATACTGCACCTTATCAAAATCCATACTTGACCGCCCTTGCACTAACACACGTTTAACGCCGTTTTGCTGGCAAAATGCATTTAACTCATCAACCTCAGCAGACATTGTTAACACATCAGAATCCAGTAATATTGTATTGCCTAGCCATTCCTTATCAGCGAGAGCACTGGCAATACTGTCATAAACATTGTAATTGACGGCTTGGGAATCCAGCAATGCAGCAACATACTCACGACCTGTTTTATTTGCATAAATCAACGTCACTCTAATATTCTGCAAAACTGACTTATTAGCAGATTCAGTTGAGTCCAAAGTCGACTTCATTGTAAGAGGAATTCGGAACCAAAAAGACGAGCCCTGACCTTCTACTGATTCAACGCCGATTTCACCCTCCATGGCTTGGATGATTTCTTTACTGATTGCCAACCCTAAGCCAGTTCCACCAAACTTACGCGTTGTCGAACCGTCAGCCTGTTTGAAACGCTGGAATAAATGCACCTGACTCGCCTGAGGAATGCCAATACCAGAATCATCAATCGACACATTCAATACAATATCGTCATCCGCTAAAGGATAAATAGAGAGTCTTAATTTCACCTCACCTTCTTGGGTGAATTTCACTGCATTCCCCATCAAATTGACCAAAACCTGCTTGATGCGCAATCGATCGCCAAATAACACAAGATTAGGAATCGGCATAGAAGGCGAATTGAGCACTATGCCTTTTTCTTCCGCCCTCAAAACAAAGATATTGGTCACTTCTTCAATTAAGGCTCGCAGTTCAAATTCTTGTTTGTCTAATGAAAGTGACCCCATCTCAATCTTAGACAGATCTAAAATGTCATTAATAATTTCCAATAAGGATTCCGCACTCTGCCGAGAAACCTTAGCTAAATTAGCCTGATCAGACTGTAGCTTCGTATTCATCAACAAAGTTAAACAGCCAATGACACCGTTCAAAGGCGTACGAATCTCATGACTCATATTCGCCAAAAATTCACTTTTAGCCCGATTAGCATTCTCCGCCTGCTCCTTAGCTTTACTCTGCTCTAGTTCAGACGCTTTCAAATGTTCGTTTGCTAGCTGTAAATCGCGTGTTCTTAACCGTACTCGATTTTCAATTTCTGCGGTATGACTGCTGACGATCAATAAAAACCAGCCAAATAAACCTGTAAACAAAAATCCGCAGGCCAAAACGAATTTCACAATCCAAGGCTGTTTAAAAAAGTAGTTGTCACTGACTTGATACAACTGCCACGTTTTGCCACCCACACTAATGACAAAATTCGCCGCATGATTAAACTCACCATTAAAATATCGAGAAGCTAATTCTTCTACGGTCAAATTTGCCGACTCGCTTTTTGTGACAATAAGTGGCTTAGCGTCATCAGTATAATAATCCACTAAGTAAAGCTCGGTATTTGGCAACACCCCTTGCTTTACAATGGTTTCCGTTAAGACATCTAGTTTAATAACGGCCGTAGCCACTCCTAAAAAGTCATCAGTTTGTCGATCATAAAAAGGCAAAAACAGTAAAATACCATTGGCATTCTGCACCAACTTAATGGGTGATGTAGGGTAAGACTCACCAAGTGAAATTGCATTATCTAGAGCAAAGCGGCGATCTGCCTGGGAATAGACGTCGTAACCTAATGCCGCCTGATTCGTCTTTAATGGATGAATATAAGTGACAACAATATGCCGTTCTCTGGGAGTAACAGGCTGAAGCTTTCCTTCACTGTTTCTTTCTTTCACATGAAAAGGAATGTCTGGATAACTTTCTTGAACCTTCTGCTCAAAACGAGAAATGTCTTTTCCAGCCACAGCAAAATTTAGCGACACCCCAAGAATTGAATCGTCTCTTCGCATGACACTATCAGCAAACAGTTCAAACTCCTCAGCTTCAATTTGTTCGCTGCCATTTATCAAACCAACAAAACTGTGCAACATATCCACACTGTTCTTAATTCGATTATTGAGTAACACAGCGAGTAACTCGGCATTAGAACGAAATTCTTTCGATTGTTTATTCCATTCGGAATAGCTACTGCCCCACGACAGCACAATCGTAATAGTTAATACCGTTAAAAGACCTCCCAGCAGACGAAGTGGATGATCAAATTTATTACCAAAATATTTGGGGAAGCACACCGCTAGCCAAGGCACCACAACGAGTACGCCGATCATATCGCCGCCCCACCAAACCAACCAATTAGTAATAAAATCTTCTCGGTCAATGACGCCAAACGAAAACAATGCGGTGGAACCCACACTCGCACCGATCAAGGTCGATAAAACGCCCGCTAAAAAAAGGAATCGCACCACCAAACTAGTGCGATGAAAATGGAAAGGCAAACCAACAAAGCGACGCACCAAATAGCCGCCAACAAAAGACTGCAGCGTTGATCCGAATGCGATCAGAGCAGGAAGAGACCAAGCAAGAATATGATTATTAAACCAAGTTGCCCCTACGTTTACTAATAAAGAACCTATAAAAATTCCAAACGGCGCGTACTTAGGGAAAAAAATAGACACAGCCACTGCAAAACCTGAAGCGGGCCAAATAATCGTCGAATATCCAGGTGAAATAGCAACAGCCAGACCCACAACGCCAAGGACAAAATACCCTACCGCCGTTAAGACCACTATCGACATCACTTTCATCATATCCACTTGCTCCATCAAAGATAGTCTAAGCATAGCTAAAAACACGAATTTTGAAGATCTAATATTGGTTACGATATGTAATAAATAGCAATCTGTTGGGGGAAAGCAGACTACGAACTTATGGTCTGTTTGGAAGGTATAGAGTTAAATATCAATGAGGACATATGAATAATATTTTTGATAAGTTTGAAATGCCGACAGCTCAGAATTTAGCCAAGTGTTAGTGGATGACTTTAATGAATCAGACATAAAAAGCCCACATTTAATGACACAGGTTTTGTTTCAATTGTCTAAGAGGGAAGAACGCTCGACAAACTAATCACAAAAATAATGGCCAAAAAGCAGTTCCAGAGCATAGTATCAACATCTGTTTCAGATCACTCTATTCAATAAGGACTTTGTAGACATGTCAGTTGATTTAGTTAAAGAGCAAATTAGGAAATTTCTTTCCACCGATAATCCCGAAGTGCTCGCCATCAAAGGCAGTTGGGGGGTGGGTAAAACTTACAGTTGGGAGGAAAACATCAGAGCACTCAAAGATGAATGCAAATTGAAGTCATACTCCTACGTTTCTCTGTTTGGTATTAACTCTATTGCCGAATTAAAACAAATGACATTTCTAAATGCCATTGATACCCAAAAAATTGGTGACGCATCTAACATCAAAAGCTACTCAAAAAAATTTATGAGCTTAATGGGAAATACAAAAATACCTTTTATCGGTCAGTATGTTGGAGGAACTAGCAGCATTATTAGCTCAGTTTCTCAACTAGCCATGAGCAAGACCATCATTTGCTTTGATGATTTAGAGCGTCATAGCAAGGGAATCACCATCAAAGACTTAATGGGGTTGGTTTCATTCTTTAAGGAGCAAAAGGGTTGCAAGATTGTATTGTTACTTAATGAGGATGCTGGTGACGAGACCTTCGAAGACTACAAAAAGTACAAAGAAAAAATCGTAGATAGGCAACTTCATTTCGAGCCAACAGCAGACCAGTGTTTTGACATAATGTTTGCAGATAACTTCGAGTTCAGAGACTTCATCCGTGATCGCTGTATTGATTTGGACATCAAAAACAAGCGAGTCATAAAAAAGATAGTCACACATACAAATGAATTTTTGACACACGTGGATGACTTTGATGAAAGCATCAAAAAACAAGTCATACACTCAACTATAGTGCTCAGTTGGTGCTACTACTGCCATGGAGCAGATAAAGAGCGTATCCCAGAGTTTGCATTTGTAAATAGACACGGGTACCGAAAAGAGAACAATGAATTAGGTTGGACCAAAAAAATCACAGACCATTGGAATTCGACTTTGAATCAATATGGTTATGGAAGCTCTGATGAGATAGATTTAGCTGTTGCTCGCGGTATAGAGCAAGGCTTTCTTGATGCAGACAAACTACTCCCTCTTTGTGTTCAAAAGCAACGAGAAGCAGAAATTGGGCGGGCTAGTGAGAAATGGGATCATGCATGGAATCTTTTTCACGATTCCTTTAGCAACAATGAAGCGGACATTGCTTTAGCTTTTGAAGACGGCATNCGAGATATAGCTGCTAGTGCCTCAGCCTCTCAATTAGGTGGTGGACTGCAGATATTGAGAGAGATTGGGTATGAAGAAAAAGCTGACGAGTTGATTGAGCTATTCATTGAATCAAATCGTGAAAACCCTGAAAAACTTAATGTTGATAGTTTATCGTTTGAAGTGAAAGACCAAAATTTTGTTAGCAAGTTACGTGAAGCATATTTAGAATTAAAGCCAGAACCGACCGTACACGAGATATTGGAATTGAGGCGAGGCACTCGGTCATACAACACTTCGGAAGCAGAGATATTAGCCCAGCTTACAGTCGACGAAATGTATGACCTGTTTATGGGATTTAGAGGTGAAGAATTAACGGATTATATTCGTGTCTTTTTATTACTTTCTAATAGCAACGAGAAGTTGGCCCAAAAAGTTCGTGAAACTCTCGAGAAGATATCAAGCACTAGCAAGTTAAACAAAGCCCGAATGAGTAAATTTAGGGTCTAAACGAACGACTCAAGTGCATAAGGTTGATGTCAAAATCAGTATCCACTCGTAATACCTTCTTTAGTTGCTCAACACATTGCAGACAGGTTTGAACAATGTATTGATTTTCGGGATCAAAAACTCATTTGCTCGTGGTATCAAGTTATACAACCCCTTTTTCAGCTGCTCAACTTCATATTTGGTTTCCGGTGTCACCAAGAAAAGGAATTCACTACTTTTGAAGGTTAGTGTGAGATATATAAAGTAACAGCGATTAGAGGATTTGAAAGAAATCTGGAAAATACTATAAATGGTGCCCAGAGACGGAATCGAACCGCCGACACGAGGATTTTCAATCCTCTGCTCTACCGACTGAGCTATCTGGGCAAATAGAAAAATGACTGTGTGGAAGTGCGTGCCATTTCGACCAAAAAAAAGCCTGCTAAAAATAGCAGGCTTTCTTTTTAATCATGGTGCCCAGAGACGGAATCGAACCGCCGACACGAGGATTTTCAATCCTCTGCTCTACCGACTGAGCTATCTGGGCAAGTGGGGCGTATTATAGAGAAACCTTTATTAGGGTCAATAGTTTTTTTGAAAAAAAATTAAAAACTTAGTTTCTTCTGCTCGTCTGGTATTATCTTCCTATATCAAGGAGATAAACCAATGCTTCATATTGTACTTTACCAACCAGAGATTCCGCCTAATACGGGCAATGTTATTCGACTGTGTGCCAATACAGGCTACCACCTTCATTTGATCGAGCCACTTGGCTTTGAACTGGAGGATAAAAAATTACGCCGAGCGGGACTGGATTATCATGAGTTTACACGTTTAAAGCGTTATCCAGATTTTCAGGCATTTGTTGATCAAAACGAGATAGGCACTGTTTACGCATTAACAACCAAAGGCAGTCACACTCATAGCGAAGCGCAATTTGCTGAAAATGACGTCTTGGTGTTTGGTCCAGAAACTCGCGGTTTGCCTGCTGAATTCATTGACGCTTTGCCACCAGCCCAGCGCTTACGTTTGCCGATGCAGGCGAATTCTCGTAGCTTGAATCTGTCTAACACCGTTGCTGTCATGGTATACGAATCTTGGCGTCAGCTAGGTTACGCCATGCCTGCAGACAGCGAATAATGAACTGAGGTACGATGAATTCTCTTTCACTACTTTTAAAGAAAAAAAATAACCGCCGGCAATTTCGTAAAAAAGTGCACCTTCATGAAACCGGTGATTTAAAAAAACGCCTTGTTTTATTGGCGGGTGTTATTGCTCTGCATAGCTTGGCAATGGTGTTTTTTGAAGACTTAAATTGGTGGCAAGCCTTCTGGCTAACGATGACATCAGCCAGCACTACAGGCTATGGTGATATTTCTGCGGCCACTTTTTGGGGACAATTTTCAACCATTATCTTAATTTATGGAATGGGAATTACCTTACTCGCACAAATCGCCAGTGACTATGTTGAAATCAGGCTAATGCGCAAAGAAATGCGCATCAAAGGCCGTATGAGATGGGACGAAATGCAAAACCATATATTGATCATTAACACCCCAAAATACGATGCAGAACGATATTTAGGTCTGCTGATTAATCAGATCAGCCAAACACCTGAATTAGTGGATATTCCAATTCAGATTTTAACCAAGGCCTTTCCTGAGGGGTTACCTCTCGATCTTAGGTCACAAGGAGTGGTTCATCACACTGGTGATGCATTAGAAGACGGCATGCTGGAGTCAGCAGGAACACACAAAGCAAAATACATTGTTGTGCTTTGCCAAGACCCTCAAGACAGCCATTCTGATAGCTTAACCTTTGATGCCTTGCATAGAATCCAAGCTTTAAATACGTCGGCATTCGTCATGGCGGAAGCGGTTAATGATACAAATCGGCCACGCTTCAGAGCGGTTGGTGCAAATGCCGTTATACGCCCAGTGAGAGCTTATCCTGAAATGCTAGTGAGGTCTTTGATTGCTCCGGGTACAGAGCAAGTGTTGGAAGATTTGTTTCGCCACCAAGGTGATCATACGATTCGCCTTGATGTGGAAATAACTGGTGTGACTTGGGCCAAAGTCGTTACGACCTTGATTCAAAAAAATGTGGGTACGGCACTGGGATATGTGAATAAGTATGGTGCCATCATTACTCATCCTCAAACCTATTCCACCATTGAGGCACAAGGGCTAATTGTTCTTATTAACGATGATCAAGTTATCCCACCATTAGCTGAAATCAGTCAGTTCTTTAGTGAATGATAATATGGGCTTAAACTTGCTTATCTTGCAGCTTAAGCCCAATCATTTCGATATGATTGCCGTCCATCTGTCTTATTGTCAGGCGGATATTACCAAATCGCACTCGGTCACCCACAACAAGGTTCTTACCAAGCTGACGCTGTAACAAATCTGCCGCTGTCTGTGCCTCTTCAATTCCCTCAAGCGACACACCGTACACTTTCGCAAGATCGATTAAAGACGCATCGCCACGAATCGAAAACTCACCAAAGAAATTCTGTAATAAGAAAGACGCTGACGCTTTATGAGAGAAAATCTGTGCGACATCATTTACATCGCCAGGATGCAACAACATCCATATCCTATCGCCCGATTTCAACTCCGTATCTGCATTGACTACGATCGGCTTTTGATCTCGAACCAGAGAGACAAGTTGGGGAGTCGATACCGTAGTGCTCGGAACATTTTGTACAATCGCAGCGGGAATACGGACACCTTCGGTTTGAACTAAAAATTCGTACAATTCTAAGGTGTGATTTGCATCCTCATCATTAATAAGAGAAAAACGCGTTGTGGGTGCTGGCGCTGGCGGAACGACGATATTTAGCCACCTTGCCACGTGAGGAACCGTAGAACCCTGTAATAACAAAGAGATCAGCACCACGGTAAAGGTAATCTCGAACAATAACTCTGAATTAGAAAGCCCTGCGATCACAGGATACAAGGCTAATACAATCGGTACGGCACCACGTAAGCCAACCCAACTAATATAAATACGCTCAGGAAAACGAAAATCGAAAGGCAATAGACATACCAATACCGCCACGGGTCGAGCGACAAAAATTAAGAAAATTGCAATAACGACCGCCTGCCAACCATGTGTTAACAAGCTTGAAGGGGTGACCAGCAAACCGAGCAATAAGAACATACCGGCTTGCGCTAACCAAGCTAACCCATCCATGACTTGAGAGATCGACTCTTGCTGCTTTATACGTCCATTTCCTACTGTCAAACCAACCAGGTAAACCGCAAGAAAGCCGCTACCACCAATGATATTGACACCAGAAAACACAGCTAATCCGAAGGAGATAATTAATAACGCGTACAGGCCTTCGATTAAAGGTACCCGACGCAAAACGAGAAGCAGTAACTTACCACCAATCAGACCTAATACACCGCCGACCGCAAACTGTTGAATCATTTGCCCTAGAAAAGCCCAAATACTCAATGACTCAGCACTTTGTAATAGCCCTGTTAACATCACCACCAACAAAATGGCCATGGGGTCATTGGCACCAGACTCTATTTCTAAAGTACCGCCTACACGCTCGTTAAGTTTCACACCGCTATTACGCAGTAAACTAAATACCGCAGCAGCGTCTGTCGAACCCACGATAGCACCAAGCAACAATCCATAAATAAGCTTAACGTCTAACAACCAAGCGGCAAACGCACCTACAGAAGCTGTGGTGATCATCACCCCCAAAGTGGCTAATGATAAAGATGGCCAGAGAGCGACACGGAAAGTACTGGTCTTCGTTTGCATACCGCCATCCAAAAGAATAATGGCTAAAGCAAGATTACCAACAAAAAAGGCAAGATTAGGGCTGTCAAAATTTAACCGACCCAATCCCTCTTCACCGGCTAACATTCCCATCCCGAGAAACACCAGTAATAAAGGTAAGCCGACACGAAGAGTAAAGGAGGTGGCCAGAATACTGAATAAAAACAGTATTCCAGCTAAAAAAATATAACTATTGGTATCGATAGTAGGAACTACCTATTGGTTATAGTTGACCTGTGAGCGTTAGATATTTTTCCATCAACTGCTCTTCTGTTTCTTTGTGATTAGGATCCAAAGGAATGCAGTCAACAGGACAGACTTGCTGACATTGAGGTTCATCGAAATGCCCCACACATTCAGTACACTTAGATGGATCAATCACATAAATTTCTTCGCCCTGAGAAATGGCCTCATTAGGACACTCAGGCTCACATACATCACAGTTGATGCATTCATCAGTAATAATAAGAGACATTTTTCTCTCCTAAAAACGCTACCCAATTTTCACAGGTGCTCAGCAGCGTGACTAAAAAAACAGAAACTAAACGGTTTTATAATGCTCTTGCAAAATACGTTTTACTTCTGGATTAACAAACTGACCAAAATCGCCATTTAAGGATGCAATTTCACGAACCAAAGTTGATGAAATATAAGAGTGCTTTTCAGAAGGCGTCAAAAAGATGCTTTCTACATCTGGCGCTATCGCACGATTCATATTGGCTAACTGGAATTCATACTCAAAGTCAGAAACAGCACGCAAGCCACGAATCACCACTTTACCATTTACGGAACGAGTAAACTCGGTTAGCAAGTTATCAAAACCGACGACTTCCACATTCGGCAAATGACCCAACACTTTTTTTGATAATGAGATTCGCATCTCATGGGACAATGCCGGACGCTTTTTAGGGCTCGCAGCAACAGCTACGATAACTTTTTCAAATAGTTTTGACGCGCGTTCAACCAAATCCGTATGGCCGTTAGTAATAGGGTCAAATGTCCCCGGATAAACCGCAATCGTACTCATAGCTTTCATCCAAAAAATTAATAGGGAGAACGAGTCTGTTAGCTAACATTTTGTCTGCGCTAATTCCCGTTTAGGTGAGGCATCATATAGGAATACGCCTTCGTTCTCAATTCACCGAGTTGAAGCAAGAATGATCTCGCTTCAACTCCAGCCTATATATGATATTAAATACTGTATGGCGCTAAGAATTGCTTCAAAAAAGTAATCGCCAAAAAGATAAATATTGGAGAGATATCTAAACCACCTAAAGGCGGAATCACTCGTTGACAAGCCCGATACAGAGGCGCTGTGATTTGCCAAACTAACATAGCGCCAGGGTGATTAGCGGTCGGGGCGACCCAACTAAGAATAACCGAAATAAGCATCGCCCAAAAATACAAATCCAATAAGTGATACATGGTCCCAGCCACAGTATAAATGGCGTAGCTGGTCGGTGAAATTGCGACACCTTTAATCAATACAACTAAAAATACAGTGGCCAATTGCACGCCAAACGCCAAAATAAGTGACGCTGTGTCTAATCGACCAATCGCTGGAATCACTTTTCGCAATGGCAAAATAATTGGACTCGTCGCCTTCACTATACCTTGGCTGATTGGGTTATAAAAATCGGCTCGCGTTAGTTGAAGCACCAAACGCAACAGCACGATAAATAAATACAGGTTACAGATAACCTTTACGAGCATGACAAATGGATCGGAATACATGGTATCTATGTCCTTAATTAGTCTTTTTTAGCAGCAAAGTCTGCCGCCATTTCTTTTGATCGGTTAACGCAGGCCATCATTGCATCTGCGACTATTTTATCAATGTTGGCCGCTTCAAAGGACAACAAAGCTTGTTCGGTTGTTCCTTTTGGTGAGGTAATATTTTTGCGTAACTGCTCAATAGGATCTTCCAATTCAATAACCATTTTGGCCGCTCCCAACATAGCATGACTCGCCAATTCTCGACTGGCTTTCTCATCCAAACCTTGCTCTTGGGCATTTTTAACCATAGCTTCAAGAAAGCGAAAGAAATACGCTGGCGCACTACCTGATAAGCTGGTTACAGTATGCATATGCTCTTCATTTTCAACCCAAACCGAGTTACCAATACTAGAAAATAACTCGCTTACCCAGCTTTTTTGCTCATTAGTAGTGTGTTCATTGGCAATCAATCCCGTCATACCTGCGCCAATTTGCGAAGGCGTATTTGGCATACAGCGGACAACAGCAACAGGCTTTCCTAGCCAGTGCGCTAATGAACCCAATTCTATACCAGCTGCCACCGAAATAAATAATTGATCCTCAAGTACTTTAGAGGAAAAATCCTCGACTACTGCTTGCATTTGCGCCGGTTTAACGCAAAGCACCACGACATCAGCCTGTTTAATCGCTTCATCATTATCCGCCAACATAGAAATACCATATTGCTCATGATAATAATCACGTTTTTCTGGCGTTCTTGATGTACCAATGATGTTTTTTAAGGGATAGCCACTGGCGATCATGCCACTAAAAATCGCTCTTGCCATATTTCCCACGCCAATGAAGGCAATATTTAGCGTCATTGTTATATCCTATTCTTTCATTATTTAAGCTGACAATATTTCTGCCGCTTCTTCAAATTTGGGGGCCCAAAAAGCTTTCCCACTATGCTCTACCTGAGTAATCTCGTTCACCAAAAATCGCCGTTCCAACACGAACCATGGTACTACCAGCCTGAATAGCGGCTGGCAGATCTCCCGACATACCAATCGATAAGGTATCTATCATGCTATCGGATTTGGATAATTCAACAAAGGCTTGAGCTAAAGGTTGATAAACCGCACATTGAGCTTCATGGCTTTGCTGTGGTGCGGGAATAGCCATTAACCCGCGAAGACGTAAGTTGGGTAATTCTGCTACCAGCGCGACCATATCATTTAATTCAGACAAGGTTACTCCGGCTTTCGTATCTTCGCCGCTAATATTCACTTGAATACAAACATTTAACGGTGGCAATTCAGTCGGGCGCTGTTCGCTCAAACGACGGGCTATTTTTTCGCGATCGATTGAATGTACCCAATGCATAGTTTCGGCAATAAGACGAGACTTATTAGATTGAATAGGACCAATGAAATGCCATTCAACATCCGACAAATGTGTTAAAGCATGATATTTATCCACTGCTTCTTGTACATAATTTTCACCAAATGCTCTCTGTCCAGCATGGTAAGCGGCCTCTAATGCTGATAACGGCTTGGTTTTGCTGACTGCCAGTAATCGTACACTGCCAGACTCTCGTTGATACTGTTGAGCAAGATGATCAATTTGCTGAGATACTCGGACTAAATTCGCTTGAATTTCTTTCGCTTCAATATTTTCGACTTCTATTGCCATTTCGCAACCAGCTCCTTTATATAGAGGTATAACAAGCTAGCCCTGTTATCACTATTTACAAATATCCAAAAAACGCTAATCAAGCGCATCATATCATTATTATACTAGGGCAAAAAAACTAAGCAGGACCTACAAAGAATAGAAATCTTCACTTGATTCATAACATTCACCATGGAATTCAATACGAAATCCTGGTGTATTTTTCAATGAACTCGCAGCAAAAGAAGCAGCCTGATGTAACGCCTCAAGAGTGGCGTGCTCAGGATAAAAGGCGATACCAATAGACAAGCCATCACTAATTAATCTGTTTTTAGAAAGTGTTGATGAGCTTAATGATTTTAATAATTTACTCGCAACCACTTCAGCATCTTCAAGGTGTTGAATACGAATCCCCATGACAAGCTCTCGTTCATCATAATGAGCAATCAAATCATTATCTCGAACGGTTTCACGCATTAAATCGGCCAACCATTTCAACTCATCTATTACAATTTTAGCGTTTGAAAGCAGTTTAATTGAAAGCAAAGCGGCTCTCTGAAAGTGGCGACGAGAATCTTTTAAAACAATACCAAAGCTATTTTCAAAACTATAACGTCGTAATAAGCCCGTTGCTGGGTCACGGTGACTATCTTCTAATAATATTTGGTCTGCTTTTTCTCGTTCAAAAACAGACCCTAACCAAGACGCGTAAGTATCTAAAGCAAGCTCCATTAGTTCGCCTTCGATACGGTTTTCTTCACGCTGAAATGACAACATAAGATAAATAGAACCACGACCATCGGACACACTAACCATAGAAACATCAGAAAAAGCATGCTCACGTAAAAATGGCTGCCAAAGCTTCCAGCTAGAAACATTTTGAATATCGATATCATGGCGTTTAGGGCAAGAAGGGCTTGCAGCGAACGTTACCATTGCTTGAGGCACTAAAGCCAATTGCCCTTTAGAATTTAATAAACAGTCATTGATGGAGTCTGTGTATTGTAAGCGCCACTGCAAACAGTCTTTATCACAGACAACAAACAGGCAATATGCATTAGACAGTTGAGACTGCAACTTACTTTTAAAACGGTTCAATAAGGTGCTTAACAAAGCTCCCTTCGATATCGCCAGTAATATTTGTGGCATATCACTATAGAGGTTTTTCACGAAGTCTCGCTCTTTTTCAAGAGAGGCAACACGAGATCGGAGGACCTGCTGCTCCTTGAGCAATGTATTTGACGAGTCGATTGACATAAAACTATTGAAACCATAATGATTTGTGATTCAAACTAGATTAACGGTCGAATACAAAAAGTAAAGGAATAGTAAGACCAAGATTGCGAAAAAACCAACTTAGTCTTACTAAATAGGCTCAGACAGCCTGATAGACACGTTGTCCTGAAATATAAGTCGACATTACTCGACCAATAAACTCTTCCCCAAAGTAAGGAGAATTATGACCTTTGGTTTTGCGTGTTTCATAGCTCCAAGCCCAACGAACCGTGCTATCAAACATAATAAAATCAGCAAAACTCCCCACCGATAACGAACCGGCCTCCAATCCAAAGCAAGCCGCTGGACCAGACGTTAGGCATGTCAACACTGTAGAAAAGTCCAAATCACCTTCATCCATCAATTGCATCGACAAAGGTAATAAAATTTCAATGTTTGCCATACCTGGCTCGGTTGCAGCAAAAGGCGCAATTTTTGCCATTTTTTCATGAGGTTGATGATCTGAGCAAATTGCCGAGATCACACCCGCTTTAATGCCTTCGATCAGAGTCAAACGATCTTCATCGCTGCGCAATGGAGGCAAAACATGATAATGACCATCAAATCGACTCAGAAGCTGATCAGTCAGCAGTAAATTATGAATCGCTACATCTGCGGTCACATCTAAGCCTGATGCTTTAGCATCAGCGATCATCTCTACTGACTTTGCACAAGATAAGCGAGCAAAGTGAGCCCGTACTCCGGTTTTTTCAACCAACAGCAAATCACGCATCAGAGCAATGGTTTCCGCTTCTTCAGGAATCCCCGCCAAACCATGCATAGTTGACATCAAGCCCTCATGAGCACAGCCCCCTTCAGAAAGACTTGACTCATCCGGGTGGAAAACCACTAATAGATCGTGTGTTGCAGCATATTCCAGTGCACGAGACAAGACTTTCGTATTCGCCATGGGATGTCGATGATTAGATACAGCTACACACCCCGCTTCTGTCAAAGCTACCATGTTGCTTAATTGTTCACCTTCAAGCCCTTGAGTCAACGCGCCAATAGGAAAGACATTCGCCATGCCCGCCTCATCGGCTTTATCTTGAATAAGAGCAGCTACCGCAGGCGTATCAACAATTGGGCGTGTATTAGGAGGACAGACTAGAGTTGTGACACCACCAGACACAGCCGCTCGACCTTCAGTCGCGATGTTACCTTTCTGCGTCATACCGGGTTCACGAAGAGAAACCGCAAGATCTACCAGTCCTGGCAAAATCCACTGGCCAGAAGCATCAACAATGTCAGCATTCTCAAAGCCTTCTGGCGCTTCACCAATCGCAACGATTTTCTGGTTATCAATAAACAAATCAGTGACAGCATCAATGTCTTGGCTCGGATCGATCAAACGACCATTTTGAATACGTAATTTCATTTTATTTTTCTCCCCTCGCTACTGGCATATCATCACGTTGTAACTGACCACTCATTGCCATAGACATCACCGCCATACGCACTGCAATGCCATTGGTGACTTGGTTCAAAATGACGGAATGATCACCATCAGCAACTTCAGAGGAAATTTCTACCCCACGGTTAATAGGTCCCGGGTGCATAACAATCGCATCAGGCTTAGCCCAAGCAAGGGTTTCTTCGGTCAAGCCATACAAGCGATAAAACTCACTCTCACTTGGCAGCAAAGCACCTTTCATACGCTCTTTCTGTAAACGCAACATCACCACGACATCAACGTCTTTTAAGCCAGCTTCTAAGTCATGACAGATGGTTGCTCCCATTTCTTCGAAAAAGCTCGGCACTAACGTCTTTGGCCCAACTAAGCGGACCTCACTAACCCCTAGAGTCGTTAACGCTTGAAGTTGTGAGCGAGCCACACGTGAATGCAGGATATCCCCCACAATCGCTACCTTAAGACCTTCAAAGCGGCCTTTATGACGACGAATGGTCAGCATGTCCAGCATGGCTTGAGTTGGATGAGCATGACGACCATCACCTGCATTGATGATAGCGACATTCGGCGTGCAATGTTCCGCGATAAAATGTGCTGCGCCACTGTCTGAATGACGAACTACAAACATATCACTTTGCATCGCCTCTAGATTCTTCAGGGTATCGAGTAACGACTCGCCTTTCGACGTCGCCGACGTTTCAATATTTAAATTAATAACATCAGCAGACAAGCGCTTTGCAGCGAGCTCAAATGTGGTTCGTGTGCGTGTGGAGTTTTCGAAAAATAGATTAACCACCGTTCTACCTCGTAGAAGAGGCACTTTTTTTACAGACTGCTCCCCCATTGAGAGAAAAGAATCTGCTCGATCAAGAATTTCCGTCAAAATGGTTTTATCTAACCCATCCAAGGTTAAAAAATGCTTAAGCTGCCCGTGTTCATTTAATTGTAATGCCCGAGGTTCGGATCGCATCATGGTTTGCTTTCCTCAAACTGCAAAGACGGTATCGTCTTTCTCTATTTAAAATAGTTAGTCTAGAGTCAATACGACCTTGGTAAATAACGGCGTTTACCCTAGATAGGAAAATGCCCGGTACAGAAAACCTGCAACCGGGCATTAATAACACTAAACGATTGTCCCACCATTTGTTCTTGGTGAGATCTGATACTTTTAACCATCACATCGTCAATTCTACTCATAGGCTAATTGTCGTATGTGTTTAACAAAAAATAAAGCTTTGTTATGCATATTAACGAGTCTCAATCACTGAAACTGACAAAGGTTTTGGCCCACTTAACTTAATCCTTTGATCAGAATTGAGAGTTAAACGTTCTCCTACTATATCTGCAGCGATAGGCAATTCATGCTGACCAAGATCATAAAGAATCGCTAAGGTAATGCTAGCAGGTCGACCAAAGTCAAAAACTTCATTCATTGCGGCACGTATCGTTCGCCCAGACATCAACACATCATCCACCAAAATAACGTGACGATCTTCAATCGCAGGCAGCAGAGTTTGATTAACCTTAGGGTTCAAGCCTGCTTTGGTAAAGTCATCGCGATAGAAAGTGATGTCCAAGGTTGCCAAGGGATCTTGTGTAGGTACAGCCGACATCAATTGCTCAGCAACCCAAACACCACCACTATGAATCCCCACTACGATGGCATCTTCAATATTTTTCTGTTCGCAATAAGACGCCAGTTGCGCTTTCATGGATGCTAGAGAATGCTCTAAATCTAACTTCATTATTTTCTTAAACCCTATTATATTCTTTATAAAACACTGTTCAGCAAACAGCTCCTAGTAAGATTGGGCAAACCAAGTCTCTAAAATCATTTGAGCGGCCAGGCCATCCACCGAGTTTTCTTTAAAATTACGATTACCTCCTCGCGCTATGACTTGACCTTTTGCTTCATAGGAAGATAAACGCTCGTCCATCATATGGTAAGGACGGTTAAAACGTCCATGCAATCGCTTAGCAAATTTGCGTGCTCGTTGACACATCTCATTTTCTGAGCCATCCATATCCAATGGCAACCCAACAACAAAGGCATCAGGCTTCCACTCTGCCACTAAACGCGTTATTTCATCCCAATTAGGAATGCCATCTTTAGCTTTCAGTGGATCAAGCGGTTGTGCTGTACTTGTTATATTCTGACCGATTGCAACGCCAATACGCGTTGTACCAAAATCAAAACCCAATACTGAATGAACAGTATTGGGTTTCTTATGATCACTTTCCAACGTTTCCGTAGAGCTTGACGCCGTCATTAACCATGTCCTATATCCGGTGAAAGTCTTGTCATATCAATTCCCAATACGCGTGTCGCCGCGGTAAATTGCATATCACTTGGTGTGTGGAATAATACGTCTAAATCTGCCTCACATACCAGCCAATCGTTATTGGCAATTTCTGTTTCAAGCTGCCCCGCATCCCAACCAGCACACCCCAGTGTAATACGAAATGCTTCTGGGCCTGTGCCTCGAGCAATATCCTCCAACGCTTCCAAAGAAGCAGATAGAGAAACTTCATCTGTCACTGGTAAAGTATTACTCCACGTTTTATCTGTCGTATGTAAAATAAAACCTCGCTCAGCTTCCACTGGCCCACCGTTGTAAATCGGCTCCGAGGTTAACTGCGGACTTTCAATTTGAATTCCAAGGTGATTAGCCAATTCGGTAAAATCAACGTTTGTGGGGCGATTAATAATAATACCCATGGCACCTTCTTTGCTGTGTTCACAAAGATAAATAACAGTGTGTTCGAAATGTGGGTCGTCTAGGTGTGGCATTGAAATTAAAAAGTGATTTTTAAACGAATCGAAAAATGCATTCATAGTCATGAGCCCTCTTTAATTGATGACAGCGCAAAAAAACACGCCTGTAACTTAAACCTAAGAAGTACCTGAACTTTAGAAAAAAACTCGTCTAATAAGACGAAATACAGTCATAGTGAAGAGCAAAAGAAGACGGTAAAAAATAAACCGACCATTTCAGTATAAGGCATATAAAGAATTAACCCACCCCAAAATACAATTTATTACGGAATCCCTTCAAAACTCACATTTCTAGAAGTAAACTAACACGCTTAATCCTTAATCTAGGGTTAAATTACATATTTTCGTACTCAGGAGACATGTTGTGCTCTCACTATCATCGCAAAACGTTCAAACACCATCAGCTCGTGCTGAGATGCTTGACTGCCTAAATATGATGAGCTTGTCAGCATGGACTCAACACTATCAAGCTGAAACCATCGACTTGCGCTATTTCTTCCATAGCGGCTGGTCATCGTAGTTTTCCAATTTTGTCCTAACAACCTAACTGCTCTTTCGATTCAACGAAAGCCGCATCTTTATAATATATACGACAAGACAGGAAATTATCATGCAACTAAAAGCCGTTGATTACACAAGCCCAACCGCCGCTGAAGACTTTGTTAAATCTTTACGTGAAACCGGGTTTGGCGTTCTTAAAAATCACCCAATCAAAAAAGAATTGGTTAGCGCCATTTACAAAGATTGGGAAGCGTTTTTCGCAGACGAGAGCAAATACGATTATCGCTATAATGTTGGTCCACAAGATGGTTATTTTTCGCCGAAGGCTGCGGAAACAGCCAAAGGCCACACCAAGCGCGACATAAAAGAATACTTCCATTACTACCCTTGGGGACAATGTCCAGAAAAGCAAAAGCCACTTCTAGAGCAATACTATGGCGAAGCCATTAGTTTGGCGGAAGAGTTGCTTGGATGGGTAGAAAAACATTCCCCAGCGGACGTTGCGATGCACTACTCACAGCCTCTTTCCAGCATGGTAGAAGGCAGCCAACAAACACTATTGCGAGTTCTACATTACCCGCCACTAAAAGGTGATGAAGAGCTAGGAGCCATTCGTGCCGGCGCACATGAAGACATCAACTTACTGACCATTCTGCCTTCTGCAAACGAACCTGGCTTGCAGGTAAAAGCCAAAGACGGATCTTGGATGGACGTGCCTTGTGATTTTGGCACTTTAATCATCAACATCGGTGACATGTTACAAGAAGCCTCTGGCGGGTATTTCCCATCGACCTCTCACCGAGTGATCAATCCAGAAGGGGCTGACAAAACCAAAGGACGTATTTCTTTGCCTTTGTTCCTTCATCCAAAGCCTGAAGTCGTCTTGTCAGCCCGTCACACGGCGAAAAGCTACCTACATGAGCGTTTAGTTGAATTAGGAGTATTACCAGCGTAGTACTGACAACTTAGCCAACCGTTCGACAAAAAACGCGGTTCATCTTGTAAGATAAACCGCGTTTTTTATGTAGGTTATTGGTTTAACCACCCGTTACGCGAATAATAATAGGCGCGCAAACCACAATAACAACGGAAGAAACCAAGGTTGTGGTGGCAATGGCATTGGCCGTTGATTTGCCATCGTCCCCTTTTGCCACAGCGGTAACATACGCGGATGCCGCCGTTGGCGCCGCGAGAAAAACGAACAAAAACAGCAATTCTTTCTGACTAAAGCCAAGCACATACGCCAAACTGGTAAACAACATTGGACTGATGGCGACCTTGCTTAGAATCGCCATAGAGAAGTGTTTAGGTAAGGTAAAACCACTGGTCACCAACGAGCCACCGATACAAATCAATGCCAAAGGCAAAGATAACCCACCGACTAACAAACCGGTTTTCATAATAAAAGCGGGCAGTTTCAAACTAATAAGATTGGCTAGCACACCCAACACAATGCCAAGTATCAAAGAATTCTTAAATAGACTTTTTAAAACAGGAACCAGTTGTAATTTACCATGGCTGTAACGCGTTAAAATCACTTCCGCCAAGACATTAAACAGCAGAACACTCAAGCCCGACATCACACCACCAAGCGCAACCCCCTCTTGACCAAACATATTAACCACAAGCGCAACACTGAAAACCCCACAATTACCACGAAAAGCGATTTGCACAAAAACGCCTCGTTGCCGTTCGGGAATATTGAGTTTTATTGCCAACCACCAAGTCATTAAAAAGGTTAACAATATGGCCGCAATAAAGTAGGCGGCTAAATTGACACTGATTAGCCCATTTAAGTTGTTACCCAACATGCCAAAGAAGAACAGCACAGGCATTGAAACCTTAAAAACAAATCGCGAACTCACCAGAATAAAATCGTCATTTATTAACTGAATTCGGCGCAGAAAAGCGCCCATTGCGATCATTAATAATACAGGTGCAGCGACATGCAAAATCACGCTTTGCGTATCTAAAAACATAGACTCCCTAAAAAAACACTCTCAAACCACCTTGGTTAATAGAGTGCTCCATCTATAAATTTAAAAGTCTATTTTATACCAACCTTCCATTCACTAATTGAGGAATATTCAAGGGATTTTTATCTTGAATTGCCTCAGGGATCAATGAGCTAGGGAAATTTTGATAGCAAACAGGGCGCAGGAAGCGATCAATTGCAGCGCTACCTACCGACGTTGAACGGCTATCAGATGTTGCAGGAAAAGGACCGCCATGAACCATAGAATGACAAACTTCTACACCAGTTGGGTAGCCATTACACAGGATACGACCCACTTTACGTTCTAAAGTTGGCAATAAAGCTCGAACGGCTTCAACATCCGCATCAGACATTTGAACAGTTGCAGTCAATTGACCTTCTAAATGCTCAGCCACCACCTTGTATTCATCCAAGGTATCGCATTCGATAATCAAAGACGTTGAACCAAATACTTCGTCTTCCATTGATGCGTCAGCTAAGAAAGCTTTTGCACTGGTAGCAAAAACATGTGGGCAACACTGGTTTGGTTGATCTCTGTCATTACCTTTCGCCAAAAGTGCCGCTGCTGAATTCTTATTCAGTTTATCAACACCTTCACAGTAAGCTTGATAAATACCAGGTGTTAGCATGGTTTGTGTACCCAATACTTGCACTTCGCTGGCAACCGTCGCTTTAAAGCTATCCGCCGCTTCGCCTTTCAACAGCACAACCATGCCTGGGTTTGTACAGAATTGACCTGCGCCCATGGTAAGTGAACCAACAAAACCTTTCGCCACACTTTGCGCTTCAGCGGACAACTTTTCAGGCATGACAAAGACTGGGTTGATGCTGCTCATTTCTGCATAAACAGGAATTGGCTCAGGACGATTTGCCGCGATATTCATTAGCGCAACGCCGCCACTACGAGACCCAGTAAAGCCGACGGCTTTAATAGAAGGATGCTCAACCAAAGCACTGCCGATTTCACGACCAGAGCCATATAGTAGAGAAAACACACCAGCAGGCAGGCCGCATTTTTTAACCGCTGCCGTAATCGCGCGGCCAACAAGTTCAGACGTACCAGGATGAGCTGAATGTGCTTTTACAACAACAGGACAACCTGCCGCCAATGCAGACGCTGTATCACCACCAGCAACAGAGAAAGCTAATGGGAAGTTACTTGCACCAAAGACCGCAACTGGGCCTAAGGCAATTTTTTGGAAACGCAAATCAGAGCGAGGCAATGGCGTACGATCTGGCATAGCAGGATCAATGCGAGCATCCGTAGCTTTGCCCAAACGAACAACGTCAGCGAACAAACGTAATTGGCCCATAGTACGGCCACGCTCACCTTCGATACGCGCTTTTGGCAAACCAGATTCCGCCATAGCACGCTCTACTAGCACATCACCTAGCGCTAAAATCTCATCAGCAATACATTCAAGGAAAGCGGCACGTTTTTCTGTACTGATGGCTCGATACGCATCAAAAGCTCGCCTTGCAGCACTAACTGCTTGATCAACATCAGCTTTAGTACCGCCGAGATAAGCTGGTTCAAGTGTTTCGTTTGTCGCAGGATTAATTGCATAAATGGCTTTTTGAGTACCAGTAATATCGTTACCGGCCACCAATGAAGTACCTTTAAGAAGCTCTTTCGTGTCCATGTTTCCCCTAAGTTTTATAAAAAATAAAAGCAAGCCGTAAAAACAAAAGTGAACAGGGTTCACTTTTAACAAATTATTCTGAATAGCGCGGTATTTAGACCTATATACCAAAGTATTCCTCTTAAACTATCTAACAAGCGCAGACTTCTTTGGATCAAAGGTCCAACCCGGTATGAGGAATTGCATTGCCAAGCTGTCGTCTCGTTGCCCGAGAGTCAAGGTTTTATAAAGCTCATGGGCTTGCATCAGTTTTTCCCTATCCAGCTCAATACCTAAACCCGGTTTGGTCGGAACACTAATTTTGCCATTGCGTATTTTTAGTGGTTCTTTGGTGATTCGTTGACCATCTTGCCAAATCCAGTGGGTATCAATCGCCGTGACTTCGCCGGGACAGGCGGCAGCAACATGGGTCATCATCGCCAAGGAGATATCAAAATGGTTATTACTGTGAGAACCCCATGTCATGCCCCATTCATGACATAACTCGCCAACGGCAACCGCCCCTTGCATTGTCCAGAAATGACAATCAGCTAAAGGAATATCAACAGAATCAAGACGAACGGCGTTTTTCAGCTGTTTCCAGTCTGTGGCGATCATGTTCGTCGCGGTTTTCAAACCTGTTCTACGTTTAAATTCAGACATGGTTTCACGACCAGACCAAGCACCTTCTTGGCCACAAGGGTCTTCCGCGTAACTCAACATATGTTTGATAGGCGTAAGGTATTCAACTGCTTGGTCTAGTGTCCAAGCACCATTAGGATCCAGCGTTAATCGTGCATTAGGGAAGGCTTCATACAGAGCGGCAATGCATTCTGCTTCTTGATGACCATCTAACACGCCGCCTTTTAATTTGAAATCTTTAAAGCCATAACGGGCATAAGCCGCTTTTGCTAATGTGGCAATGGATTCTGGGGTTACGGCTTCTTGGCTGCGTACTAAATCCCACTCATCGACTGGATTATCGTAGGTCAGGTAAGGCAAATTCGTTTTGCGATGATCACCCAAGAAGAATAAATAGCCTAGCGCCTCTACTTCATTACGTTGCTTACCATACTGACCTAATAAATCGACTACCGGCAAGCCCATATTCTGACCCGCTAAGTCTAACAATGCAGATTCAATAGCGGTAATAACATGCACAGCGGTTCTTAGATCGAAAGTTTGATTGCCACGTACATCATCCGATTTACCGGATGTGGCACTGCGAATATCACTGATAATACTTTTCCATTTGCCGACGCTTTTACCTTCTACCAGCATTCGACATTCTTCAAGAGTGGAAATGATTTTATCGGTAGCAGGCACTTCACCTAGGCCAATATTGCCATCGTTATCTTCTAATACGACAACGGTACGAATAAACCAAGGCGCATGGCCACCACTTAGGTTTAATAAAAAACTATCGTGACCTGCAACAGGTATAACCTGCATTTTTTTTATTGTTGTAAACATAGCGCGAGTCTCCGCCTTATCAAAAAATGAGTAGGCTGAATTATTCAACCCAACCTACTCTAAATTGTCATGAGTTTTTCTTGATGATCGCTTCTAACTCTGCCATTTCGCTTGCTGTAGGCATAGTTAGTGGCGCTCGAACCTTGCCTGCACTACGTCCCATCAAGGTAGCGCCGGCTTTAATTAGGCTAACGGCATAGCCTTTTTTGCGATCACGCAAACGACAGAATGGAATAAAAAAGTCTTTAATGATTGCCGTCACCACAGCCTGATCACCAGCACGCAATGCTTTATAAAACTTGTTTGCCAGTTCTGGCATAAAGTTAAACACAGCAGAAGAGTAGGTATTTACGCCAATAGACAAATAGGCTTCGGCGAAGATTTCAGCCGTTGGCACACCACCAATATAAACCAAACGATCGCCTACGGTTTTGATGGTGTCGTTTAATGCAGCAATGTTGCCGACACCGTCTTTTAGGGCCACCATATTTGGATTCGCCGTTGCCAATGCTTTTACGTTTTCAGCCGTTAAAATGCCATTACCACGGTTGTAATAAATAAAATGTGTTTTGCTGGATGCCATGATTTGACTAGCGTATTCCACAATCCCATCTTCTGGACACTCAGTCAGGAAAGGAGGCATCAATAAAATACCATCACAACCCGCCGCATCAGCAATCGCCACATACTTTTTAGCATCTGCCACACTGCGACCCGCAGAAGCAATTACTGGCACGCGACCTTTTACTGTGGCAACCGATAATTCGACAATTTGACGATAATCATCTTCATCTAGAGAGAAAAATTCCCCTGTTCCACCAGCAACAAAAATAGACGATACGCCATGCTCGATAAAAGACTCTAGACGTATACGAAATGTCTCTGCATTGAATTTACCATTCGCATCAAAATCGGTTACCGGAAAGGACAATAGTCCGTCACTCAGTGCTGCTCTCATTTGTTCAACCGAAAAAGCCATATTTTATTCCCTCTTATATATTATTTAGACTACCCTGCAGGGTGCTGTATTTTGTTTGGACGGGTTAACACCCATGCTCATTAGTTAAATCGATTACTAAAAACGCGGTACTGTACCTTTCCAGTCGGGTTCATATTTGCGCATTTCACTCACATCATCACGGGCTCTAATACCACAGTTTTTGTAGTTTTCAGCGAGTATTGCCAATGCTTCGCGGTCCAGCTCAACACCCAAACCCGGTTTGTCGGGCACCACAACAGCACCGTTTTCAAATTGGATTTTGCCACCCTTTATGACTTCTTCTTCTTGCCACGGATAATGGGTGTCACATGCGTATGTCAGGTTTTCGATTGCCGATGCGGCGTGCGTCATCGCCATAAGACTGATGCCTAAATGAGAATTTGAGTGCATGGAGAGACCGATCCCCCATGTTTTACAAATTTGCGCAAGATCGTGGGTTGCTTTAAGACCACCCCAGTAATGGTGATCGGATAAAATGACCTGTACTGCGTCTAACTCAATGGCTTTAGGTAAATCAAAAAAGCCAATGACACACATATTGGTTGCTAGAGGGATGTCGGTGATAGCGCTCACTTGTCCCATCGCTTCTTTACCGGGCGCAGGATCTTCCAAGTACTGCAATAGTCCATCATCAAACTCTTTTAACAGCGTTTTGGTTGTTTCAACTGTCCAACCGCCATTTGGATCAATGCGTAAAGGATGACTTGGAAAAGCCTCTCGCAATGCTCGTAACGCTTCGATTTCTTGTTCTGGTTCAAATACACCCGCTTTTAATTTGATGGATTGAAAACCATATTGATCAATCATTTTTTTAGCTTGCTTGACGATTCCTGCTGGCGTTAATGCTTCCCCCCAAGAATCTACCCACGGATCATTAGTAAACCCATGACGTTCGTACTTATAAAATAAGTAAGCACTGTAGGACACGGAATCACGCACTTTCCCACCCAGCAAATCACACACAGGACGGCCTGTGATTTTGCCAACTAGGTCTAAGCAGGCCACTTCAAAAGCCGAATAAATTCGTGGTACGGTTGTGGCGCCTAATGTGCCCGGCGCTATCTCTAATCCTGATTTAGGATCTGGCAAGGTAATCACTTGTTCAATTTTCTGACGAATCAGATTCATTTGAAAAACATCCATATCAACCAAGTAAGGCGCAACTTGTTGTAATTGGCTGATGGTTTGCTCATCACCATAACTTTCACCCAAACCATACAGACCATTCTCTGTTTTGATTTCAATGATGGTACGTAATGCCCACGCTTCATGAATGCCGTACACATTCAGTAATGGCGGATCACGAAAGGCAATAGGTGTAATTTCGATAGCTTGAATACGTGACATAACAAAATCTCCTGACAAAAGCTGTCTGTACTGATTAATTTCTTAATCAGCAGACAAGCGTAATTTATATATGAAAAGTGTTGTTTAACTTGGGCTAGGCAAATCCTGCGGCCAAAGCAAACATGCAAATGATTAACGCAGCCGCCATGACTCCACCAGCAATCCAAGGAGCAAAGCCATAACGATTTACATCAGACTGATCATCTTTACCGACCATAAAATTCTCCTTAATTAACTTCCAAGTGTTTCAGGCAGCCAAAGGGCTATTTGAGGGAAAGCCATCACCAAAATAAGTCCTACTATTTGAATCGCGATGAAAGGCAAAACAGACATAAATATTTCTTGTAATGTCACATCTTTGGGAGCAACCGACTTAAGCCAAAAACAAGCAGGCCCGAATGGCGGTGATAAGAAATAAATCTGAATATTCAGTACGAACAAAATACCAAACCATACTTTCGCTTGATCAGCGGTAAGCCCCAGCTCTGGTGCCAAAGACATCACCACAGGAGCAAAGACAGGAACGGTAATTAAGACAATCGCAATCCATTCCATAAAGGTGCCAAGGATGACCAAAATCAGCATCATTACCAGAATCACCCCAATGGCAGGCAAGCCTAGATTCATAAACAACGAGCGCATAAATTCTGCCCCGCCGATTAAGTTAAAAATCCCAACGAAGGAGACCGAACCAAGCACTAACCAGATAATGGTGCCAACCGTCGACATTGAACCCACCAAAGAAGCCTTTAGCATGGACCACTTAAATTCATGACGAACCGCAGAAACAATCATGGCACCAAGAGCACCTAAAGCAGCCGCTTCGGTAATAGAAGCAACACCGGCATAAATGGACCCCATTACGCTACCAATAAGCAAAATACTTAACATAACCGCATTTAATCGGGCTCTAGATAACTTATTTTCTTCGCCTGTTAGTTCTGCAACTTCCTTCGCCGTTGGTGCCATAGAAGGATTGATATGTACACGAACAAGAACATACAGTGCGTAAAAGACAGCCAACATGACACCGGGAATAGCCCCCGCCATAAACAAATCACCAATCCCTACTTCCGCCGACAAACCATAAACAATCATGATAATGGAAGGTGGAATTAAGGTAGCTAAAGCGCCAGCCGCACAAATAAGCCCTATTGCCATTTTTCGGTTATAGCCCAAACGTAACATTTGCGGTAAGGCGACTAACCCCAACATTACGATTTCGCCCCCCATCACACCCGACATGGCGGCCAAAATGACAGCAACAACCACAGTTTGAACGGCAACACCACCACGCAAATTACCGGCGAAAATAGACATGGCATCAAACAAGTCTTCGGCTATACCAGATTTTTCCAAAATGGAGGCCATCAGAACAAAGAATGGAATGGCAATCAGAGTGTAATGATCCAGTAAAGAAGCCGTATTAGCAGACACCAAATACAAACCACGCGGCCCGAAAAATGCAATCGCCATCACCACCGAAACAATAAGCGTCACAATACCTAATGGCATTCCAGTCATCATCAGTGAAATAAGCATTGCCACCATGATCAGAGAAATAACGCCAAGACTGTATGAACGCATATTTAACGTCTGACTTGGGTCGAGCGCCGCGCCAATAGATGAGAAATAACCACTGGTAGCATCAAAGATAGAACCAGGCCCAGAAATATAAGCCAGTGCCCCATTAATGAAATAAAGTGCCATAAATAGGCCAACTAACTTAACCAAGGTTTTGGCCCAAGAACTTTGCACATGCCGCCATAAATTAACGGTCAATTGTGCTAGATAGAGCAAACCGCCCAACAGCAATAATGTTTTCAACACCATTGGCATAGGTGAGTTAAAGGCACTCCCTGCTCTTTCAATATGATCAATAGCCAAATAGGCACGCAAAGAGGCATCGGACAACAACAAAAATAGCGCCATGATGCCAACGATCATGGCAAAAAGATCTAAACGCCATTTAGCTCGGGCAGATACCATATTATGTATAACGGTAATACCAATATGACGTTGTTTTAACGTGATAAAACCAGCAGATAACATCCAAGTAGCAGCGCACAACACCATTACCACTTCAAATGCCCACTGAGTTGGGGCATTAAAGACATAACGTGCGACCACTTCCCATAACGTTGCTCCTGCGGCAACTAAATAGAGTAACGACACTCCAATGCCAATAAAATGGCTTATATGATCAATAGGAGTATAAGAAAAACGCTCGGCAACCTCATCGGGTTGAATCGGATTATCACCAGCGACTTCAATGACATCATCAAAAGGAAGTTCCTGAGAATTAGACATAACCTCACCTTATTACTTAGAAGCAAGCACTCGCCACCACTAAGACACATAACTAGGAAGACATAAATAACAGAGAAATCAGTCTCTCTGTTATTTACCCGTAGTGACTTAAAATGACCTATAACAAACCATGACTCTTCATATAAGCAACGTGTGCGTCATATACTTCTTGAGCTAAAGGAGAAGCCGCTGCAAACGCGCTCCATGCTGTTTGCGCAATTTTACGGAACTTATCGCGTTCTGCTTGAGACCAATCAATAACCGTAATATCACCCGCTTTTTTATCACGCGCGACTAACTCTTTATCTTTCGCATCCAAATACACACGTAAATCATCATAAGCGCTGGTGAACCATGTGGTCAGCGCTTGCTGATTTGCTTTAGATAAAGATTCCCACTTGCTATCCGTTATTGTGAATTGCATAAATGGCATTGAATGAATACCGGGATAAATTGGAAACTTAGCCACTTTGTGCATACCGCTAGCATCATTATTGGCATACGCTGAAGAGTCAGCGGCATCGATCACATTTTTTTCTAGCGCGGTATAAACTTCGGAACCGGGAAGAGATACGGGTGCCGCTCCAGCACGTCTAAACACATCGGCAGCTAAACCTTCTGGTGAACGAACCTTCAAGCCTTTTAAATCGGCCACACTTCGCAGTGGCACTTTAGAGACAAAGGCTTCACGTTTTTCTGAACTACAACCAATAACGTGTACACCCGGATCGTATTTATCATACAGTTTTTGCAGTAACTCTTTACCACCACCATTCATACAGAAGTCTTGAATTTGAGATGGGTTATCATACCCAGCGATCAAATCTCCCATTAAAGCGAATGCTGGATCTTTACCGGCAAAATAACTTGTTGCCGTCAGGTCGCCATCTAGTATCCCCATAGAAACCGCAACTGGCGTTTCTTTATGAGCTACCACAGAACCAATCGGCAATAACTCTAGCTCTACAGCGCCATTTGTCATCTCTTTGAGTTTAGGAATCCAGATTTGGTTAAGTCGAGTAAGACTGATATGAGAAGCATTAAAACTGGTTTGAATCTTTAGTGTTTCAGCATAAACAGAGGGGGTAAGTGCGATTCCAGCTGAGACGGTTAATACAGCGACAGCCTTACGAATAGATACTATTGGCATTGAGGTACTCCTAATTTTTTAATTTTATTATTTCAGGGTAACTATTTATTGATACTAGTCACAACAACTAATATATTAGTATATGAGTTATCGAGTCAAACACTTTTTCTACTTTCGGCTATACCAAGTCTCTGAGATAATGTAGATATAACAAACAAATCCAATGTGAAGTTTTCAACTATGAGTCAGAACAGTAATAATTTTCTAATTAAGAATTACCTAGAAAGTGTCGGTGACAAACCAAGAACCGCCGTTGAAAAGGTGTATGAAGATTTATTACGCAGAATTATTAATTTAGAGTTACCGCCCGGAAAGGCATTAACTCGTGGTGATCTATGTAAAGAATATCAGGTAAGTCAAACGCCGGTTCGTGAAGCTTTACTGCGCTTAGAACAAATAGGCCTAATAAAAGTGAAGCCGCAATCTGGGACTGAAATCACCAGCATTGATATTGAGCAAATAGAACAAAACCATTTTTTACGTGAAGCACTGGAATTTGAAGTCGTTAGACGCCTTGCCCTTAAACCAAACAAAGAACTCATCAAACACCTTCGCTCGATTGTAGATATGCAAGAACAAGTTTCTACCGGAGACAGCATGGATCTTATGCTATTTGCGAAACTTGATGAGTTCTTCCATCGTTCAATGTTCGAGGCTGCAGGGCAAATAAAACTCCACGAACTAGTTCGATCACGATCTGGACATATGGATCGCATTCGCCGCTTACACTTGCCTCATGAGGGAAAGATCCGCGCGATATTAGAATCGCATCGAAAGATTATAGATGGCATTGAAGCTAATGATATAACTGAAGCCGTTAATTCAATGCGCGAACATTTATCAGGAACATTAACAAGAGTCCAGTCATTAAAGGATGAGTTTCCAGACTACTTTCTACATTAACACTCCGAATTTAACTCACCGAAAATAAAAAGGGGATGACCACTAATCATCCCCTTTTTTCCGATACAGTAAAGTAAGTATTAAAGGTCAATCCCTTTGGATTTAAGCAATTCAGCCACTTCGATGATCTTGCCTGTTTTTACGGATTCTTCCGCGGCACACCCTACCACAACAGACCAGAAGCCTTCCTCCACGGTCGCGCTATTGGTCTTCTTGCCGGCCATTTGATCGGCAAAAGCAATGTGTTCGAACCATGTTGCACCGTTGTGACCGGAGGCCTCGATCAATTTAGGGTAGCTTGGTTGCGAGGTTTTAGAGGGACGATTCTGACCACAGAACACTTCCATTTCGGTACGTAAACGGGCGTTTTCACTGAAGTCTTCAATCTCGGCGGCTTTGACACGGCCTTCATCACCGCAGACTAATAGTTCTTCATGGAACATAGGCGCAAACATACAAAGGTTAAAGCCAGCGCGAACGCCATTTTCATATTCAACAGTGACAAAAGCGCTATCCAGAATGTCGGATTTTTCGCCTTTATACTCGAAGTCACGGAAATTGGTAGACTGGGAACCGTTAGCATAAACGCGTACTGGACGAGATTGAGCAAACAGGTTCATTAAATCAAAGTAGTGACAGCATTTTTCTACTAGCGTACCGCCAGAGAATTTAGAGAACTTGTTCCATTGGTTTACTTTATCAAGGAAGGGAATGCGGTGTTCCATGATGTTGATCATCTTCACTTCACCGACCGCTTTGCGTTCTAGCACTTCATGAATGGCTTCGGAATAAATCGATTTATAGCGATACTGCAAGCCAATCTGCAACACAGCGCCGTATTCTTTCGCCATTTTGGTAATTTCGTAAGCATCTTCCAACTTGGTCGCCATCGGCTTTTCCATGAAGATGTGCTTGCCCGATTTGATCGCCACTTTTAAAACATCAAGGTGCGTAAAGTTAGGTGTACAGATTAAAATGCCATCAACTTCTGGGTCATTACAGGCCGCTTCTAGCGTTTCGTAGACTTTAAAATCTTCATCGGTGATTTTGGCAAATTCTTCTTTGGCAACTTTTACGCTGCGCTCGTTTAGATCGAACACACCATGGATAGCAGAGCGACCAACGCGAGTCGCCACGCGCATGTGCTCCATACCGATCATACCGCAACCAATCAGATTCACACGAAACTGCACTGGCTCTTTGGCGAAGAAGTGACGCTCCTCTTCATTGATGTAATGAAAGGCTGGGCCTGTGTAGCTAAAAAGCTGTCCGTCGATTTTTTCTCTGCTCATGATGTCTCACCTAAACTAACTTAGAATTATTTTGTAAGGCTAAGATAGGAAAAGCGCATCATTATGTCTAATATATGTTAATCACATGCTTAATATGAAAAAGATATCATGCGCTTTAGAAAACTGAATTATTTTATTACCGTAGCGGAAGAGCTGCATTTTGGGCGCGCTGCGGCTCGCTTGCATATTGCCCAGCCACCTCTGTCACAACAAATTAAAGCCATTGAAGATGAAATTGGCGCCGTACTTTTTGAGCGTAGTAGCCAGAAAGTCTCTCTGACGCCTGCAGGAGAAGCCTTACTACCTCAGGCAAGGGCCCTTTTGCAGGACTGGGAAAAAATACAAGAACAAGTTCGAAGTATTGCCAACGGCACATCAGGCAACCTATCACTGGGTTTTGTTTGGGCGGCTGGCACGCCGCATTTTTCCAAAGGCATCGCTCAGTTCAAACAAGACAATCATGGCGTGACGCTCAATCTAGAAGAAATGACCACAACCCATGCCTTGGATGCCCTAAGAACAGAAAAAATCGATTTGGCGATGATCTTCCTTAATCCCCTAATGGACATCACCGACCTAGAACACCAAGGCTATGAAACGCAAAAACACCTACTCGCCTTGCCAGAGAATCATCCACTTGCGCAAAAAGAAAGTGTGCCTTTAAGTGGCTTACACCAACTGCCGTTTATCTCCTTTGTGAGACAAGCTCACCCATCCCTTTACGATCAGATTATGCATGCTCTCCATACGGCAGGAGTGGAACCAAACATTGTACAAATCGCTCGGTTGACTCAAACAACCCGAACCCTAGTGGCCGCTGGTGTGGGCATCGCACTTGTTCCAGAATCCACACAATTCGACCAACGAGAAGGCTTAACTTACCGCCCGATTGATGGTATTTTGCCAGAACTCGACATCCACTTTGTATGGCGTAAAAACAGTCTAACACCTCTCATGAAAAGATTAATCGCCCACCTTCAAATGCAAGTGCCGAAAATCTAAGTATTGAAATCAATAAAGAACAATAGATAAAAAAAGCCAGTGCAAGCACTGGCCTAACGGAAAATCATCGTTCAGAAGATGATTAAAAATATTAGTTCTGTGCCATGTAGGCCTCATTAATTGACGCTTCACATGACTTCACGGCACTTTCAGTGGTTTCGACCCACTTAGCGCCATATTCATTAACGAACCAATCACGTACTGGTTTCGCTGCTTCTTGGAACTGGGCTTTTTCTTCTGCTGTTGGTGCATACACTGTTCCGCCGGATGCTTTAAAGTCGTTATAAGCTTCAATCTGACGACGCTTAGGCATCACGGTAGTGACTTCACGCAGCGCATCAAAACCATCCATCATGATGTGTTGAAGGTCTTCTGGCATGTCTTTCAATGAGTCATTGTTCATCCACCACATAGACGCCATATAACCATGGCCATCTAGCGTCATATATTTAATATGTTCATTAAATTTCATACCCATAATATCGGTAATGCCGTTTTTCGTGCCTTCCACCAAGCCTGTTGCCAATGAGGTATACACTTCTGGCCAAGGCACAGCTGTTGGGCTGCCGCCCATCGCTTTCACAAGCTGCATTTGAATAGGCGAGTTGATCGTACGGATCTTCAAACCTTTCACATCAGCCGGTGTTTTAATCAATTTATTGGTTGTCGCAAAATTACGCCAGCCGCCCGTATTACCAATGGTCATTAAACGCATAGTACCTGTTCGATCTAGCAACTCTTTACGAATTGGTCCGACCAACATTTCATTATTCAAGGCACATTCAGCAACACGATCTGTTGGGAATATATAAGGAATATCTAGCGCTTGGATCTCTGGGAAAACATTCGACAAACCACCCGTCGTGGTATTAAACACTTGGATCAAGTTAGCTTGCAGCGCTTCAATACATTCTGTTGGGTTACCACATAGCTGACCGCCAGAATAAATATTAACGTGAATACGACCGTTTGAGTGCGCTTCAACATAGTCTTTCAACACAACAGCGCCATCATAATCTTCGTCACTCGTATTAGAAAGATGAACAATATTGAAATCATAATCAGCCGACAGTGCAGGCATAGCAGCAAGAGACAAACTCGCTGCCATTAATGTTGGAACAAAAGCTGCTGTGGTCTTTTTTAGTAAAGCGGTTTTTTTCATTTCGAAGGCTCCGTTTTTTATTCTTTGATCACTTTTTTATTCTGAATCACGCAAGTGGTAAACAAATAAATAGGTCATTCATAAGCCTGTCTCAAAAGAGATTACTTATAGAAAATTCACTATTTTCTTGTCATGTCTTGTTTTATATCTTATATAAGACATAAAGTGCAAGAAAATAACAGATTTTTTTATTACGTCTGGTATTCTAAATTTATTCGATACACAACAGGGCAAATCATGACAGTCAGTACACCGCAGCCATCCCCAACCTTCAAACCTCTGTATAAACAGGTTCAAGAGTTAATTACGGAAAGAATTATTGAAGGTTCTTGGAAGCCCGGTGAGATTTTACCGAGTGAATTTCAACTTGCAGACCTGCTAGGCGTCAGTCAGGGAACGGTTCGAAAGGCACTTAACGCATTAACCGAGGACAATGTCTTATTTCGTCGTCAAGGTGTTGGCACTTTTGTATCAGAGCACACACTGCAAAAAATGATGTTTCACTTTTTCCATTTCAAAAGTGATAACGGTGATATTCCCGAGCTTCCTTACGCCCAATTACTCGAAACACAATTAATCACACCGGACGAAAGCTTACGAGCGATATTTGATCTCGCGTCAGATGAAAAAGTTATTGAAATTCATCGTGTGCGTTCAATTAACAATACGGCTTCCATCCGTGAGTTAATCTATCTGCCCTATCGTTACTTTACCGATTTAGATAAAGAAGAAAAGTTGCCACACTCCCTGTATCACTATTACCAGCAACATTTTAATATTACCGTTCACAAAGCTACAGACAGACTAAAAGCTGTGTTAGCCGACGAACATGACCAAAGTGTGTTAAACATCGCTGCAGGACAACCGCTATTAGAAGTAACCCGCACTGCTCGCGCATTAGACGGACGTACCGTGGAATACCGAATCAGCCGCGCCAACAGCGAAGACCTACATTATCAGGTTGAACTCAATTAACTGATTCTAAAAATTAACAAACGAAAAGAGCGCATCACCACAAGGTCATGCGCTCTTATACCCACTAAAGAGGATCTACCTAAAACCCTGCCACATCAAGCTAACACCCGACAATAGCAACAAACTAAACGCCACGAAGCGCATCGCTCGCCCCGAAATAGGCATAGGAAACTTTCTCGCTACTAAGGTCGCTATCACAACTACAGGAAAGCCAAGCGCACATAATAGCCAAGTGTCGATATCAACACCTTGAGAAAGGCTAACTGATCCCACGCGCAATGCCGCCGTGCAACAAAATATACCTAATAAAGTCGCGCGTATTCTGGCTTGGTCATCTGGCTGGCGATACATCATGAAAGTGATCGGTGGACCAAAAGTCGCAAACATGCCGCCCATTACCCCACCTATTACGCCACTGACAGCAAAAGCCCTCGCAGAAGATTCTTTTCTCACCCTATGAGCTTGTAACATCATCACCAAACTGCTGACGACGATACACAAACCTAAGCTAAATTTAAGCCAGCCTAATGCGTTCTCGCCAAGGTAACCAAGCAGCCATACACCAAGGAAAATAGCTGGTAGACAAGGTAAAATAAAGCCCCAAAAAGCGCGACGATTTATCTGTTTCCAATGCCCACCATAAAGCCCAATTCCAGCATTAATAAGACTTAACACGCTCACCGCAAACGCTGTTACTTCAATGGGCGCTAAACCTAATGCAGATACACTGCTTACGACAATCAATCCAAAAGCGAATCCCGTCATCGCTTGAATGTAACTGCCGAGCGCAAAGAACAATAATAAAAGCAGGCTAGAACTATCCATAAGCATAAAAGCCTCCCTCGTTTGTTTCGCCCTTAACTATGCCAAAAAACTGTGGTTTACCATCCATCAGGAGGCAAAACCGAGCAAACGAGGCAAGGTCATTGTTAATGCTGGGATATAGGTAATAAGCAAAATAACCATGATATGCACCGCCAAATAAGGCAGCATTTCTCGGCTAATTGTTTCTACTCGTTCGCCACTCACACTGGACGCAACAAACAGCACCAAGCCCATGGGTGGTGTCGTTAAACCTATGGTTAAGTTGACACACATCACAATGGCAAAGTGCAATGGATCAATACCAAACTGCGTCACGATAGGGCCAAGAATCGGACCCAAAATAAGAATCGCAGGGCCTGCATCTAAGAACATACCGACAAATAACAGTAGCAAGTTAATAATCAGCAGTAGCAACAATGGATTTTCAGTAAGAGAAACCATGATTGCAGCGACTTTTTGTGGCGCGCCAGATAGGCTGATCACCGAAGAAAACGCCACCGCACTGCCGACAAGGAACAAAATCACCGCAGACGATTTAGCCGTAGCGTAAAACAAGCTTGGCAAGTTACTCACCGTCATGGTTTTCGACAACAAGCTAACAACCAAGGCATACGCCGCCGCAACCGCCGCCGCTTCTGTTGGTGTAAACACACCAGATAAAATACCGCCAAGCAAAATAACTGGCGTCAACAACGGCCAAAAAGCTTGTTTTACCGCTGCGCCACGCTCCGGCCAAGTAGCTTTTTCTGAAGCCACTTTATAGCCTCGACGACGTGCCAAAAACCAGGTCATTGCCATGAGGCTAACCCCTACCAAAAAGCCTGGAACAAGACCGGCTGCAAACAATCCACCTACCGACACATTCATCACAAACGCATACAGAATCATGATGCCGCTAGGAGGAATAATTGGTCCGATGACCGATGAGGCCGCCGTCACGGCCGCCGCAAAGCGACGCGAGTAACCGTTCTTTTCCATCGCTGGGATCAGCATTTTCCCCAACGCCGAACAATCGGCTACCGCCGAGCCACTTAGCCCCGCAAACAACATGGAGGACAAAATATTAATTTGCGCCAAACCGCCCCGTAAATGCCCAATAAAAGCTTGGCTTACTTGTACAAGCGACAAAGTAATGCCACTGCGGTTCATGACCTCACCTGCCAACATAAAAAACGGAATCGCCATCAAAGGAAAGCTGTCAATACCGTTGTACAAACGCTGTGTCAGCAAGAGATAGAACATCTCCTTACCTTCGAGAAATAGACTGAGACCTGGCGCAAACAACAACGCAAAAGCAACAGGCATCCCCAAAAACATGACAGAAAGCAAAATCCAGAAAAATGAAATGCCCATGGGTTATCCCTCGCTCTCGCTATCTGACAACACAAAATGGTCATCGTCAGATTCATTAAAAAGACGTGCAATACCTATCAAGAACAGTTCGATATACACCAGCATCATCACGCCAAAACCAATCGGCATCGCCATGTATGACCAAGCTTTGGTAATAGGTAAAGCCGTCGCTAACATGCGCGTCCCTTTTAGAGCGAAATCTAGGCTTTTATTAAACGCGTAATACAAGACAATCCCGACCAATACATACAAAACCAACTCCAGCAGCAAGCTCAAGCGCCTTGGTAAAGACCCCAAAATAATATCGAGCGCCGCATGTTGCTTAGTGCGAGAGACCACAGGCAGTGTCAAAAATGTCATCCAAACCATCAGGTAACGCGCCAGCTCTTCAGACCAAGGTAATGAATCGTTAAGCACATAACGACAAAACACCTGAACGAGAATCGAAGCCGTCATCACTGCCACTGCGGTGATTGCCAGATATTTAAAAGCGAAAATAAGAGCAGAATTTATCCGCCCCAGTAACGTTATTATTCTTGTTAATAAAAGCATAGAGACACCTTTACGAGTTCTTCATTTGCGCCAAATGCGCTTTACACTGCCCCAGCATATTGGCCAGATCATTGGCAATCGACACAAAACTAAAGCCAACTTCTAACGCCCATTTTGCATCGTCAGGCGCAGGCATAACCGTTCCTACAGGAATCCCAGCTTGATTACAGGCCGTCACACAAGCCACTATTTTGGCGCGCACATCAGGATGATTAACCTGACCTGGCAAGCCCATTGTCATCGACAAATCTCCAGGACCAATGAATACTGCACTGACGCCTTCCACCTGGCCGATTTCTACCGCAAGCTCTAACGCTTCAACCGTTTCCAACTGAGGAATCAAGCAGACTTGTTCATTAGCCGCAGTAGGATAATCTTCACGGGTGGTATAGCGCGCAGCACGATGCATTTTGGCAAAGCCGCGCTTGCCCAACGGTGGGTACATACTGGCCTGAACAATGGCTTTCGCCTCTTCTACCGATTCAACGAATGGGAAATACAAGGTCATGCCGCCTTGGTCTAACACCTGCTTGATCGCAATCGGATCATGGCTTGGCATACGAATAACCGCGGCCGTTGGTGTTTGTTCAACCGCGCGCAAGATCGGAGTGGTGTCATGAATGCTGGCTGGGCTGTGCTCTAAATCCACGACCAAGTAGTCGTAGTTCAAAAATGCCATGGCTTCGGCGACGGTTGGGCTACCTGACAAGGTCCAACCACCGACTAATTTTTGGCCATCCAGTAAACGCTGCTTAAACGGGTTAGTTGTGTTGCTCATTTAAAATATCTCCGGTTCATCGATGACAGCGTCACCTTGTAAAAAGTCAAAGTCACACCCTTGGTTTGCTTGGGTAACATGAGTTGAAAACATAGCGCCGTAGCCACGGGCAAATTTTGGTAGGGGTGGTGTCCAAGCCGCTTTCCGAGCGGCCATCTCTGCATCGCTGATGTCTAAATTAAGTGTACGCTTTTCCACGTCTAAAACGATCCAGTCGCCAGTTTGAACAAAGGCCAAGGGGCCGCCCATATAAGATTCTGGCGCAACGTGCAAAATACAGGTGCCATAATGGGTACCACTCATCCGCGCATCGGAAATTCGCACCATATCGCGAACGCCTTTTTGCAAAAGCTTTTTCGGAATGGGCAAGCCACCCCATTCAGGCATGCCCGGTCCACCAATAGGGCCTGCATTTTTTAGCACCAATACGGTATTTTCATCCACATCCAGATCTGGGTCATCAATCTGTGCCGTCATTTGTGCATGATTTTCAAACACCAAGGCTTTACCACGATGTTTCAATAAATGAGGCGAGGCCGCAGACGGTTTGCACACCGCACCATCAGGACAAAGGTTGCCAGTGATCACGCCAATCGTGCCGCGGTCATTCACCGGATTACTCAGAGGACGAATCACATCCTCGTTATAAATCTCCACACCGTCCAAGTTCTCCCCCAAGGTACGACCATTCACATTACCTTGATCCAGATGCAGAAAATCTTTAAGGCGAGTCAATAAGGCTGGCAAACCTCCCGCATAAAACAGATCTTCCATTAGATATTCGCCCGCCGGCATAAGATTGGCAATAACAGGGATTTTGCGTGCCCATTCATCAAACAAAGACATGGGTAAATCAATACCAGCACGCCCAGCCATGGCGATTAAATGGATAATGCCATTGGTGGAACCACCCAGCGCAACATAAGTGACAATGGCGTTTTCAAAGGCTTCTTTGGTGGCAAGGGACTTTGGTGTTAGGTCTTCAAACACCATTTTGGTAATGCGCTCACCCGCCAAAGAACACAGACGTTGGTGAGCCGAATCGGCCGCAGGAATAGTCGCCGAACCAGGCAAACAAAAGCCCAACACCTCGGCCATAGAAGTCAGTGACGAGGCGGTCCCCATGGTATTGCAGGTTCCCACCGAGCGAGTCATTTTGGCTTCCAGTTCGAGCCAATCTTCATCACTCAAATTGCCAGCACGTTTCTCATCCCAAAACTTTCTAGTGTGTGTGCCAGTACCAATTTTTTGCCCCTTGAAATTACCGTTTAAACTAGCACCAGCAGGAATGTAAATCGCGGGAATATTCATACTGATGGCCCCCATTAATAGGCCTGGAGTGGTTTTATCACACCCGCCCATCAGAATGGCGCCATCAATGGGATGACTTCTCAGTAGCTCTTCCGTTTCCATCGCAAGAAAGTTTCGATACATCATGGTAGTGGGTTTCACCATGACTTCTCCCAGCGACATGGCTGGCATTTCTAATGGATAACCACCAGCGCGAATAATGCCTTCTTTAACAAACTGCGCACGCTCCCTAAGATGCGTGTGACACGTACTGATGTCACTCCAAGTATTAATAATCCCAATGACTGGGCGATTCATAAAATCGCTGCGCTTGTATCCAGTTTGTTGCGTTCGTTGTCGATGTGCAAAAGCACGCATATTGTCAGGAGCAAACCAACGCTGACTGCGAAGGTCTTCAATACGTTTTACCATGATGCGGTCCTGTTCTTACTCTGTTTATTTTTATCGCTATGCCGTTTAAGGATCGATGCTTGTTTACGGCTTCTTTAAACTTGTGATATAACTCTTATATAAGACATAAGATAAGTCAAGAACTATCCCCTTACCGACTCAAAATAATGAGTAAAAATAATGGCAATAGAAAATTGGCTTGAAATAAGCACAACCTGTAACAACCTAAAAATAAGACCAACTCAATAATGAAAAGAGGTACCGCAATGCTTGAACTAAAAAACAAAGCACTCCTGCAAACGAAATGTTTAATCAATGGAGAGTGGGTTGAATCTTCACAAGGCAGCACACTAGATGTGTTTAACCCTGCAAATGGTGAATTAGTAGCAACCGTTGCGACCGCGGGTGAGGCGCAAACCGAACAAGCCATCGCCGCTGCCGATGCCGCTCAAAAAACATGGAAGAAAAAAACCGCCAAAGAGCGTTCCGTTTTATTACGTCGTTGGCACGACCTACTTATGGAAAACCAAGAAGATCTTGCGAAGCTGATGACAGCCGAGCAAGGCAAGCCTCTAGCGGAGTCTCGTGGTGAGATTGGCTACGCCGCGTCTTTTATCGAATGGTTTGCTGAAGAAGGCAAACGCGTTTATGGTGATATGATCCCAACTTACGCGGCAGACCGTCGCATTCTAGTGATGAAAGAACCGGTCGGGGTGTGTGCGGCCATCACACCTTGGAATTTTCCTGCTGCCATGATCACACGTAAAGCCGGTCCAGCGCTTGCTGCGGGTTGTACTATGGTGATCAAACCCGCTTCTGACACGCCTTTGAGTGCTCTAGCCATGGGCGTTCTCGCCATTGAAGCTGGCATTCCAGCGGGGGTTATTAATATCGTCGTAGGCAAAGCCAGCGAGATAGCCAAAACCCTCACTAATTCTCCTGTGGTACGTAAACTGACCTTCACTGGCTCGACCCCCATTGGCAAACTGCTAATGAAAGACTGTGCCGATACCATGAAAAAAGTGTCCCTTGAACTGGGTGGTAATGCGCCTTTTGTGGTGTTTGACGATGCCGACATAGATGAAGCCGTTAAAGGTGCCATGATGTCTAAATACCGTAACGCAGGCCAAACCTGTGTTTGCGCCAACCGCATCTATGTTCAAGCAGGCGTTTACGACACCTTCGTCGAAAAATTCGCCGCTCAAGTGGCCGCAATGAAAGTGGGCAACGGGACAGAAAAAGACGTTGAACAAGGCCCTCTAATTAACCGTGCCGCCGTGGATAAAGTGGACGAGCATGTACAAGATGCCATCAGCAAAGGCGGCAAAGTCATCACAGGCGGTAAACACCATGAATTGGGTGACAACTTCTATCAGCCAACGGTGATTGCCAATGCGACCCAAGACATGCTGTTCGCTAAAGAAGAGACCTTTGGTCCTTTGGCTCCTGTTTTCAAATTTGAAACCGAAGACGACGTCATCGCCATGGCAAACGATACCGAATATGGATTAGCCTCTTATTTCTATTCTCGTGATATTGGCCGTATTTTCCGCGTAGCCGAAGCCTTAGAGTCGGGACTGGTCGGCGTTAACGCAGGGGTTATTGCAACGGAAGTCGCACCATTTGGTGGCTACAAAGAATCTGGCCTTGGCCGTGAAGGTTCAAAATACGGCATTGATGATTACATCAATACCAAATACGTGTGTGTTGCTGGTTTAGATAAATAACGGATTAAACCTGATAAAGAATGCCTTGGTTTCTAGGCATTCCCATTCTTTGTCGACTGGAGAATAGTAAATGCCGACATTAACAAACCAATACCCCTCTTTAAAAGACAAGGTTGTCTTTATCACTGGCGGTGGTTCAGGGATTGGCGAATTCCTTGTTCATCACTTTATGAAACAAGGCGCACATGTGGCGTACATCGATATTGATGACGCGAGCTCTACGACGTTAAACCAAAAACTGGCCGACGAGTTCAAAGTGACGCCTTGGTATAGAAAAGTCGATGTCCGTGATATTGCCGCTCTGCAATCTGCCATTGACGACGCCGCACAAGAGCTTGGCCACCTAGACGTACTGATCAATAACGCGGGCAAAGATGACCGACATAAGATCGAAGACGTCACACCTGAATACTGGGACAACTGCCTAAACATCAATATGCGCCCACACTTTTTTGGTATGCAAGCCGCAGCAAAATGGATGAAAGAAGGGGCGAGCATTATCAATATGGGTTCCATTAGTTGGATGCGTGGCCGCGCAGGTATGGTAGGTTACACCACATCAAAAGGCGCGATCCACACCATGACTCGTACCATGGCGCGCGAACTTGGGCCACAAGGCATTCGCGTCAACTCTATTGTACCTGGAGCGGTGGTCACCGAACGACAAAAAGCCCTATGGCTAACGCCAGAATTGGACCAAGAGTTTATCGACGTTCAATCGCTTAAATTCCGTATTGAACCAGACGATATTGTGGCAATGGCTCTGTTCCTTGCCTCACAAGACAGTCGAGCTTGTGCTGGACAAAACTTTGTTGTGGATGCGGGCATCGTTTAACCCCTGCGAACTTAGCGGTTCCTCTGCTGTGTGGAACCGCTCACCTCTCAGGATTGGTTACCTTCCTAACAGCTAGAAACCGCTTAGATTCTGCAAACAAAAAGTATCTGCCGTATTTCTGTCTCCCAGAGCTTTTAATTTCCTACGCTGCCCATAAGAATAGATTAATAATTAAGCACCGAGGCCATATCCCATGAAAGACTCTTTAGACATTCAATTCATCTCCGATGTTATGTGCCCATGGTGCGTAGTCGGTTTAGGCAATCTAAACAAAGCCCTAGAACAATTAAGCGACAAAGTGGATACGCACTTATCATTTCAACCTTTCGAACTGAATCCCAACATGCCGGCAGAAGGTCAAAACCTGAACGAGCACATTACGGAAAAGTATGGCATTACCAAGGAACAATCTGACCAAAACCGCGCCATGATTCAACAGCGTGGCGAAGAGATTGGTTTTGATTTCCATTTCTCCCCAGAAAGCCGCATGCGCAACTCCTTCGACGCTCACCGCTTGTTGCATTGGGCAAAACTAGAAAACAAGCAAGCCGAGCTAAAAGAAGCCCTGTTTAAAGCCCATTTCACCCACAATCAAGATGTAAGTGATCACACGGTTCTAGCGAACCTTGCGGCTAGCATCGGCCTTGACCCAGCAGCTGCCAAAGGCATTTTGGAAAATAATCACTTTGCTGATGAAGTCCGTGAGCAAGAACAAATCTGGCAACAAAACGGCATTACCTCTGTTCCTACTGTCATCATCAACAACGCCTACGCCATCTCAGGCGGACAGCCAGCAGAGGTGTTTAAAAGCGCGATAGAAGAAGTGTTAGAAAAAATTAAAGCAGAGCAACCAGCTTAGCACCTGATACTTCACGCATACTGTGAACAAACGCTAAACCCCAAAGCCCCATGTCTCTTTCCAATCAAAGGAAAAAACACATGGGGCTTTTTATCATCTAGACTAATTACCCTTTCGACCACAAAACTGAAATCAACCAAACATTGTGTTGGGAAGAAAAAGCACAATCTGCGGGAAGATAATCAACAAAGCAACAGATAGAACCATCATCAACCAAAAAGGCAGAACACCTCGAAATATGTCACCTAACGCCACGTTCGGTGCTACCGATTTCACAATAAAAACATTAATACCAACAGGAGGAGAAATTAATCCCATTTCAAGCGTCAAAACGGTAAGCACACCAAACCAAATAGGGTCGATGCCGAGCGATAAAATAATAGGAAAGAATATTGGTAAAGTGAGTACCAACATGGCAAATCCTTCCAGAAAGCAACCAAGCACCAAATAAATAGCCAAAATCAAAATAAGAGTACCAGTCACTCCTAAACCAAGCCCTGTCAACAAGTCTCCGACAGCAGAAGGGATATGACTAAGCGCCATAAAGGGGTTAATTAAGTGAGCGGCGATCAGTATTAGCATCACAGTTGCGGTTGTAACAACGGCATCTCGAGAAGCATGCCAAAGGCCTTTTAATGATAAAGACCGTGTAACAAAGCCCACTAGGATCACAACCCCAGCGCCAACGGCAGCGGCCTCAACGGGGGAAAATAACCCGCCATAAATACCACCAATCGTCAAAAGTATCACAGCCACAATTGGCCCTGCACCTAATAAAGCTTTCCCTTTGTTACGCCAACTTGTTGCAGGCCCCGCAGGCCCAAAGTCCGGTCTAAACCAACAAATTATTGTAATCACCAAAATGAAGAGAAGTAGCAACAAAATCCCGGGCAGAACACCTGCTAAAAACAGCCGTCCGATACTTTGTTCTGTCAGAATGGCATAAATAACAAACCCCGTTGAAGGAGGAATAAGTATCCCTAACGTACCGCCCGCCGCCACAACGCCCGTGGACAGTTTTTGGTTGTACTTGAAGCGCTCCATCTGCCCTAACGCTACTTTCCCCATGGTCAATGCTGATGCAACCGACGAACCAGAGAGCGCAGCAAAACCGCCACAACCAATGACAGTTGCCGACGCTAAGCCGCCACGTAACTGACCAATGATGGCATACGCAGCATCATAGAGTTTTTGGCTCATTCCAGTAATGGAGGCAACATTCCCCATCAGAATAAACAGCGGAATGACCACCAATTCTGGAGATGAAGCTAAGGTAAAGGTTTCTGAAGCGAGCAAGCTAAATGCTGATCTGCTGCTATCCAGTACCGTTATTCCAACAAATCCCACGGAAAACATAGCAAACGCCACCGGCACACGTAGCACCAGCAGGGCAAACATGATCAGTATGCCAATAAAGCCAATCATTGCTGCACTCATACTGTATCTCCTTTGCGCACATCACGCTTCGACACAATAAGTTCAAGGGCACGCAAGAACATTCCTACGGCGGTGAGCAAAGCGAAGATAGACAGTGCATTTTGGAATAAACCTTTAGGCAAACGTAAAAGGTTGGTGGATAAGTTCAGCATGGTGGAGATTTTCGCACTTTCATTGACAGCATAAGCAATACCCAAAAAGATCACAGCACCCAATAAAGCGGAAAAAACATCAATCAAGCGATTCACTAATACAGAATAACTTCGCTCAAAAAGATCGACCGAAATGTGGCCACCTTGGCGATCACACAATGCCATAGCACCGAAAACAACAATTACCATCCCCATGGTCGTCATGTCTTGTGATCCATAGATAGGCGTCCCTAATGATCGGCCAACCACATCCATGAGAATAATTACTACCTCAAAAATGAGCCCTAGAGCACCCAATGCAGCGGATAAGCTAATTAGCCCATCCGCTAATTTACGCAGAATAAAAAGCATACGCTACTTGCCTTGCATTGCAGCCAGAGCACCTGCTCCGTCTACACTTTTTACATAAGACTGAACCACCCCAGAAACAGCTTTGGTAAAAGCCGCTTTTTCGGCATCGGTTAACTCAACAATGGTGTTTGCGCTATCTGCACGAGCCACTTCAAGAGCCTCTTTGGCTGTTTGCAACCAAGCATCCTCTGCACTTTTCGATAAGCCAAGCCCACTTGCCGCGTCAATTGCTGCTTTTTGCTCTGCGTTCAAATCATTGTACACACCAGCGTTAAGGACAGTGTAAAACGTCAAACGCCCCAACGGCGCACCAAGTGTTAGCGAATCAGCCACTTCATCAAGTTTAAAATCTCTTAATGTCGAGGCGCCAGTAATCACCCCATCGATTAGCCCCGTCTGCATAGCGTTGTAAATTTGACTAGCAGGCATTTGCACTGGTGTTGCCCCAAAGGCTGAAGCCACTTTTGCGGCAGTTGCACCCGCAACACGAATTTTAAGCCCAGCCAAATCTGCGGGAGTACGAATAACCTTATTTCGCATAATGAAAATATTAGGCTCAGAGGTCCATAATGCTAGGGGCTTAGTAGCAGGAAACTCACCACTCAAATGTTTATCATAAGCACGCCAAAGCGCTTCGTAACCCGGCATATCTTCAGGTATAGCACCAGGCAATTCTGCGATCATGGTTTTACCAAACTGAGATGAGGTATAACCCGGTAGCCCCCAAGACAGGTCTGCGGCGCCTTGCAAAACGCGAACATATTGCTCAGCAGGCCCAGCACCTAATTCTCCACCATGGTAGCCTCGTACCGTTAAAGAACCATTCGTGGCGGCAGACACATCCGCATTTAACTTTTCAATTACCGATGCATTAATGGTGTGAAATGGTGGAGTGAAGCTCGCAAACTTCAATTCCTCAGCAACAACCTGAGTGGATAATGTGAGCGCTGCTGAAGCAGCAATAATCAATTTTTTGAATGTCATATCTGTTCTCCCAATCTTAGTTTAATGCCTTAATTTAAAGGCTTTGTTATTTTTGTTATGGGACAAGCCGGGTGATCGGAGCGCCCTTTTTAACCAGATAGTCGAAGTTTAACCATTAGCTCAGTGTTCCAATATTGCTTTCCATAGCACTCTCATCCATCCACTCAAACACTTCGGTATCTTGTCTACTTTCCAGTGTATTTCAGTTCAATGGAGCCTTGTCTTTTGGCGATTAACCATTCGCCGTTTACCTTCTTCAATTCATCAACAAAGCGACCGATAAAAATATCCGCATTGGCTGGCAGTATATTCTCAATGCCTTCCACTTTTGTATTGGCTGAAAAAAGTACGACTCTCGAAGTAACAACCACATGCTGGTCATCGATAATCTTAGACTCTACATTGGCCAGTGCATGACAGGTTTCTTTCGCAGGCCGCGCAGTAAAAGATTGCAAAATGGCATCACGCCCAACAATAGCAGAGGTAGGACTACTCGGGCGATACAAGATGCCATCTTCGGTATAACAATTCGCCAGTTCTTGCCAGCGGCCTTGGTCTAATAAGTTGATAGAATGCGTCACTAACTTCTGACACTGCCACTCAATCAACATAGTTTCGATATTGTGATTCGTCATCGGCCTCTACTCTTTCTGTAACCAGACACGCATTGCAGCGGCTACTTTTTCTGGGGCTTCCGCTGGCGCCATGTGGCCAGCACCTTCAATAACCACCAGCTCGCTGCCAGCGACTTGCCGTTGCATGACCTCATGCTGTGACACCGGACTCCAAGTATCTTCTGATCCAGACAGCAATAAGGTTGGCACCGATATCAAAGGGAGCTGTGCTTGCGCATTCGGACGATGGATCAAAGCATGAATCTGCTGTTCAAATTCTTCCACAGTATAAGATTCGACCATCTTGGTTAAATCCGCCATCAGAGTTGAATTCTTTAGGCCGTTTGGCGACATCATCGGAATCAGCCATTGGCTGGATAAAATAGAAATGCCGTTCTTTTGCGCCGCGTCAATCAACCCAATTCGCCCCGGTATTTCTTTGTCTGATTTAGGGTGAACACCTGTGTTCAACAAAGCCAAGTGAGTAATTCTTTGTGGCGCTAGGCGGTGAATTTCTAACGCTACACGACCTCCCATTGAATGCCCTGCCAAGGCAAAATCACCGTCAACACTTGCCAATACGAACTTTGCCATCTCAGTGAGGTCATCAAAGCCTGCAAAATTGAATATTTCGACATTCGCCTCGTTTGACAATTGATCTGCCACGCTTTTCCACATGGTCTGATCACACAGCAAGCCGGCCAAGCACACTAGCTTGGGCTTATTCATGGCCGTCTTCATCACACCGATTCCTCCGCCCCATCGTTCACATTTTCGTAAATTAGGTGCCCCAAAGCGGTATTCGAAACAGGCACGTGGTAATGACGATGAACTTCGTTAACTTGATCATGCAAAGCACCGCGCATAATTAACCACATCACCATCTCACTGCCCTCGGTTCCCGACTCGCGGATGTATTCAACTTGAGAAATAGCGCCCAATTTTTCATAGTCACTTTTTAAGTCATCCATAAACGCGAGATCCCACTCTTGGTTAATGAGACCCGCACGTTCACCTAACAATTGATGGCTCATTCCCCCCGTTCCCCATACTTGAACATTTACGTCTTCTGGAAACTGCTCTACCGCCGCTCGAATGGCTCTTCCCAAGGCAAGACATCGCTCTCCGGTTGGGGATGGATAGACAACGGTATTCACCGCTAAAGGAATCACTTGGCAAGGCCATTCTTCAACCTCACCAAACACCATAGACAAAGGCACCGTCAGCCCATGATCCACATCCATTTCGTTCACCACAGTCATGTCAAAACCTTGTTTGATTAACGACTCGGTAATATGCCACGCCAGTTTGGGAGCGCCTTTCACAATAGGCACTGGCCGCGCCCCATAACCTTCATCCGCGGGGTGATATTCTTCACCACATCCAATGGCAAAAGTGGGGATCATTTTCATATCAAATGCGGTGGCATGGTCGTTATATACAAGAATCACCACATCGGGCTTTTGCTCTCGAATCCATTGTTTAGTGAAGCGATAACCATCAAAGATAGGCGCCCATTTTTCATCGCCACTGTCGCCCTTATCAATAATGTGCCCAAGTAAGGGAATATGAGACGTACCCACTCCAGAAGTGATTTTGGCCATTATGACTTTTCCTCCATGCTCGTTGTGACAACATAGCGATTGCCTTCAGGCGAACGGCCACCTTGTTGCATCATTTCTAGGTAGTCTTCGACAGAGAGGTCTGTCATGGTCGACACAGCCGCCGCCACGCTTAGGCCATCACAGGAACTGATTTTGACGAGATAATAAATATTGCCACCAAGGTCGATGAGCTGACTAAAATCACGTGCCAGTACAGCCTGCCTTTGCGCTTCGGTCATTGGCCATTTGGCCAAATAGGCACTTTCGTCTTGTTTAAATTCGGCACGATTAGCGGCCTGCATTAATGACATACAAAACTGATTGAGATGAAAGCCTATTCTGGCCATATCACCATCAAATACCGTGGTGCCAGGAATATCGCTGTAAGCTTTATTGTTGTTATGCATTCGAGTCTTACCTTGCGCTAAAAAGCGCCATGAACAAATTAGATATTATTCCTCCAAACTACAGGGAAAACGTCGACCTTACATATGCACAATTAAAAACATAGATAAAAATTTGGTTATATCATAAGTTATGGCTAACGGTTTTCACTCGTCACTACATCAAGATGTCGCCATAAAAAGGAAAACACGAATGAGCAATCCGAATTCACACTTTCCATTAACACTTAAGCAATGTCGTGTTATCTCGGAAATCATGAAAAAAGGCACAGAAAAAGACGCCAGCTCTTCGTTAAACCTTAGCCAATCCAGTATTTCGCGCGCCCTTTCACAAGCAGAACAAGCCCTACAAGTTACTATCTTTACCCGAGGTTGGAGTGGCGCTGAACCGACGTCTGCAGGAGAAGTGGTGATCTCATCTTGCAATCGCATTTTACAAGCAATTTTCGACACTGAACGACAATTGCAAGACAACACCATGGCGTTATTAAAACTCAAAACCTATGTTGAATGGCGACATCTTTTGGTCATAGAAACGGTGGTAAAAGTCGGTAGCGCCTCTGTCGCAGGGCAAGCACTTGGCATGACACAACCTGCGGTTAGCAAGACATTAAAAGAACTCGAGAATATGCTTCAGCAACCCCTTTTCTCCAGAGCAAGACGAGGTTTAATACCACTAGATGCCGCTAAACAACTGGCCTCGTTATTCCTCAGAATCGCCCCTGTGGCTCAATCTTTGCCCAACGAGCTTAAGTCATTACCAAACCAACTAACCGGTAGATTGTCCGTGGGCATGCTGTCTTTTTCTTGCCAAGATATTGTTCCCATTGCCTTTGCGTCTATATTTAAGCAACACTCAGCAATACGTCTGCAAGCGATGCAAGGTCCCTACCACATGTTAGCCAACGCTCTACGACAAGGCGAGATAGATTGTTTTCTAGGTCTAATGAGAAAAGGCCCGCTTCATCCAGAGTTAATTGAACTCCCCTTATTAACAGCCCAATACGCTTTAATTGCTCGTGCTGATCACCCAATTCATACAACAGCAAAGACTATCAATGACCTAGTTAACGAACGCTGGATTGTCGCGCGCCACGGCACGCCTATTCGCGATTATTTTGAAAGCCTGTTTCATAGCATCAACAACAAGCCCCCCATTCAAGCTCTGGAGATGCTGACTTTCGCCTCTTCAGAAGAATTGGTGATCCACAGTGACGCTATCGCCCTTCTTTTCTACGATGAGTGGAACATCAAGCAACTCAACCCACGCCTAAAACAAGTCCCCATTTCACTGCCTAATCCAGAGTGCACCATTGGTATTACACTGCATAAAGACAGACAGTCCGAACTCATCAATAGGTTTATTGAAGAGCTCAGAACCGCCATTGCCAACAAGCAAAATCAGCAATAAAAAAGCCCCATAACAAGAGAAATGGAGCTTTCAATACTGTAATCCACCTAACAATCAAAACACTTAAAAAGGATAAGGCGTTGCCGATTGTTTCACGGTCACCCATTGCCAATGAGTATAAAGATCCCAATCCGCTGGGCCACACACCGCGCTGCCATTACCAGACGCACCGCAACCACCAAATGGATTGATACATTCATCATTCACGGTTTGATCATTGATGTGCAGCAAGCCCACATGCAACTGAGCGCCGATATTTTGCGCACGAGCAAAATCATTCGAGATCACCGCACCGGCTAAACCATATTGCGTATTATTGGCCATTGCGATGGCATCTTCATCTTTGTTGAAGGTCACAATATTGACCACAGGCCCAAAGATCTCTTCATCAAAAGAACGCATTCCTGGCGTCACATTACTCAGCACGGTTGGCGCATAGAAAGGTCCGTCATGGGTGCCGCCCGCTTCTAATTTAGCGCCTGCTGCCACTGTGTCTTGCACAATGGCATGCACTTTTTCAAGCTGACGCTGATTGATTAAAGGCCCTATCGCCACTTGCCCAGAAGCTGGATCACCCACTGGCAAATGTTTGGCTTTCTCAACGATTTTCGCGGTTAACGCTTCTGCAATACTTTCTTGTACCAAGATACGCCCTGATGCCATACAAATTTGCCCTTGGTGGAAATACGCCCCCCAAGCGATATTGCTGGCGGCCACATCCAAGTCGGCGTCCTCTAAGATAATCAAAGAACTTTTACCACCTAACTCAAGAGAAACCTTCTTCAAATTGCGACCACAAGCCTCGCCCACTTTGCGACCAGCCGCCGTCGATCCAGTGAACGCCACCATACCAATTTCTGGTGCAGAACAAAGCGCTTCACCGGCTTCCACAGCCCCTGGCAGCACTTGAAACACACCTTTTGGTAAGCCAGCCGCTTCCAAGGCAAGAGCAAGAATAAAGCCACCCGTAACTGGCGTTTGAGGGTCTGGCTTAGTCACCACCGCATTACCGGTTGCTAAAGCGGGAGCAATTGAACGAATAGATAAAATCATTGGGAAATTAAATGGGGAGATCACACCCACCACCCCGATGGCTTTGCGCGTTGCGTAGGACATTCTTTCTGGGACAGATGGCAAGGTGAGACCATTTGGTTCCAATGTCATGTTGGCCGCCAATTGCAAAATCAAGATGGCCTCTTTCACTTCGTGCTGACCTTTTGGAATAATCCCGCCCGTTTCGCGGGCAATATACAAAGCCAGCTCATCAAAGTGTTCTTGGATAAAATTCGCCGCTTTATGGAACAGGGCAGCCTTTTCTCTTGGTGGCACTTTTAACCATTCTTGCTGAGCTTGCTGTGCTTTCTGGCAAGCGGAATAGACTTCGTCTGCCGTCGCGATACCCACTTGGCTCAACACTTTTCCAGTGGCAGGTTCCAAAACGTCTTGTGAGTTTGACGCCGTCACCCAGTCACCATTAAAAAATTTACCTGACCATTTTTTAGATTCCAGAACGGAAGTTGTCATGTGTGTTCTCCTATTTATTTTTATTCATCACTGAATTCCTACACGGACAAGCCAAGTCGGTGAAAGATCAGTGTTTTGGTTTTATTAAAACGCTTTAATCAGTAGAGCAATAGCTATGCCGAAACCATACGTCACGCCATATCATGCGGCATTAAAACCATAACTCATTGATGAAAAAGACTTTTTAATATCGCACCGACCAAACTCCAATAAAGCTTAGTATAAAAACCACACAACACACTTGACGATATCGTCAAATACATTTCACACTAAGAAAAAGCAGTTAATCATTTCATCAAGAGGATGAAAGAGGAAAAATAATAATGACAAATGCTCACCGAATTTCTTTGGCGGACTTAGCCAAAAACAGCGAAAAGATCTTACTTAAAGGCAATTCACGAGAGCTTGATGAACAACATGCTCCAACGGTAGAAGAACTCACCGAGTGCCTTTTTTTCTCACCAGGTGATGGTCGTATCTGGCTAGATGATCAACGCATGCTGCTGATTCACAGCTCGTCATTTGGTTTATTACGCCGGGAATTAATTGATTCCCTTGGCCTAGATAAATCTCGCGACATTCTGACCAGAACAGGCTATTTATCTGGACTAAGAGACGCGGAGCTGATTCAAAAACGCTGGTCGAATTCAGATCCGGCGTCCATTTTTACCGCAGGCACTCACCTTCACGGACTCGAAGGCGTGGTCAAAGTAGAAACCGTGCATTTTGAATTTGATACCGAAAAAGGCCTCTACGATGGCGAATTCCTGTGGCATCACAGCAGTGAAGATGAGGAGCACATTGCAGCATACGGTATTGGCAGCTCCCCAGCTTGCTGGATGGAATTAGGCTATGCCATTGGCTATGTTTCTGGCCTTGTGGGCTCTTTGGTTATTTTCCGGGAAGTAGAATGCCAATCCATGGGACACGCTATCTGCCGAGTTATAGGTAAATCGGCAGAACTTTGGGACGATATCGAAGACGATATTCGTTTTCTTAATGTCACCAGTAACGATACCGACAGCCAATCCAAATCAAACCTTCAGCTTGATACTATGGAGCCTGTGCCACTAGACGACCCACTCAAAATGATTGGCGTTTCTGCCGCTTTCACCGCGGCCACTCATTCCCTGCAAAAAGTCGCCCCGACCAATGCGACTGTCTTATTCAGTGGAGAATCAGGTGTGGGTAAAGAGCTGTTTGCCAGTATGCTGCATAAATTTAGCCGACAAACAGGGCCTTTTGTTGCTTTTAATTGCGCGGCTATTCCAGAAAATTTGATGGAAAGTGAACTCTTCGGAGTCGAAAAAGGCGCCTACACTGGTGCAACCAGCAGTCGCCCTGGCCGTTTTGAAAGAGCCAACGGTGGCACCCTCTTCTTAGATGAAATTGGCACTCTCAGTCTTGCAGGACAAAGTAAATTATTGCGCGTCTTACAGGAAAAAGAAGTGGAGCGAGTCGGTGGCACGTCAGCCATCAAAGTCAATGTAAGAGTCGTCGCGGCGACCAATGTCGACCTGAGAGAAGCCGTTGCAAAAGGCGAATTTCGTGAAGATTTATTCTTTCGTTTAAACGTATTTCCCATTCATTTGCCACCACTAAGAGAACGAAAAGCCGATATTCCCTTGCTGATTAACCACTTTTACCATCACTTTTGCCAGCTGCATGAACGAGCCCCTTCAGGTATGACCCAGACTGCCCGACGTGCTCTATTAAATTATCGTTTTCCGGGAAATATTCGTGAGCTACAAAACTTAATGGAGCGAGGAGTGATTGCCTCAGAAGAAGGTGAACCGATCGATCTTCATCACCTTTTCCGTAATGAGTCCATCCCTGAAGACATTATTTACTCGGTGAGTCACCAAGGAACCTTAAGCCATGCCAATGGCGCCAAAATAGCGTCTGAATCCCTCTTGGAACACATTACACAATTTGTTGGGGGAGACGATAAGCTTGATATTGAAAAGCTTGAGCAAAATCTATTGGAAGAAGCCGTGAACCAAGCGCACGGCAACTTATCAGAGGCCGCAAGACGAGTGGGGTTAAGCAGACCTCAATTGGCATACCGCCTAAAGAAAAACAAACACGCCACCTAAGTTGAAACTAAAGCCCGAGAAAACATTCCAACTCGGGCTTTATCAGCTACATTACAAATAAGTCGACGCCAACCCACCATCAACGGGAATATTTACCCCACACACCCAACGGGATGCATCTGAGCAAAGAAACGCAATCACGTCAGCCACTTCATCGGAATAAGCAGGACGCAACATTCTCTCGGCGTCTTTTTGTACTCGCTCTTCACCCAACATAGAAACAAAATCCCCCAAAATTGGCGTAAAGACAGGACCCGGCGCCACAGAGTTCATACGCACCCCCTGATCCCGAAACCAAGCAAAGGCTTGTTGAGTAGACCAAACAATAAGCGCTTCTTTAAAGTATTGATAACAGGTTTCTTGTGGAACAGGATTCTTTTTCAGCCAGTCAGCGCCTTCTTTAAAATTAGAGGTATTGGCCAAGGCCTTATGTTCCTCAAGACGTTCTGGCCATTCAATTCCTAAAATAGAAGCCACATTGACAATACTCGCCCCCTTATTGAAACGGGACATAAGGGCGTCACACAAATGACGTAAACCTAAATAATTCACTCGACCAACTAATTCCGCATCGGCTGTACCTGGCACGCCAGCGATATTACATAAGGCATCAATATGTTCAGGCAATCGATCCAGTGCAGCATCAATCGCACTTGGGTCGCCCAAATCTATTTGCACAAAGCCATCCAAGGTCATACTTGGCTCATTACGATCAATACCAATCACCTTTGCGCCATGAAAACGAGCCAGCCTCGCCACATCGGCACCAATCCCCGAAGACACGCCAGTAATCACAATGGTTTTATTCGCTAACATCATAGTGTTTCTCCTTTATTTTTTTATGAAACGTAGGGAGAGCAGACATCGTCACCTTCCCTTAGTAACTTGGAGAATTGCATGGAGTGTGCCGAATCATACAAACCACCGATAGCTAATCGCCGATACTCCTTTAAAACATTGATATAAAAATACTTTTCACTTTCAGACGACAGGGTTTGAAGGAGTAGGTTTTGTATTGAATAGAAATGGAATTCATCAAATGATCAAAAAAATACAATAATGACCTTGGCAAATTGATGATTTAGAGAATGAACAAAGATCTCCCATCAGCCCAACTTTAGCCTCTGGCGAATTCGACTCAGTGCCACTGGGGTGATGCCTATATATGAGGCTATTTGTTGCTGCGGAATGGTGTCCTTTAACTCTGGATAGTCGACGCAGAAATCCAAATATCGACGCTCCGCAGAGTGCTTTACAAAGGCATTTTCGCGCTCTTCTTTGGTGATAAAAATGCGTTCCAGAAATTTGGCATAGCACTCTAAAAAGCCAACATCGTGACGCATCTGAGCATAAAACGCTTGCCACGGGTAAGAAGAAACTATGCAATCTTCCAGCGCTTGAATACCAAACAGCACGCGGGTTTCAGTCACCATCGCCTTGGTTGAACCAATAATTCTTGGGCTTTTCGCAAAGGTTTGGGTGAACTCTTTCCCTTCCTCAGAAAAACTCACGTAACGTACTAATCCAACATGCAAAAAATACAGACGGTTAGCAAAGTTCCCCTGTTGAAACAGGTAATCGCCTTTTCGAATCACATGCACATCCATCGGCACAGACAGCCTTTGCCAATCAATGTCATAGCCTAATTCATTAAAATACGCTTCGAAGCTATTTTGTAATTGAGCTCGATCCATGGATTACCTTTACCTTGCTAAAATTGCCATCAATCAGAAAGAGTGCAACACCTAGAAAAACAATACCAGAAACAAAAGAAGCATCCATCAAGCTCAATAAACGCGACTCATGCAAAGCGGTAAACAACGCCACCCAAACAGGGATAGTGTAAGACATCGCCAGTAAGCGACTTGCCCCCACTGTCATAACCAAACGCTGTTGCAACAAAAAAGTGAAGAGCGTGGTAAACACCGTTAGATACAAAACAGTCACCCAGAACCCTTGCGAAGCCCATTGCACTTGATCAAGTTCTCCCCACATCACCGCTATGGGTATCAACCAAAACGTGCCGAATAACATAATCATAAAGGCGCCAGAAAATGCCCCCAATGAACGTCCCCACCTTTGTACAGCAACCACATGCAATGCCAATAAAAAGCAAGAGCCAAGAAAAATGTAATCGCCAGAATGCCACTCAAATCCATCATTGCTTTGCGCAGAAACGCCTTGTGTCGAAAATAACACGGTCATGGCGCCGATTGAGCCAAGAACAAAGCCTATGACTCGCCAAAAAGGCGCCACTTCCTTGAGCCAAACTCTCGCTATTATCACGCCAATCAAAGGAACCAAGGTATACAAAACGGACGTATTTAAAGGGGTTGTTGTCTTTAGGGCTGCAAACAAGCCGATAAAAAAGCCCACCAACGCACCACTGATAATCACGTAATGAAACAGCCGCTGACGAGAAGCAAACAAGCCCCTAAATTGTTCTCTCTTGTTTAACTTAGCTCGCTGCCAACTTAGCCATAACGCTGGCAGCATGATCAACATGGCAAAAAGAAAACGAAACGCGGAAGTCGCAATTGGGCTGGCGTATTGCACCATATGGCCCGATACAATAAAGGAGGACGCCATTAACCACGCCCATAATAACAAGGTAAAAAATGAGCTCATGACCTTGCCTCACTAGCAGCTTTATCCAAAGCGGGCACCACAAAGCGGATGAAAAGATGTTCAACAACAGAAGGTTCAAGAGAGATGTTAAACTCGGATCTCAAAATATCACCCAGCAACTCTGGGCTTTCGATAAACCGTTTTTGCTCCCCATTGTGGTTTCTGACAATAAACTCGGCATTCACCAAAGCCATAGTTTGGTCTTGTTGCTTCAAGGTCACCATTAAGTTATTCACAAACACCGCGTGCGGATTTTTATGTGAATAGAAATGCCCTAACTCACAATCAGCATCTGTATAAGTGGCACTATCAAAACGGTAGAGAGTGAAATCATCTTCACCTTTCATGACTTGAAGATCGTATTCGCCCTTACCTCTTGCAAGCATTCGATAACTGTCTATACCGGCCACTTGCTGTGCATTTATATCTAATCGCAAGGGGGCAACAGGTCCATTGCCACCAAAGCCAGTATCAATCAAATAGCTGATGCCTTCGAACGTTAACAAGGTCACACGATGTGTTCTTGCCGTTTCTCGCTCAACATTATTATTCAGCACTCGCGCCAACTTGAGCTGTACGTCATAACCCAAGGCTTTTAATAGCTCAAACGTCAGCTTGTTATGTTCAAAGCAATAACCGCCCAAACCACGAGTCACTATTTTCTGGCTGATCGCGCTAAGATCCAAAGAAATTTCTTCTCCCAACACCACCGCCAAACTGTTGAAGCTATAACGCGCTACATGCCTTTCTTGTAACGCCCGAACAAACTCAATGTTTGGCTGCTCTGGCGCAACCAAACCGAGGTCAGAAAGATAATCTTGAAGATAAGATAACAACGGCATTCTGTGCACCCTTACTTAATAAAAAAATGGAATACAGGCAAGATTACAGTAGCTAAGAGGGGAAGAAATTAACCTAAGTTAAGAATATAACCCAAGATAGGTATATAGATGGAGTATGACTTCATTTATCATGTCCCACTTTTAACCTTTCAGGTTGAATAAACCCGTACCCATTTATAGTGTTTATCTGGGGAAAGCCTAAAAGACACCAACACTAGGGAAGGTATTCAATGATCATTCGCTCTCAACGCACAGCAACATTTATGCTGATCTTTGTCGCGTTTGTGTGGGGAGCAGAATTTACGCTAATCGATTTAGCGATGGAAATTATTCCGGTTCATACCTTTAACGCCGTGCGGTTTACACTCGCAGGTCTCGCCCTTATTCCCTTATTAATACTTTCATCAGAAAAAATACCAAAAGAATTGATACGCCCTTTACTACTTAAAGGATCGGTTCTTGGATTATTATTGTTTATCGCTTTTTATGCTCAAACCGCGGGTCTTAAATTCACCACAGTGTCAAATGCTGGATTTATAACTGGCCTAGCTTCGCCATTGGTTCCTATTCTTGGCTTACTGTTGTTTAGAACCAAAATTAGCATACCTATTTTTCTGGGGGTTATTTTCGCCACAGTGGGTTTGTACTTGCTAACGGTTGGAGACAAATTAACGTTCAATCGTGGGGACTCTTTGGTGCTCGTTTGCGCATTTGCCTTTGCTGTTCACATGTTATTAACAGGCCGTTTTGTTAGTACATTACCCGTTATTCCTTTAACCATAGTGCAGTTATTTGCGGTGGGAATTTACAGTACCGTCAGCACTGTCATTTCACCAGAGCCCGCGTTTTATCTCATGGAAAATCAGCCACTTAGCTGGCAAGAAAGCCTGTTCTCACCAATTGTTTTATCCGCCATATTAATTGCGGGTATCCTTGGCACCGCCTACGCTTATTGGGCGCAATCCGCTTGCCAGAAAATCTTACCAGATTACAAAGTCGCGCTTATTTTCACCCTAGAGCCTATTTTCGCTTGCTTAACAGCGGCAATTTTCCTTAATGAAACACTGGGCATCATTGGCTTAATCGGTGCCGCTTGCATATTGCTTGGCATTCTCATCGCAGAAACCGGTAACAAATTTTTATTTCGCAGTACTCTGAGTTAATTCAGGTAAATGGGGAAAATACAACTCATAGCACGTCTCAAAATATGCAAAATACATATAAAGTTCTAGAAAACAAAACCCCAGCAAAAGCTGGGGTTCATTCATGATTAAACTGTTAATATCACAGACATAATTTACTTTTTAGAGTTCTTATACCTGTAATAAAAAGGAAGAAATATCGAAACGATAGATAGAAGAATAAAACTAAGGCTAATAGGGTGACTAAAAAAAACCGTCCAATCACTGTCATACATTGCCATACTACGTCTAAAATTCGATTCAACCATGTAGCCCAAAATCATCCCTAAAACGACAGGCGCAGAGCTAAACCCATAGCGATTTAAAAAATAACCAAACACACCAAAGAACAATAAAATCCAAGCCGAAGTTAACGATCCACTTATCCCGTAGGAGCCGACGATACACATGACCAATATAAACGGCATGAGAAAAGAACGAGGAATTTGCAAAACCTTCACAAACAACTTGATTCCAACCGCTTGAAAGCAAAACATAAAAATATTGGCAAAAAGAAAAGCAATAATAATCCCATAAGCAATATCTGCATGATCTTGAAACAATAATGGGCCGGGTTGCAATCCATGTATAAGAAGCCCCCCCATCAAAACAGCTGCAGACGCATCACCAGGAATCCCCAGTGTCATCATCGGAATTAATGCTCCACCTGTCATCCCATTATTAGCAGATTCACACGCAACAATACCTTCATTATGACCTGTTTGAAATTTTTCAGGTGTCTTCGATTGCCTTTTAGCAACATCATAAGCTAGAAAAGATGCAATACTCCCTCCCGCCCCAGGAATAGCACCAACTAAAGAGCCAATCACTGAGCTCATCGACCACACGCGCCACAAGCCAAAAGTTTCTTTAAATCGCGGATAAGCATTATCCACTTTAATTTTTACCTCTGCTCCCTTTCTATTTCGACTCGAAACAATATCACTAATAATTTGCGACAATGCGAACAAACCTATCAGGGCTGGCATAAAATCTACACCACCGATTAACTCAGGAATATCAGCAGTAAGACGCACCATTCCACTCAATGAGTCAATTCCTATCAAAGAAATTAACACTCCAATTAGACCAGCGACCAATCCCTTCACGATCGATTGTCCTGATACAGATGCAATGATAGTTAAACCAAAAACACCCAATGAGAAATACTCTACGGCACTAAATTCAAGAGCCGCTTTGGCAATAACAGGAGACAGTAAAGAAAAAACTAAGACACTAATAATCCCTCCAATAAATGAAGCGACAACACATAAACCTAAAGCTCTTCCAGGCTCTCCGCTTTTTGACATTGGATAAGCATCCAGAGTTGTTGCAACAGAAGAAGGAGTACCAGGTATGTTCAATAAAGCCGCAGGAATAGACCCCCCAGATATAGCACCACAATACATACCAAACAACATCCCCATACCACTGATTGGTTGCATACTGAATGTTAGCGGTAATAAGAGAGCAATTCCCATAGTTGCTGTCAAACCTGGTAATGAACCAAAAATAAGACCTAATATGGTACCTGCCGCAATAGCGAGAAAAACTGTTGGTTCTAAAAATGCTTCAAACGAATGAACGAATTGCATAAACATAATAATCTACCCTCAACTACGGCAAACTCATTTTAAACAGAATGGAAAAAACAAAATAAATGGAGCATGTTGCTACAAAAGAAAACAAAATCGATATTAAGTAGGATTTAATACTCGAATCAGCACCACTGAGAACATAACCATTAAGCCGCTGAAATAAGAATAAAAACAAAATAGTAGAAGCAAAAAAACCACTGAGAGACAATGTAAATATATAAACAAAAACCAAAAGCAGCACTCCTACTAGGGTATAGAGCTCTACTCGACTAAAGCGTAATTTCTTAGTCTTATCTCTGAATTCCATCACAAAGAGATAAGCAACAAGCAATAAGATCAGCACGCAAATCACAATAGGAAGAAAAGCCGCTCCCGGATCCCCTTCAACACCAATGCCAGATGGAATATCTAAAGCCAGCTTTAAAAAAAAGCCTGCTCCTGCCATAAGAAAAAGATAAAAGATATGTTGTTCTTTCAAGTGAGACATGTTGTCACCTAAATAATTGAAATAAGGTCAGATGAAAATAATCACCTGACCTTATAACTCATTTTTTCAAGTTATGAGCAGTATTAATAAAAGACTCAGCCAATAATGACATCCATAGGTCTAACTTCTCTCCAGACTTTTGGAAATCAATAGTACTTCCTTGAGTAGCAATCAACTGCTGAAATTTCTCCCCCTTCACGGCATGCTCTAATGCCTTATTCCATGCGTCTTTCACTTCATCACTTACACCTGCTGGTGCTGCAATACCACGCCAATTAGTCAGATTCAAATCCACGCCTGTTTCTTGCAAAGTTGGAACATCAGGGTACTCACTAAGTCGCTTATTCCCCAAAGACAATAGAGGCTTTAATTTACCAGACTTAATACCAGAAGAAAGGTCACCAAGATTTAACATTAAGGCATCAATGTGTCCCCCCATTGCAGAAACAACGGCCTTAGAAGAACCATCATGGGGTATTTGCTTTGCTTTATAACCCACCACATTCTCTAGTATTTGACTCGCTACATGCGTAGAACCACCATAGCCGGAGAAACCGAATTTGATTTTGTTGGGATGCTCACGCATATCCTCTAGCAAATCATTCCAGCTATTCCATGGACCGTCAGCTCGAACAGCAACCACATAATCTTCCGTCAAAATATTGCCTAAGTAATCAAAATCTTTGTACTTATACGTAGCATTTCCCATACCTTCTGTAGCAAAAATCACATTGTTAGGTATCGTAACGGTATAGCCATCAGGTTTTGAATGTACCAATTGCGTGAACCCCAAGATACCGCCACCGCCAGGTACGTTTTTTACAACGACCGTTTGCCCAAATGATTCTTCAAGAGCCGGCTGCAGCGCTCTAGCTAAGACATCCGTACCACCACCTGCGCCATAAGGAATCAACATTGTTATGGTTTTTTCAGGATAAGCGGCGTATGAGCTTTGTGATAAAACAGCCCCTACAAGAGTAAGAGAGAGAGAAAGCGACTTTATACATTTTTTCATGCTTGGTACCTTTTATTTTGTTTGTTGGTCTTTGCATTAATTAGTGTGTTTAAACACACATCATTTTTATTGCATCATGTGTTACTGGATTATTTAATACACTGATTGATCTGGTCGCACCGTAGGTTGACCAAGTTCAAATTCTTCTGCTCGCTTCCGAATTGCTTGCATCATAAGTGAGACGTCTAGCCCAACTGCCACAAATCCCACACCTAGTTCCATATANTTTTTCGCCTGTAAAATATCGCTAGTTAACGTACCGGCGACTTTTCCACTAGCAATTATTTTATGAATACTGTCTTCAATAGCCTGCTTTACTTCTGGATGATTAGGATTACCCATATGCCCCATAGAAGCGGCCAAATCTGCAGGCCCAATAAAAACACCATCAACCCCTTCAACAGCACAAATAGCTTCTAAATTTTCGAGAGCTACAACAGACTCAACCTGAACCAATACACAGATATCTTGATTGGCGTTATGAACATAATCTGTTATGCCATTCCATAAAGACGCCCTTGCCGCGGCAGCGCCAACACCCCGCGTTCCAAACGGTGGATAACGAGTTGACTTAACAATCGTTTCAGCTTGCTCTGCACTTTGCACCATAGGGATTAGCAAAGTCTGGGCCCCTATATCCAGTATTTGTTTAATAAACGCTGGATTATCGTCAACTAAGCGTACGACTGGATGGGCGGAATAAGGAGCAATGGCCTGTAGCTGTAAAAGCATTGTTTGTAGGTCATTAGGAGCATGCTCACCATCTATCAATAACCATTGAAAGCCTACAGAAGCACACATTTCTGCACTGTATGAGCTTCCCATTGAAAGCCAAAATCCGACTTGCTGTTCTCCTCGGGATAAAGCTTGTTTAAATCCATTTGTGTTTTTTGCATTCATAACAACCTCTTAAGAAAGATTTCCTTGGCATAAGTATTTAATATGCAAGTAATCGTCTAATCCGTACTTAGAGCCTTCTCGGCCGTAACCAGACTCTTTAACCCCTCCAAATGGGGCCGCATCTGCAGCAATGGCACCTTCGTTAATTCCGACAATTCCGGTTTCTAATGCACTCGCAAGTCGCCATATACGGCTCACATTTTCAGAATAAAAATAGGCAGCCAAACCAAAAGGCGTATCATTGGCTTGTTCAATAACTTCTTGTTCATTGTCAAAACAAAATAATGGTGCAACGGGACCAAACGTTTCCTCCCGACAAAGCATGGCCTTTTTGCTCACGTTTCCTAATATCGTAGGAGCTACATAATTCGGGCCATCAGACAATCTCACTCGACCACCTCCCGTCAACACAGTAGCGCCTTTCTGTACAGCGTCATCAATATGCGAGAGAATTTTATTTACTGCTTTTTCATTGATCATAGGACCAATTTCACTATCTAATTCACTGGCCGGGCCAACTTTTAATGCTTGTACCCTGGCCACCAACTTAGTAGCAAACTCTTCATAGACCTTGGCTTGAACATATACTCGATTAGGGCATACACAAGTTTGACCACCGTTACGAAATTTTGAAGCCATTAATCCAGAAACTGCTGCATCCAAATCTGCGTCTTCGAACACAATAAAGGGAGCATTACCACCAAGTTCTAAAGAAAGCTTTTTCAGCGTTGCCGCCGAGGCCTTAGCCAAATGCTTACCAATCGGGGTTGATCCGGTGAAACTGATTTTGCGAACACGACTATCCTGCAACCAGCTATCCACCATGGCTGGAGTATTATCACGAGAAGAGCAAACAATATTAATCACACCACCAGGTATTCCAGCGTCCTCAGCTAACTTAACCAAAGCAAGCGAAGTTAACGGTGTATCTTCTGCAGGCTTTGCAACCACCGTACAACCAGCAGCTAAAGCAGGCGCTATTTTGCGAGTAATCATAGCGGCAGGAAAATTCCATGGTGTTATGACTGCAGTGACACCAACAGGCTCTTTAATCGCCATCATTTTTCGACCTACTACCGGAGATTCGATTAAATCCCCCTCAATTCGAGGAGCTTGTTCGGCAAACCATTCAACATAACTTGCCGCATAGCTAATCTCACCCTTGGCCTCGGCTAATGGCTTACCTTGCTCTAATGAAATGAGCCCAGCTAACGCATCCAAATTAGCTAAAATCAAACCATGCCAAGCCTTTAGATACTGAGCTCGCTTTCTTGCAGGTACTAACCGCCATGTAAAAAAAGCCTGATGCGCAGCATCAACTGCAGCCAAAGCATCACTACTATCGCTATCAGGAACATTAACAATTAAAGCCTGACTAGCCGGATTTAAAACATCAAACGTTCGCGCTGAAAGAGCAGGTATCCAAACTCCTGCGACATAGTTTCTATTCGTAATAGAATGTTGACTCATGCAATTGATTCCTCTGCAATATAGAAAATAGAATTAACTTACGATGCCGATGTGCCAAGGAATAAACTCGTTATCACCTAAACCTAAACGCTCGCTAGAAGAGTTTTCGCCAGACGCCACCTTGATAATGTGTTCGAAAATATGCTGCCCCATTTCTTCAAGGGTCATTTGCCCATCTAGTATTAACCCACAATTGATATCCATATCTTCTTGTAAGCGGTTATACATATTTGAGTTAGAGGCTAATTTAATTGTAGGAGCAGGTTTTGATCCAAACATCGAACCTCGTCCTGTTGTAAAACAAATCAAATTTGCGCCGCCTGCTATTTGGCCAGTTGCAGAGACAGGGTCATATCCAGGAGTATCCATAAAAACCAGACCATTCTGTTCAATTTGTTCTGCATATTCGTAAACGGCTTGAAGAGGTGTCGTACCGCCTTTCATAGCGGACCCCAACGATTTTTCAAAGATATTTGCCAAGCCACCAGCTTGATTACCCTGCCCGACAACACCATTAAACTGCCCATTGTGGCCACGGGTATATCCCTCCCACCAAGAAAGACGATCTAGTAACTTCTGACCAACCTCTCTACTTACAGCACGTCGAGTCAACATATATTCAACACCATGAATTTCTGGAGTTTCTGATAAGACAGCTGTGCCGCCATGTCTTACCAAAATATCCATTGCGGCACCTAAAGCCGGGTTGGCAGTAATAGCTGAAAAACCATCAGAACCACCACACTGCAAACCAATTTTCAAATGCTCAACACTAACAGGCTCTCGCACCACCTTGTTGGCTTCAGGTAACATACTTTCAATTGATGCAATGCCCGCCGCAATTGTAGCGCTAGTACCACCAACGGCCTGCATAACCAGCGTCTGTAAATGAGAGCTTTCTTCAAGTTGCTGAGAAGCGATTAAAGAGGACATTTCATTTCGTTCACAACCAAGCCCAACAATGAGCACTCCAGCTAGATTTGGATGACGTGCATATCCAGACAAAGTTCTACGGAGAACATCGAAATGATAACTAGGAGAAGACATGCCACAACCACTGGTATGAGGAAAAGCAATAACGCCATCAACATTAGGGAAATCAGATAGTCGTTCGGAAGTAAAATGATCTGCAATTTGTCGAATAACAGTAGAGGAGCAATTAACGGTTGAAAGAATACCAATATAATTACGTGTAGCTACTTTTCCGTTAGAACGCACAATACCATTAAAAGTTGCTCTGGCAGAAACGTCCACATAATCAACTGGAACGACATCCCGACAAAAGCTAGGGTCTCTTTCATAATCAACCAATTCGAGATTGTGAGTATGAACATGATCTCCAGCCTCAATTCGACGTAATGCCACACCAATGCGTGTATCGTATTTGATAACAGGCTCACCAGCCTCAATAAGCTTAGCTGCGATCTTATGACCACCTGACACTTGCGCTCGAATACGAAGATTAAACTCTGGAACTTGCTGCCCTATTGATACTGACTCACGAACAATGCAGACATTATCATTGGAGTGCAATTTAATTAAAGGTGACGATGAGGACGACATATTTTATTCACTCACACTAAATTTGTAGTAATTATGTGAGCAAGTATGTTGAGGCTCTATATAAATGTAAAATGAAACGATAGACTCTCTTCATTCCATTATGTTATGAAGTAAATAAAAAGAGTAAAACCATCATGATAGGTATTGATCGAGTCTTACGCTCCAATTTAAGGCTAAGACACTTGCAATTATTAGTTGCATTGGACGAGTTTCGTCATTTAGGAAGAACCGCTGAATTTCTCTCTGTGACTCAACCCGCCGTATCAAAAATGCTAGCTGAAATAGAAAAGACATTTGATTTACAACTTTTTGAACGCTCCAGCAAAGGAACAGAACCTACCCCATATGGCTTAACTGTCATAAAATTTGCGCGTTCAGTATTAGCGGATTATGACAGAGCCAAAATTGAAATTGCAGCGGTCACAGAAGGTTCAGCTGGTAGAGTACAAGTTGGTGCAATGGTGGCCGCAACCCCAACATTATTGACACAGGCCGTTAACAATCTTAAAAAGCATGCAACGAAAACAACGGTTCTAATAGAAGAAGGAGATCTAAGACGCCTTTTACCTAGGCTAAGGTCTGGAGAACTGGATCTAATAGTTGGAAGATTAGAACCTGGCTATGCAGCACCAGATCTAGAGACTGAAGCACTCTATAATGAACCCATGTGCCTCATTTGTGCACCCGACCATGAAATCCTAAAAGAGAACATTATCGATTGGTCTTTACTCTCCCAACAAGCTTGGGTCGTTACACCATCTTGGGCCGCATCTAGAACGAAACTAAACCAAATTTTTTATAAACATAACTTACATCCCCCAGAAAATATCATAGAGTCAGCATCCTTCTTAAATATACTGATGTCATTACAAACTTGCTCAGCCATTGGGTTTATGGCTCATCAAGTTGCACAACATTTCGAACAACAAGGATTGATATCTATAATTCCCATTGAGCTAGAAATTGATTTACCACCAATAGGCATAATCACTTTAGACGACCGAGAAAAAACACCAACGACACGAAAGTTAATAGAGCAGATCAGAATGATAAATAAGACAAGCTAAGAGTCTTGCAGATGGGTTGCAATGCAAGATTCTTAGCCTGATATATAAAACATGAAAGGTTACTGGTTATGTTTAACGAGTGTTTAACGAGCTAACCAGCCACCATCAACGGCAATCGTGTAACCGTTAACATAACGAGAAGCATCCGATGCAAGGAAGACGATTGGTCCAGCCATATCATTTGGCGTTCCCCATCGACCTGCTGGAATACGCCCCAAAATTTCACTAGAACGCTCTTCGTCCGCTCGTAATGCTTCGGTGTTATTCGTTGCCATATAACCGGGGGCAATAGCGTTTACGTTTATACCGTGCTTTGCCCATTCATTTGCTAATAATTTTGTCACACCCATCACACCACTTTTAGACGCCGTATAAGAAGGCACTCGAATCCCCCCCTGATAAGACAGCATGGAAGCGATATTAATAATATTGCCCGGTGTTCCCTGAGCAATCACCTGCTTAGCAAATGCTTGTGACATAAAAAACACAGCTTTTACATTAAGGTCCATCACATCATCCCAATCTTTTTCGCTGAAATCTATCGCGTCATTGCGACGAATAATGCCAGCGTTATTAACTAGAATATCTAACTGACCAAAAGCCTCCATAGCCTCTTTGATAACATGATCAATGCTATCCATTTTGCTCATATCCGCAATCACGCTATGAAACTTACGACCCGTATTGGCGATTAACGCCATCGTCTCGGAAGGAATTTCTCGACTGACGCCAACAATATCGGCACCAGCATTTGCAAGAGCCAAAGCCATACCTTGACCTAACCCTGTATTGCAACCTGTGACAATTGCCACCTTATTACTTAAATCAAACATGTTATTCATACACGTTGCCTTTCCTACTAATTTATTCTCAGCGTAAACCTCAAAATTAAGCCACCAAAGATTTCACATAAGCGGCAATCTCAGCATCTTGGCAGTGAGCAAAGAAACATTCTTGGAAACGAGACCCAGTAACGGCGGTTTTAACAAGCTCTTGATCCATCGCTTTTAAACCATCTAGGTAGTTAGATTTCATGGTGGCGGCTTTTACTTGATTTAAGATACCTGCGTTTTTCACTTGTGGTTCTTTTCGCTCAACGGGGTAACCTTCCCCACGAGGACCTGTAAAGGCTTTTTCGAAAATGTAGCGAGCATTCAACTCAGCGGCCCAACCAAAGCCTTTTGCGAACGCCATTGCAATGGCATTACCGTTGTTAATTTGGTTAAACAAAAATGCATCTGAAGGTTCTAAGCAGTAACCACACACCACACCTGGGTGCGCGTTTAGAGACATCATGGCGCCTTGGCCAGTACCACAACCAGAGACAATAAAGTCTACCGCTTTTGAATTCAGTAATAGACTCGCCATAATACCAAGGTGAATGTAGGTTAGATGGTGATCATTTTCATCACTCATCCCTACGTTAAACACTTCATGATTTAGTGGTGTAGCAACGGAATTCAGCTGCTCAAGAATCATCGCATTTTTACCTGCTTGGCTGTTTTCCATCATTAGTGCAATTTTCATTTTCAAATCTCCAACTTTAGGTAGCAAAACTAGTCATCAAATTATGATTATAAAAAAAAGCAGCGTTTTCACGCTGCCAAAGGTTTGACGCATCTCACAAAATTACTATTGCTTAGTTAGCTCAGCATTGCCTCTAGCAACATCTGATGCCATACGTTCATAAGTCTCTTCTAATGTCAGCTCACCCACGATCAACTGACTCATACGCTGCACAATAGTGTCATATACAATATTGCCGCCTTTGGCTTTCTGGAATCGACGAATGCTTTCAGTAACATTACTCGCGTTATTAGCAAAAACCGTCATTGCTGATTTAGCATTTTCATCTTTAAGCTGATAATTAATATTTTTAACGTTGGCACCAGGAATAATAATAAACTCTTCCGCTAGCTCTCTTTGTACAGGCTCTGAACCTAAATACTCTACTAACTCAGCCACCGCTTTAGGATGTTTAGTCTGCTTAAAAGCGGCCACATAGGTCGCACCAGGCATAGGGATACAACCACCATCACCACAAGGGGCGTTTAGAGCAGTCCATTCAAACGCATCGCCTATTTTTTCTTTGAACGGATTGACCATCCAGTTACCAGCAAAATAGGTCACTACGTTGGCATTAATAAATTCATCCCCCATATTCTTATAACGAGTACCACCTGCGGCTCCCCACATTTCTTTAGGGAAAGCACCGGTTTGTGTCCAATGATATAGGTCTTTTATATAAGCTTTGGTTGGCGCATCTGGGAAATTAAACGTCCCATCGCTGTTCATGAAGTTAGCGCCATAGGAGTAGGCTGGACCACTAAAACGGTGACCTGAACGGTCCATGGTGAAGGGAATCTCAACCCCTGTTTTGTCTGCAACTTTTACTGACGCGGCAACAATATCCGCAAGAGTGGCGCCTTTTTTAGGAATTGGCACCCCAGCTTGCTCAAACAAGGTGACGTTAACAAAAGGTAGGTTCAACGTTTGTGATGCAACATAGCCACCTATTTTATCAGGTGAGCTTTTATCGTCGCGCAATAAGCTTAAAGTGTTGCCATGAAGCTTGGCAAAACCATCAGGATCTTTCATGTAAGGACGTAAGTCTAAAGTAAACTTCATTAGTGAGTTGTCTGCTATTTTAGCAAGGTCAGGACCTTCCCCTACAGACAGTTGCAAAGGCAGCTGCTCTTTGGACTGCGCATAACTGGTAGTCACATATTCCACAGAAATATCTGGATGTGTTTTTTCAAACTTATCGACTAACTCTCCCATTTTTTTCACATAGTTAGGATCATCGTCAGTAAACCAGAAAGTTAGATTTTGTGTTGCGGCTTGCGCCTGACCAGCCAATAACGATGCGGCAGCAAGAGTACTTAGAACAACATTCAAACGAGCCATTTACTTCACCTCATTTTCTTTTTATTTAGTCAAGGTAATGAAAATATTTTCATTAAATTAATTCGAAATTTACTATTGATAGCGGTTAGATTATAGACATATACTGAAAAAAATTGCCAAATAAATTTAAAAAATCATATAAACTATAAAATCAATGAAAATTTTTTCATAAAATAAGAGACCCATAATGAATAAAAACAAAATCTATTGGGACCTTGCTAATAACAGCGCAATCAATCGCTGGGCTATGTCTCCTGCCGAAGAAACTTATTTCCCGGGTGAAGCCCGAATCATGCCTGATGCGGTCGACTATCGCTTTATTAATGGCTGGGTCGATACAGGCGACCTACCCTGCCGAGAAAGCTTGAGGGAACATGTTGCTCAACGAACCGTATCTCTTCCTAATGACCTTTCTTTCCCCGAAATTTATTTTGGTGGTGAAGACAATCGCGTGGATTTCTCTACCTTTCGCTTTCGTCCCACTCTTATCAAACGCTGGCTGACTTGCTCATTACATTCCGAACAAGCCCAAGAAGTTGAATTTTCATTAGAAACTTGTGGCGGCGTTCATATTTGGCAAGATGGCCAAAAAGTGGTTCAGCTTGACCACTACCAACGCAATAGCCCAACCAACCAATCCTTCGCTTTAAACCTTCCAAAAGGCAGCTGTGAACTCATTGTTTTTTTAGAAGAATTACATGAACGCGATGCCAGTTGTTATTTTGTTTTGACACTTAAAAAAGGCGATCAAATTAAAACAGGGTTATCGTTAGAAATCGATGAAGATGAAGTAAAAGAAATCGAAAAGACCCTAGAAGGTTTACGCACCAACCAAGTTTTTTATTGCAATGAAGATCTATTAATTGAAGCGGATTACAAGCCTAAAAAAACCACCAAGGTACAACTTGATACTGGTAGCTATCCTAGCGAAACCGTCACTATGAACGTGCTGCTTGATGGTATGAAGATGCAAGAGGAAGTCAGCTTTTTCGTGGATCAAGCGTTTTCATCTGCCACTCTATTTAATACAAAAGGGTTAAATGCTGGATGTATCTCACTGCGTTTCTTAGTCAAAACAGGGCCACTTACCTTTAGTCGCAGTCTTGGCACCACCATTTTACCACCAGCAATCGATGTTACTTCTTTGGATCTAGCCTCTCGCAAAGCCCTTGCTTTAGAAACCATGCTTAGCCAAGGCAAAGAAGAGCCTGCCAGAGCATTAGCCGCTCTTGCACTGAAGCAACAACCAGAATTAGCAAGTCGCCTTATCGAACGTGCTTTATTGCCCATTCAAGAACGTCACGACTGCGCGGACTTTTGGATACTACCACTCCTTTGGATGTACAAAAGTTATGGCCACTCCCAACTCGACCCAGCTCTTTGGGAGCGAGTCAAACACGAGGTTCTAAACTTTCGCTATTGGCTGGATGAACCAGGCAATGACGTTATGTGGTTCTGGAGTGAAAACCATGTTTTATGCTTCCACGTCGCACAATATCTTGCTGGTAGCTTATTTGAAAATGAGATCTTCCCGAACAGTGGTAAAACAGGCAAACAACATCAAGCCCAAGCTCACGCTCGCTTAATTCGCTGGTTTGATTCAATGGATGATCACGGTTTAGCCGAATGGAACTCTGCGGCCTATTATCCGATTGATTTTCTTGGTTTGTTCACTCTCATGACCAATGCCGAAGACGACATACTAATCATCAGAGCGAAACAGCTGATTGATCAGATTTTCGTTATGGTTGCCCTACACACTACGGGCAGTGTATGTGCTGGTTCTCAAGGCAGAATTTATGAAAAAGAATTATTAGCAGGACCTGCGACCGAGCTTGGATCAATAGCAGCCATCGCTTTTGGTGGACAATGGTACCCAGGTTATGACCGAGTAACGGCACTCCTAGCGGTCAGTGATTACCAACCACCTCAGCTATGCCACCTTTTACTCAATTTGCCTGAAGGTGAGTCCATCTATTCCAAATACACACAAGGACTGGATAACAACGCCAAAATCACCCTATGGAAATCAGCGTCATTGCAACTGTCAACGGTCTCTGACTATAAGACAGGACAAAAGGGACACCAACAGCACTTTTTAGATGTCCAAACCAATGCCCATCCTTTGGCTCGTTTTTGGATAAATCACCCTGGCGATTTAAAGGTTTGGGGCGGTAGCCGACCATCTTATTGGGCCGGTAATGGTGTTCACCCTAAAGTGGCACAATACAAGAACATAGGCTTTATGATTTTTGACCAAAGAGCCTTTGATGACGCCATCAACTTCACCCATGCCTTTGTGCCAGCACCAATTTGCGACGAATTTATCGAAGAAGCACATTGGTTATTTGCTCGCTCTGGTTCAGCGTTCGTCGGCATTTACTCCTCACAAGCGTTACAACCATTAAAACATGGCTTATATGCAGGTTATGAATGGCGTGCTTATAGTGACCATTCTGCATGGTTAGTGATTAGTGGCGAAGTAGAAGATCACCAAGACCTAGAAAGCTTCCGTGAGCATTGCTTAGCACATGCCCCTGAATTCCGAGAGGAAGACAACCAAATTAACCTAAATTATGACAATGGCATATTGGCCTTGAATTACCAATCAGGCATTCACCTAAAAGGTAAACCTATCCCATTTGCTCCATTGTCAGCGACACCACACTTAGCCTTTGGTGATGCTGAGCTCGTTCCTTGGCAGAACTTATCCTAATAACGACTTTTCAATTTATTAGGGCTATTTCCCATAGCCCTAACTTTTTAAAGCTCTGTTGATTTAAACAATAGAGGCTAAGTATTTGGAGAACACAAACATGCAAGCAAACACCAATACGCACAATCTAAATGAAGCCTTAGCGTCCTTATCAAAAGGCTTTCGCTCACTTAAAGGCATAGGAAATGTCGAAGCACAATCCAGCGACGACATACTGTTTGACGAATGGGATTGGGAAGTAGGCGTCGGTTTATACGGTGATTTCCGTGATGCTAAAGAACGCAATGACCAAGCCGCACTAGAACGCATTGGCCGTTGGTACGACTGGCAAATTCAACGTGGTTTACCTCGTCGTCAGGTTAACTCCACCGCGCCTATGCTGACTCTGGCATTATTAGCAGAGCATTTTCAACGTGAGGATTGGAAAAACATTGTCGAAGAGTGGGCCGACTGGATTCACACTACAATGCCAAAAACAGAGGAAGAGGGTTACCAGCACCTCGTTAAAGAACGCGACAATGACGGTGAGCTTTGGGATGACACTTTATTCATGGCGGCCTTATTTATGGGCGCGGCGGGTAAACTTTGTCAGCGACCAGAATGGTCTGAAGAAGCACAATACCAATATTTATGTCATATCCGTTTTCTTGGCGACACTCACAGTGGATTGTTCTATCACGGCTGGACCTTCCTTGGCCGTCATAACTTTGCCAATGCACTATGGGCACGAGGTAATGCATGGCTAACACTTTCTATCCCTGAATTATTCCGTATTCTTAAACCTCAAAGTGTGACAGCTCGACAATTAAAAAATGTGTATTTAACACAAGTCAAAGCACTAAAAGAATGCCAACGCGAAGATGGTATGTTCCACACATTACTGGATGACCCTAGCTCGCCTATCGAAGCATCGGCAACCGCTGCTATTGGTTACGGTTTATTGGCTGGCTGTCGTGAAGGTTTATTAGACATCACAGAATACCGAGATATGATCCATTTATGTCTAAATGCGGTCGTCACCAGAATCAACGACAAAGGCATTGTTGAAGAAGTATCAGACGGCACAGCCATGGGACACTCATTGGAATTTTATAAACAAATTGGCAATACCCCAACCCCCTATGGCCAAGCACTTGCATCGCTTTTTCTATCTGAATACCGGAGCTTTACCAACAAAACCAATTAACTCTCCGATAAGTAAACACTGAACAAGACGGCACACGAAGTCATAAGCGTACCAAGACCAATTCATTTTTGAGAACGTTTTGGCAAGCACAACAATCGTGAAAGCCTCTAATAAAAAATATAAAAATAGGAGCACCAAAAATGGCTGCCATTCAGCTCAAAAACCTTCACAAACGCTATGAGTCTGCTGATGTCATGCATCATGTTAATGTCGACATTGAAGACGGCGAGTTTGTCGCTTTAGTAGGGCCTTCAGGTTGCGGCAAGTCTACTTTATTACGCTTAATTTCTGGGTTAGAAGACATTACCTCAGGAGAAATCCTATTTGATGGCAAAGTCGTGAATCACCTTTCTCCCGCAGAACGAGAAATTGCCATGGTATTCCAGTCATACGCGCTCTATCCGCATATGACGGTGAAGAAGAACCTCTCTTTTGGCCTCGAAAACCTCAATATGGACCGAGCGACTATTGAAGAGCGTATTCAAAAAGCCGCGAAGCTGCTCGATCTTCTGCCCTATATGGACAGAAAACCCAGAGCCCTATCTGGAGGACAAAGACAACGGGTTGCTATTGGTCGAGCCATCGTGCGTAACCCTAAAGTCTTTCTATTTGACGAACCCTTGTCTAACCTAGACGCCAAGCTACGCGTACAAACCCGTGGAGAAATCACCAAGCTCCATAAGAAACTAAATACCACCATGATTTATGTTACTCATGATCAGGTGGAAGCCATGACCATGGCAGAGAAAATTGTTGTCGTAAACGCAGGGAGAATCGAACAAGTCGGTAAACCACTCGACCTTTTCGAACGCCCAGCTAATCGCTTCGTTGCCGAGTTTATTGGCTCACCCAAAATGAACATGTTCAGCGCTAAGATCACCAATGTGTCTGACAATGGAATGGAAGTGACCTCAAGCACTATCGATCATTTCAGCATTCCCGTGATCTCGGAAAACGCTAAAATTGGCGACAGTGTGACCCTTGGTGTTCGCCCATCGCACATAGAAATAGCGGAATCAGGCATTCCATTGGAAATTACTCAGCTGGAGTGCATGGGGCATGAAACTTTTATTTATGGATCAATTAAGGGAGAAAGCGAAGACCTAGTGGCGCACCTTCCTCACCATTTTGAGGCCGAAATTGGTGACACCATTTTCTTGCGCTTCAGTTCCCAATTTATGCACGTATTCTGTGATAAAACAGACCAAGCATTTAAGAGGATTGAATCATGAAAAACGTGTCCGCTTTCCTTTTCTCGATTCTCGATAAATTCATGCGTTTTGTGGAATTACCGACTGTCTATCTGCAGAAAAAGATAGGCGTGCAACGCATGGGTTACTTGTTTGTCGCACCCAACATGGTGTTATTTTCCCTATTCGTTTTTCTGCCTGTTGGTTTAGCCATCGCTTATGCCTTTACCGGCGGCACCAACATGCTGATCTGGGACCGTCCGTTTGTTGGCTTTGAAAACTTTTCCCGTCTTCTAAGCTGTGGCAGTTATATGGACCCCGCTAGCTGTGAATTCGATCTTTTTTGGACCGCTGTTCATAACACCTGGTGGTATACGCTATTAAACGCCACAGGCACTTTAATCATGGCTCTCATTACGGCTGTGGTATTGAACCGTTTAACCAGAGGTAAAGCATTATTTCGTTCCATTTTCTTTTATCCTGTACTGCTTTCACCTGTCGTAGTCGGGTTAATTTGGAAATGGTTTCTTGCTCGTGATGGCTTGCTAAACGCTTTTATATTAGACCTTGGCGGCGAACGCACTATTTTCTTATTGGAAGTTTGGTGGTCACGCTTTTGGGTGGTTTATGTCTCTATTTGGTTTCATATGGGGTTCTTCACTCTAATCATCTTGGCGGGTCTACAAGCCATTCCAAGAGATATTTACGAAGCCGCAAAAGTGGATGGAACCAGTGAATGGCGGCAATTTTGGCGAATTACTCTACCCCTATTAACCCCCAACCTCCTAGTCGTTGCTGTGCTTTTATTAATTCGCTCAGTACAAGTTTTCGATGAAGCTTGGGTCCTAACCGATGGCGGTGGCCCAGGAACAGCCAATACCTTTATCGTGCAATTTATCTATCAAACCGCCTTCAGCTCAGAAGTTAGGCTTTATGGTCTTGCCTCTGCAGCATCAGTCTTAATGGGCCTAGCCCTGCTCGCCCTGACATTGATTCAAGTCTGGCTAGCGAAAAAAGCGGAGTACTAATTATGCTTAAGTTTTTAACCCGTACTCGTCATCCCGGCAAAATGGACATGACAGATATTTTATCTTGGCTTTGGCTAACACTAGGAACCGCGGTGATAGCCATCCCAATTGCTTGGGCTATGTTGTCCTCACTCAAAACTGAGGCGGAAGTAAACAGTTTTCCACCCAGCCTAATCCCGCAATCTACAGTTAGCACTAAAGTTGAGGGTTACAACAAAGACCTTTCTGTTTGGGAATGGACAAAACCAAATGGCGAAGTCAAAAAAGTGGCGATGGTACGACGAATTGGCATCAAAGCCACTGTAGTAGATATGGATAAACCAGAAAAAACATTCCAAGTGCCTATTTCAGAAATCACCCAGCTAAAAGACGTGCATTTCCAATGGCAAAACTATACCGATCCTTTAGAACGTTTTGATTTTTTCACTTACATCAAAAACACAGTGTTCGTCACTGTAGTAGCGACAATTTTGACGTTATTACTTAATTCTATGGCCGCTTTTGCTTTATCAAAGTACAAATTCCGCGGCAAAAATGCGATCTTCATGTTGATTTTATCCACCTTAATGTTGCCACTATCTGTCATAATGGTGCCCGCATTTATCGTCATTGTCGGCTTAAACCTAGCGGACAATTTATGGGGGGTAATTTTTGCCACCGTCGCCACACCGACCGGTGTCTTTATGCTGCGGCAATATATGCTCACCATTCCAGATGATTTGATCGAAGCCGCTCGAGTCGACGCAGCTTCCGAATTTCGAATTTATTGGCGTATAGTGTTACCGCTTTGTGCTCCTGCACTCGCGGTATTAGCGATATTCTCTGTGATATGGCGCTGGAATGATTTCCTCTGGCCGTTAATCGTGTTATCAAGTCCAGAGAACTACACGTTGCAAATTGGTTTGAATGCTTTCCAAGGGCAATTCTCGGTAGAGTGGCACTATATTCTTGCCATGACCGTTATTGCACTGTTACCAGTGACCATTGTCTTTCTTATTCTTCAGAAATACATTACCGAAGGTGTTGCTGGCAGTGGGGTCAAATAGTTTGAAACTCTTACTCAAAATAATGAGCAAAGCTAAAACAAGGCAAGAATAAATGAGTTTAAAGAAAATTTCAGAACAAAGCGGAGTCGCCATTAGCACAGTAAGTCATGTGCTGAATGGCACCGCCAAAATATCTGATGATGTTCGCCAACGAGTATTACAAATAGCCAAAGATATTGGCTATTTGGACTCTCGTATCAAGCGAGCGCAGACGACTACATTGCGAAAAATTGCCCTATTTGTAGACTCTGATCGCCTCAGACAAACTGATGTCAACTTCGTCTCATGGACCATACTGGAAACACTTCGCAAAGAATGCGAGCAAAATGGGGTCGAAATCGAACCTATTTTGATTGACGAGATAAAAGACGATTACAACAAAATATCTGAGCTGATGACAAAGACAAAGTGCGACGGTATTTTGGTGTATTTCGATGAAAACCAAAAACTACTGAATGAAGTTATTAATACCGCTTTACCTTGTATTCTTCTCGCCGGACAAGAGCCCGGAATGCATATAGGTTCAGTTGGTATTGGTGATCGAAACGGCGCGAGGATCGGGGTAGAGCATCTCATTGAACTGGGTCACCGCAATATTGGTATTGTCTCTTGGCCGGGGCGTTATACCATCAGGCAACGACTTGATGGTTTTCGAGAAGCCATTCACGAACATCAGGAATTAGACATCACCACCACCAGCATTCAATTAGACAGCTTTCAGCCAGACATTGCTGAAAAGGGCATGACTCAATGGCTTGAGCAACACCCAGACCTTAATCAAGTCACCGCATTCTTTTGCCTAGCTGATAACGTTGCCATCGGTGTCTTAAATGCTCTGCAAAAGAAGGGCATTCAAGTGCCAAAGGATGTCTCAATCCTCGGATTTGACGATGTATTTGCCGGCCAAATGATGAAACCCGCTCTGTCGACAGTTCATACACCGTTACATCACATTGCCCGCTGTGCCTTAGAAGAACTCGAGCTTCTTACTCGCCGTGCAACCAACAGCGCCCCAGCACGAAGAGTCGAGCTCAGTTGTCGACTGATCGAGAGACAATCGTGTAAAACGCTGTAGTGAAACGCTTAAAACAAAGCCCAACTTCCACCGAAAAGCTGGGCTTTGTTTTCCATCTTTTTCAACCAAGTTCTTTTTCGAACCACTCCACATCCCAGTATTGGCTAAACTTCCTTCCAACTTCTCGATAAGCACCAACGGAGGTAAAACCGAACCTTTCATGAATTGTTATGGATGCATCATTAGGCAAAGTAATACCAGCGTATGCTCGATGCACGTCTTCGTTTTTTAGGCAATCAAATAATTCACGATATAAAGCAGAACCGACACCGCATCCTTTGGCACTCTGCGTTAAGTAAATACTTACTTCCACTGACGTTTCATAAGCGCGCTTGGGTTTAAATGGCCCACTGCAAGCATAACCTAGAATCTCCCCATCTAGTTCTGCGACCAGCAAACGATGTCGACCAGTTTGGGCAAATTGCGAAAACCAAACCGTCCTACCCTCTAATGTATAAGGCTCTATATCAAACGTGGCTGGTGTATGTTCGATGTAATGATTATAAAGATCCGTTAATACAGGTAAGTCATCGGGAACAGCGGGACGAATTTGAACGCTCATTTTACCTCCTAGTAAAAATATAGATTTAAAGCGACTCTATTGTGATGACTTCGCTTTGCTTTCAGTTCTCAGCCGCGCCATTCTAACGTTTGCGAGGGTTGCTCGCCAAACAGTTGTTTATAGTCTTTGGCAAATTGACTCAAATGCCAGAACCCCCATTGCGCGGCGATGTCACTGACGGCTTGTCCATTTTTAGCTTGTACCAGTGAGCGCCGTACACCGTTTAATCGGCTGATACGCAGATATTGAATTGGACTCACTCCTAGAATACTTTCGAAACTGTACTGTAAGGTACGTCGACTGACGTTGGTGATTTCACACAACTGCGTCACAGTGACAGGCTCATCAAGGTGTTGGTCTAAAAACTGTCGAGCCACATCCACTACTTTTTTTCGATGACAATAACTTTGTGTTTTGGCGGGTTGCGGGATTTCCATCTTAAGCACTTCTAGCAGAGCAATCATGACAAGCTCTTGCTGTAATCGTGGCGACGATTCTTTGTTTTGTACTGAGAGTAAACGCGCCAATACAAAACGCACTTCCTCTAAAGTTTTATCAGGTACACCAAGACGACCATATTCTGTGAGTTCTTTCCAATTGATATCCACACCATGGATCGCCGCCATTTTTATCAACTTCGACTGATCTACAACTAAGCCATATAAATCATAATCTTGCGGTGTTGATAACTGAAAATCACAATCCCCCGGTCGACACATAATATTATTTTCATTGATCGTTAAGCCGTTAATACGACTTTCTCCTTGATCGGCAAGGGGAATTCCAAGCCAAACAGAATCAGGCCAAACCACACATTTTTGCTGCAAAGCCTGACTGGTGTGCTCACAAAATACCTGCAAACCATCAAACGGCAGCTCCACAATACAGCCATAAAAACCGCCTCGACTGGTTTGATCGTATTCTTGTTGCCAATTGGTTAAATTACTCGCATGCAAATCCGCATCATAGGCTTCTGAAACACATACTCTTGATACAGCAGAAAAATCGCCCCCTTTCGGTGCATCCATCTTTGAATTCAACATAATCACACCTACCTGTGTTTGTTTTTTTCATCAAACATCACGGCTTATAAAAACTAAGTGTTTGAAATAGTTAGTTTTTATAATTTTTGCCATTATTCGATAACGTCAATTTATGGATTTCCGTAATGTTAACTTACGTTAAAAATTTAGACGTTAAATTGACATCTTGCATCTAAATAGTAAAAGCAATTTTTGTGCCCCTTTTTACCTTAACGATCAAAGCAAAATTATGTTAATAAACCCGAGACAGAGTTATGAGTAAGTCACATTCAGCTTTTCAATTTAAAACTGCTCAATTCAAGAACATGGTAGGAGAGCGTACCTTCAGCTTTGTCGATCTTGCCGATCTCATGGCCAAAGCAACACCGCCTCGTTCTGGTGACCGTTTGGCAGGTGTCGCCGCACAAAGCGCGGAAGAACGTGCCATCGCTCAAATGACATTGGCCGATGTGCCACTGAGCCTTTTCCTAGAACAAGCCCTTGTCCCCTACGAAGAAGATGAAATTACTCGATTAATACTAGACGATCATGACAAAAACGCGTTTTCTTTGATTTCCCACCTAACCGTGGGTGGATTTCGTGATTGGTTATTAAGCGATCTCGCCACCAGCGATGTATTACTACAGATTCGCCCTGGTGTGACGCCAGAAATGGCCGCAGCGGTCAGCAAGATAATGCGCAATCAAGATTTAATTTTGGTTGCAAAAAAATGCCATGTGAAAACCGCCTTTCGCAATACTATTGGCTTACCGGGACACTTGTCGACCCGCTTACAACCAAACCATCCAACCGACGATTTAACCGGTATCGCCGCCAGCATGTTAGATGGTTTGCTTTATGCGAATGGCGATGCCGTGATTGGTATCAACCCAGCAACAGACAATGTGCAGCAAGCCACGCGCTTGATCAAGATGATGGACGAAGTGATCCAGCATTATGAAATCCCCACTCAATCCTGCGTTCTCACCCACGTAACCAATACGATTGAATGCATTGAGCAAGGTGCGCCCGTGGATTTGGTTTTCCAATCCATCGGTGGCACCCAAGCAACCAATGACAGCTTTGGCTTTAATCTCGCCAATTTGGCGGAAGCTCAAGATGCGGCCTTGTCGTTAAATCGCGGAACCGTTGGTAACAACGTCATGTATTTCGAAACCGGCCAAGGCAGCGCGTTGTCGGCCAATGCCAATCACGGTTTAGATCAACAAACCTGCGAGGCTCGTGCCTATGCGGTAGCACGTAAGTTCAATCCTTTACTGGTGAATACCGTGGTCGGTTTTATCGGCCCAGAATATTTGTACGATGGCAAAGAAATCACGCGAGCCGGTCTAGAAGATCACTTCTGTGGCAAGTTGCTTGGTTTACCCATGGGTTGTGACGTTTGTTACACCAATCACGCAGAAGCCGATCAAAATGATATGGATAATTTACTGACACTTTTGGGTGTCGCTGGCTGCACCTTCGTGATGGGCATTCCCGGTTCCGACGACATCATGCTGAATTATCAAACTACCTCATTCCATGATGCCTTGTATGCTCGTCGCGTACTCGGCTTAAAACCCGCTCCAGAATTTGACCTTTGGCTCGCCAAAATGGAAATCTTCAAAAATAATGAGCAATTTACGCTCAACCACCAGCTGCCTGACGCCTTCCATAAATCTCTTAATCGAATGATTGGAGGCCGCTCATGAGCCAAGACATTCCTAAATCTAATAAGTCTTTCCCGACACATCCTCATGCAGAAGCCGTCACCGAAAACCCGTGGAGCAAACTCAATGCTTTTACGGATGCACGGGTTGGTTTGGGTCGCTCAGGGATCAGTGTTCCCACTAAACACTTATTAGCATTCCAACTTGCCCACGCTCAGGCCATCGATGCGGTACACACTCAACTCGATTGCAAAGCCCTAGCAGAATCCATTATGGCGCAAGATTGGGCAAATGAATGGACAAAACACTGTGCCCCCCTAATGTTGCACAGTCGCGCGACGGACCGCGCAACCTACTTACAACGTCCAGACTATGGCAGGCGCTTAGACGAAGAATCAGCCAACAAACTAGATAAACATCGTTCTTCTACGTCAAACAGTTACGACCTTGCCATTGTGGTAGTGGATGGTTTGTCCTCTCTGGCGGTAGAGCAAAATACTCTGCCATTTTTACAAGCGCTTTCTCATCATATCAAGGATTGGAGCTTGGCACCCATTTGCTTTGTCGAACAAGGCCGTGTGGCTATTGGTGATGATGTCTGCGAGCGCCTAAATGCCAAATGCGTCTTGGTGTTAATTGGTGAGCGCCCAGGATTAAGCTCCCCTGACAGTTTAGGTTTGTATCTCACTTGGGGTGGCAAAGTTGGCTTAACCGATGCCTACCGAAACTGTATTTCCAATGTTCGGCCTGCGGGCTTGGTGTATCACGAAGCCGCTCGTAAAGCCTTTTATCTATTAAATGAAGCAAGAAACCTGAAGCTATCAGGCGTGAAACTCAAAGACAGATCGGACGATGATTTAATCATGGACACGACTAAGGAGTCGCAGAACTTCCTCGTATCTTAAGGATAAGAAAGACCACACCCTCTGGGGAAAAATAACGAGTCAACACTCAACTAATAAAGCACAAAAGGAACCACTATGAGCGATCAATTAGATAAAGACTATCTGGCGAAACGCCAGTTAAAAAGGGGGTCAGCTGGCTGGATTTTGCTCGCTGGCTTAGGTGTTTCATACGTTATTTCCGGTGACTTCGCAGGCTGGAACTTTGGGATTGCAGAAGCGGGCTGGGGTGGTTTTGCCATCGCTGCGGGCTTGATGGCGGTCATGTATTTAACGCTGGTTTTATCTTTAGCAGAAATGTCGGCGGCTATTCCTGCTGCTGGCGGTGGCTATAGCTTTGCTCGTCAAGCCATGGGACCTACTGGCGGATTTTTAACTGGGTTAGCCGTTTTAATTGAATATGCTTTGGCGCCTGCTGCCATTGTGATTTTCATCGGCTCTGCTGTAGAAGCGCTATTAGGCTTTAACGGTCCTTGGGTCTATGCCGCCTTTTATCTTGTCTTTATCGGCATTCACTTAGCGGGGGCGGGCGAAGCACTTAAGGTCATGATGGTTATCAGTGGCTTGGCCGTGATTGCTATTCTGGCGACAGCGGTTGCTTTGATTGGGGACTTCGACACCAGCCGTTTATTTGATGTGGCTGTAACCGATGCCGCTGGTGCATCTGAGTTCATGCCTATGGGATGGTATGGGGTTTGGGCGGCTTTGCCATTTGGCATGTGGTTGTTCTTGGCCGTTGAAGGCGTTCCTTTGGCCGCTGAAGAAGCAAAAGATCCTGCGAAAGACGTACCAAAAGGCATTATCGGTGCGATGATTTTCTTACTTTTCACGGCGGTGTTGGTTGTATTCTTATTGGCCGGTGCCGCTGGTGCAGACGCTATGGGTAAGAGTGCCGTTCCTTTGGTTGATGCCTTAAACTTTGCTGGACACGGATCTTTAGCAACCACGGTCAACGTATTAGGTCTTGCTGGCTTAATTGCGTCTTTCTTCTCTATTATCTACGGTTACAGCCGTTTAGTATTTGCCTTGTCTCGTGCAGGTTACCTACCACAAAGTCTCTCTGTGACTAATAAACGTAAAGTCCCTTCTCGTGCTTTGATCGTACCAGGGGTTTTGGGCTTCTTTGCTTCTTTGACTGGCGAAGGCGACCTAATGTTGGCTATGGCGGTGGTAGGAGCAACGGTATCTTATGCTTTGATGGCACTGAGCCATATTTTATTACGCATTAAACAACCGGATATGCATCGTCCATACAAAACTCCAGGTGGAATCTTCACCTCATCCATCGCATTTGTTTTATCCCTACTGGCTCTCACAGGTGTTTATGCATACGACCCACGTGCTTTTAACTACACACTGGTACTGTTCGTCATTGGCACTGCTTACTACTTCTTGTACAGCAAGAATCGCCTTGTAGCCAAAACACCAGAAGAAGAGTTCGACATGCTGGCTGCGGCTGAAGCGGATCTTGCCACTTCACCTTAACCGCTCTGAATAAAGTGCTAACAAACCAAAGCCCTGCATTGCAAAATGCGGGGCTTTTTACTTAAAACGCCCTCTGAAAAGAAACAACTTAGCCCCACTTTTCTTTCTCATCCTGAGCTATGCAAAAAAACAAAAATTGTAAAAAAAAACATAAAAAATATCACATGGTAATAATTTTTATTGAATCATTCCTTATTTCTCTCTATTTTCTTACGTAAAGCACTGCGTTTCTTATAATAATCAGCGAAAAACAAAAGGACCCCCTATGAAAATATTGTTCAAAAGAAACACCCTAAACATGTGTATTTGTGCTGCGCTAGTCGGTAGCACAGGCGCTGCTCAGGCGTACTCAATTGTCGACAAAGAAGACACACATGTAACCTTCACTGGCGAAGCAGCTATTGGAGCCTTTCAAAGCCAAGAAACTTATGGCAACAGCAAGAGCTCTCCTTCTTGGCAGGAAGGCTATATAAAATATGGCCTAACGGGTGATAAAACACTTAATAGTGGCGAACTGTTTGGATCAGTCAGTGCACTTTCAAGTGGTACCTGGGGGGATGGCGATGCAAGTGGCGCCACCACAGGGGATGAAAGAAAAACCAAACTTGAAGAGCTATTCATAGGCTATCGGACTGGTCAGTTTGAAGTATCCGTTGGCCGTCAAGCATTCAGCATCGGTGATGGATTTATTATCAATGGCGATGCTTTAAACCTTGGTAGCGGCTTAGATTCAGCTCCAGGTGCATCTGAAATAACAATTAATCGTGGCGGCGGACTTTGGTTGGCACCACGTAAAGCATTTAGCAATACAGCGATTCTTCGTGTAGGTGGAGACAAGGGCTGGCGCTCTGACATTTACTGGTTACAGTCGGATAATGCCGGCCAAGCCAGCACAGAAATGGCCGGAATCAATGTTGAGAATAACAACTCGTATGGCGTAGTTGGTTTCTTATACAACCAAGGACTTAGTGTTGATAAAAAAGAAGCCAACTTTTTTGGCTTAACCAAGCGTGACGGTCAGAAAACCATAAGTGTGCGTTTCCAAGGCGATGCTGGAGTCGAAAACTTATTCCTATCTTCTGAATATGTGAAGCAGACCCAAGGCGATAATTCTAAAGATGCCAATGCTTGGTATGCGGAAGCCGGTTGGACATTTGCTGACACAACATGGTCCCCAAGTGTGAATTATCGTTTTACCCGTTATGATGAGGGCTATGACCCATTATTCTACGGTTTCAGCCGTGGTTACGGCACTTGGTTCCAAGGGGAAGTAGCCGCAAACTACGCTGGCACATCTGGGGGCACTATAGCCTCGGACATTCAGTCCATTAGCATCAAGGCTAACCCTACTGAAATGCTCAGCGTGGGTGCTTCCTATTTTGATATTTCCAAAAATAAAACAGACCAAGGCAAGAAAAATGATGCTAAAGAGCTAGATATTTGGGCTGAATGGGTCGTCAATGACAACCTTATAGTGTCTCCATTAGTAGGCTTTTACACTCCTAAATACAGTAGTAAGCAAGGAAATACCAATACCAATACGTATGCGCAAATTATCGCAATTATGCCTTTCTAACCCAATAATTTAATGAGTTCGACAACGACGACCTGTTCCCCCTTTTCAGGTCGTCGTTTTATTTTTATATCTTAAAAAATATGATGTTCATTTAAGCTTAAATAGAACAATGATTCTCATAAACAAAGTTCAAACTACCTCAAGCAGCAAGTAATCATCTCTATTTTGCCTCTTTGCACCACTTAATTAATTGCTCACTGAAAATACTGTTATTTATTAACAAATCATTTCCTAACACCGTGTTTGAAAAGTAAATTAAAGCCTTTCAAAGTTTTTACGACGAGATGATACCCACAGCCATAACTACTTTGCATCAACCTGATTGCAAACAAACCAAACTCAACCATCATTTTGTGGCTTTCATCACTGCAACTTAAGTAACTACTATGATGCTCCTGTTTTATCCCTGAAAAACAATATTAGAAAAAACCACTACAGAGAGAATAATCTCTCCCACAAAAAAAGACGCAGAAGCGTCTTTTTTTGTGGCTCATAACGCTATACCCTATTTAGGAGTACGCAATACCATAAGCTTCATCTCAGTCATGTCTTCTATTGCGAAGCGCACACCTTCACGTCCCAAGCCACTGTCTTTGACACCACCATAGGGCATATGATCAACACGCCAAGAAGGTACATCACCAATGACAACGCCACCGACTTCTAGTACATCCCAAGCTTTGTAGGCTTTATAAATATCTTTGGTAAAGATTCCTGCTTGTAGACCAAATACGGAATTGTTTACTTCTTCTAACGCAGCATCAAAATCACTAAAGGATGACATAATAGCCACTGGACCAAACACTTCTTGGCAAGACACAGACATAGAAGGGTCTACATTTTCCATCAAGGTAGCATCCAACATAGCACCACTTCGTGTACCACCCGCTAACACGGTTGCGCCACCAGCAACGGCTTCTTCTATCCAAGTATGCAAACGAACCGCTTCTTTTTCAGTAATCATTGGACCAATAAAGGTGTTTTCATCTAATGGATTGCCCGACACTAAAGCATTCACCGCCTGAGTAAGCCGTTGTTTAACATCATCATAAAGAGATTCATGCACGATAATACGCTGTACACTGATACAACTTTGTCCAGACTGGTAATACGCACCGAATACAATGCGTTGAATAGCGTCATTTAAATCAGTCCCTTCATCAACAATGCAAGCCGCATTGCCACCAAGTTCAAGTACAACCGGCTTTTTACCCGCTTTGGCTTTCAACGCCCAACCAACATCTGGGGAACCAGTGAAACTTAACAATTTCAAACGTTCATCAGTCGTAAACAAATCGGCACCATCACGATGACAAGGTAAAATCGAGAATGCACCTTTTGGCAAATCAGTTTCGGCTAGAATTTCACCAACAATCAAAGCACTCACTGGCGTTAAGCTGGCTGGTTTTAGAACAAAAGGACAACCCGCAGCGATTGCAGGAGCAATTTTGTGCGCAGCTAAATTCAACGGAAAATTAAACGGCGAAATAAACGAACATGGACCAATAGGAACGCGCTTCCACATACCTTGGTAATCTGCTGCACGCGCAGAAATGTCCATTGGCATGACTTCACCATAAATTCGAGTGGCTTCTTCAGCTGCTATTTGGAAAGTATCAATTAATCGTGTTACTTCTCCGCGCGAGTCTTTGATAGGTTTACCTGCTTCAATACACAGCGCATAAGCTAACTCTTCAAAGCGCTCTTTAAAACGAGTTATACAATGCTGCAAAATGGCTTGACGCTGATAAGCTGGCATAGCTTTCATGGCATCTTTCGCCCCATCTGCTGCGGCAATGGCTTTATCAATATCAGCAGCACTGGCCATAGCCACTTTTGTCGCGACTTCATTAGAGTATTTATTATGAACCGACAAATCCGTGTTGGCATAAACAGCTTCATTAGCCAAGTAAAATGGATAACTGGATTCAAGCATGGTTACGATCTCTTTTTATATTGTGGGTGGGATGATAAGAAAGGAAGGCGCATGAAGACCATGCGCTCCATTAGCATTATTTGGACATAAGACGATTAGGCTAATTCAGAGGCATCTAAATCCAGCCCCATTTCTTTTAATACCGCACTGGCTGATCGAAAGGCATCGATCGATGCTGGTACACCGCAGTAAATAGCCACCTGTAATAAAACTTCGCGAATTTCAATGAGAGTGACGCCGTTATTCACAGCACCGCGGACATGTAAAGCTAATTCATGAGGGCGATTAAGCGCTGCAATCATGGCCAAATTGATCAAACTACGTTCTCGCTTTTCCAGCCCATCTCTCTGCCATACATCTCCCCAGCAATACTCTGTTACTAACTGCTGAAGTGGGCGCGTAAAATTAGTCGCGTTGTTAATTGAGTTATCAACATACGCATTGCCTAAGACGGCTTTACGAGTGATGAGGCCTTTATCAAATTTATCAGTCATAACGTTACCTGCAGGTTAGTTGTAATGAAGTAATAGGCTCTGACCAAGCAAGTGAAGGCGATAAGTATGGCTCGGCACCATATCTACAGGCTTGGTCAAAGAACCACTCAAAAACTGTTGCCCGGCTTTTATTTCACCAAAAATAGCCAAAACCCCACGTATCATGCGCACGACTGAACCAAGTGGCCCACCCAAAACATTTTCCATAGAACCGACTTCACTCATAACAGCTGTTTCTAACAGACAAGAGTCACCTATCATTTCCAGTTCATTAACATTAAAGGGAACCAGCTTACCAACCTGATAAAAGCCCGCTGCCGCATTGTCAGCCACAAAGTGACTAATATCGAACTTCCAATCTTTAAGACGGCAATCCGCAACTTCAATAGCGGGAGCCATCCAGGCAATAGAGGCCAATATTTCGTCGTCAGACACATCAGACCCAGAAAGACTTTCCCCCAAAACAAACAGAACTTCAGATTCAATTTTAGGCGCAATAACCTGCTCTTGAGCTAAATGACTAGACAGTATATTTGCTGCAAATAGCGGCGCATAAATCGGTTCTTCCAAGCCAAAACGATCTAAAGCAGGTTGATTAGACAATGCAACTTTCCAACCTATTAGCTTGTTACCCGCTTGTTTATTCAGATCAATAATCGCTTTTTGAACTTGATACCCAAACGCAATATTTTGCTTGGAAAGGTCATCAATCAAAGGGATAGCAATACTGTCACGACGTGTTTCAAACAACCTCTTTGCAATTTGCTCTTCCAACACCAGGCTCTCCTACTTTTAGTAGTTATTTAGCAGTAAGTTTGGCACGCAGCTCATCCAACACTTCATTCAAACGCTTGGCAGACGTTAACGCGGCAACAAATCGATCTGGGCGAATGATGGCAATTTTGTCACGGGCTTGACCGAACCAATCGGATAAATTGTTATCTATGTCTTCAATGCTGACGCAACCGGATGCTTTTAACCGCTCGTCATGACTTAAGCCACTGCGAGAAGGGTTAGCTTGAATATATTGGGTTTGCATCTTGTTCCAAAACGCAAGGTTTTCTTCTGACATGTAATCAGTGGGATTGACGCGATAGCCAATTATTGAGAACCAATCACCTAACACTGTATCAAGTTTCTCTTTCTTGCCTTCAGCCGTTTCTACGTCAGGCTGAATAAACAATTTTCCGACTAACGTATCTTCGTAGACTTCTTCACTTTCATGATAAACGATACCTTTAACGATATGAGCTTTAGGCTTAAATTTGAACTCCACCAAATGCTCACGCAAACTGTCTACGGAATCTGTTGCTTTGAACATCCAGTCGCGGATACCCGCCATAATAGGGTTGGTCATTCCAAGAATCGCGCCCATATTATCGGCCAAACCGACCAAGTCAGTCGCATGACCTCGGCGCTCGTCATCATAACTTTGTAAAATTTGGGGGGATGCCAGGCCTTTAACCACGGCAGCAATTTTCCAGCCGATATTAACCACATCACGAATTCCCGAGTTAAGACCCTGACCCGCCCATGGCGGTGTAATATGTGCCGCATCACCACATAGCAATACTCGGCCTTTGACAAAGGTATCCGCGACACGGGAATTATGCGTATAAGCACGAATGCGTACGATATCAAGGCTATCTACTTTGTCACCAATGTGACGACGAATCAGGCCACGAATAACGTCTTCTTGGCAGATATCCTCTTCTTTCTCATGAGGGAATAACATAAATTCCCAACGACGATGTTGATAAGGTAGATAAATACAAACAAAGGGTCTTACTGGGTCACCATGTAGTGCCGTAAAGGGGGCATCGAGGGTGTCATTCGCCGCATCCACTACGACCCATTTTGCCGGGTGGGTTAATCCAGAGAAACCTATGTTTGTCTGCTTACGGACTTCTGAACGACCACCGTCTGCGCCAACCGCATAGGCCGCTTCAAGGCGATATTCTTCACCGGACGGATCGGTAACGGTCAACACCACCTTGTCATTCTCTTCCGTTATACTGGTCATTGAATGACCAAGGCTCAAATCTACAGAATCAAAACGGCTTAAACCCTCGCGCAGAGTTACTTCCAAGAGCTGTTGCATGAACATATTACGCATCGGCCAGCCGAACTGGGCAGCCTTCGGCTTCACTTCCGCAAAACAGACTCCTCGAGCGTTGTAATAACGCAGCGGAACATTCGCAATCATGTCTTTAACAGCCACTTCGGCTAGACCAACACCTTGCAACACTCGCAGTGCTTCGTCGTCCATTCCCACTGCTCGTGGGTAAGGTAAAATCTCGGCTGATGCCTCGAGCAATACTGTTTTGATATTATACATGCCCAGATAATTGGCTAATGTCACGCCATTTGGACCACCGCCAACAATTACAACATCGGTTTTTTTTATTTTCATTTGAAAGACCTCTAATCTGTAAGAACCATTTTCATGAACCGAACCACTGAGTCATTGAATTTTTCAGGTTGATCATCATGAACGTAGTGACTAGCTCCATCTATCTGAACGGTCTGAACAACATCATTGTTAGATGCCATAATTTCTATAACAGTTTGATTGGATAAAAAGTCAGAATTACCACCTTTTACCAATAAAGTAGGACAATTGATTGCTTTAAAAGCGGGCCATAAATCTATCGGCTCAATGCTCAATCGCGCTTCAGCAATGCCTTTTTGATCATGCTTCCACATCACTCGATTGTCCTTTTCGCGGAACGAATGATTCAAACGCGCTTGAAGTGCTTGTTCGGTTAAGTTTGGGCGTGACTTAGTCCAGAAAGCTTTGGCCTCTTCCCATGAAGCGAAGCTTAAAGGTGTATTGCGCATTTCACGACGAATACGTTCTGCGCCTTCACCTTGTTTTGAAGAACCGGGGCCAATATCTTCAATTACCATCGCCATCACACGATCAGGGTGTCGTCGCGCGAATTCTACGGCATTCTGTCCACCTAACGAGTGACCGATCAAGACGAAGCGATCTAGCGCTAAATGATCAACGAATCGTGTAAAATCTTTTACATAAGTGTCAGCGTTATAATCTTCTGCTGGTCCCCAATCACTATCCCCGCGCCCGCGCTGGTCCAACGCATAGCAAGTAAAGTCTTCACCCAAAGCATCCACTAAGTCTTGCCAAGTTTGAGCAAAGCCACGTAGACCATGAAGCATGACCACAGGTACCTTGCCATTGCCCCATTTAAGGTAATGTAAGCTAAGTCCATCGCTGGTAAAAAAGTGGCTGCTACTCGACATTGTCATTGCTCTTACCTCTATACAAAACGCCCCGTTAAAAATGACCTCTAAACGAGGCCATTTTCACCTTTAACATCTTTCGCTTCTAACCCACCAAGGCGAGCATGTAAGCGACCACGAGTAGCGAATGACCAGATAATCAAGATTTCGTCATTACGTGGCGCATCGTTAAAAGAGACGGCTATTGAGTCATAATGAGAGCGCACATATAAAGCATCTTTATGAGCCAATGGCACGTCGATGGTCGCACCAGGAGCACCCACCTTACCGGTTGATGGCACCCAAGATTTACCACCACCGACAGCAGCACGTACAGGGTCAGCAGCTGGATTCGTAAGAAAAGCATTACCGTGTTCGTATTCGCCAAAGGCGCCAACCAGAACCGACTTACCATAGCTAACAATCTCATTGTCACCGGCGACTTCATTGATACGGCGACCAAACTCTTTGCCGAGCTCTGGAGACTGATTGATCAAACTAGACAAATCTTCTGAATAGGTATTAGCAAATGGATTATGAACAGCTGCCGCAATAACATATTTTTTAACAGGTTCACCATCGGCCAACTTGCCCGTTTCGTTGGCTAAGGTCTCTTCGTAATGGTAGAACCATTTACGAATATGGTATGGGCCAAAATTAGCTTCTTTCATGAATAAAATCCTTACAAAATTAGTCAAAAATGGGTTCAAGTACGAGTGGACGACTTGGGGCATCGGTCGCTCTAAAGCGTTGCTTACCTAACTCATCGTCATGCTCTGTTTCTAAAAAGAACTCTAAGCGGTTGCCATCTGGATCCTCAAAATACAGTCCAATACCTACTTCATGATCCGTAGTTTTGACAATCGGGACGTTTTTAGTCAGCAACATGCCATAGAGTCTGCGCAAGGTGGTCAAATCGCCATCGATCTCCAAGCCATAATGCTGTAGACCAATCACTCCTTTTGCAGAACCTTCAGGCGCTCTAATCAAAGCAATATCATGGTGCTTGTCACCAAAGCTCATCATTACCCATTCGTCACCATTACGAGCGTTTTTCTCCATAGACAAAACATCTTCATACCAATCTGCAGAGGCATCTGGGTCGGATACGAATAAAGATATATGGGTACGATTGATTTTCACTTTCATGTTCATCACCTATTTATATACGATCACACCACTATTTTTTGATTACAGAGGTATGAGCAGCTTCAATAACAGCTTCGGCGGGTGTCCAAAGCACATCCGAAATTTCGCTGAATTCACGCCATTCTTTTTTCCAAGATAGGCCGGCTTTATCACTAGTAAACAAGTGTCCATACTTAGTACCAGCAACCACTTGATTTGGGTTAGCTGGATTTACATGAATCCCCCAAACACATGAGTTTGGTTGTAGTGGAAAGGGCAATAACTGCCATGTTGCAGCCGCATCATGAGAAACAAAAATTTGGCTAGTTGTACCTGGAGTACCATCAGAGACACTTAAATAAATAGTACTTTCTGTGCCCATAGGTACAGCAGTTGAGCGTGCGTAATACAAACCAAATTCATCTTTTGCGATTACGCCTTCCCATGTTTCGCCATCATCAAAACTACGATAAACCGCGTTAACACATACAACAACAATGACTTTTTGTCCGTGGTTAGGCATAACTTGAATAGTGTGAATGTCTGAATTAAAGTCCCACAATAAACGATCATCGATACGTTCCCATGTATCACCACCGTTCACACTCTTAAATAGACCACCTTCTTCTAAACCAAACCAAACCTTATTACTGTCAGTTGGATCAAAAGCAAAGGCTAATAAGCGAGGCTTACTCACACCAGCACAAAACTCAGGGATTTCAACAGGTGCACGATCCCATGTTTTACCCGCATCTTTTGTACGCCACAAAACAGCACGTGATGGTGCACCAGTACCCACAAAAATTCGCATTGAATCATTAGGGTCAACCGCTACTTTCCAAACGGTTTCACCATTGAAAGGCGAATCAATACGATGCCATTTGGCGCCTGCATCTTTACTGACACACAACCCAACATCCGTACCAATATATAGTGTGCTTGGATTCGCAGGATCTACATCCAATGAACGAGTAATAGCATCAAATTCAATATCTTGACCTAAACCAAGGCGATGCCATGTTTGTCCATTATCTGCACTTTTGACGACACCTTGGCCGACTGTAGAAACTAAAATTGTTCCGCTCATCGTGCTGCCTCCTAAATGAATATACCGCGCGTTAGTCCGCCATCAATACCTATAGACTCACCTGTTACCGCACCGGCTTTTGGCGATACCAAGAAACCGATTAACCAAGCAATTTCAACGGGAGCTAACGTACGGCGAATTGGTGTAACATCAATGTAGCCTTGCTCTACTTCCTGAGGCGTTTTATTTTGTAACTTGCCTTCACGCTCGTATAACTCTTGAATGTGAGGGGTATCAACCACGCCAGGGTGAATGATGTTACAAGTGATGCCGTGAGGACCAAGCTGATCAGACAAGTTTTTCGTCATGTGAACAATGGCAAGGTTACGCATACCTGACATGACTTTGCTGCTACGACCCGTTAAGCCACCAATGTTCACAATGCGACCAAAACCTTGTTTCTTCATGTAAGGAACCACAGCTTTCGCACAACGGAAGTAACCAATTACCTTAGTATCCAAATCGCCTAATAACTCGTAGTCGTTAGCAAATTCAATCGAGTTACGCACAACACCCGAAGGCGCCGCCGCACCGTTAACTAAGATGTCGATTCGACCAAACTCTTTTGCCGCTGTTGCGACCATTGCCTCCACAGAGTCCATGTCCGTTGTATCACACACAACAGGCAAGACACGACGACCAGTAGCCGCCGAAATTTCTTCAGCGGTTTTTTCTAAAACAGACAGGGTGCGAGAACAAATAACAACATCGCAACCTTCCTCAGCCAAAAACATTGCCACATCTTTACCAATGCCCATACCGCCGCCAGTAACAATGGCAACTTTATCTTGTAATTCTAAATTCATAACCTAATCCTCTAATGACTATTAACCTAAATTGACAAAAACGCTCTTGGTTTCCGTGTAGGCATCAATGACATTTTTGCCCATTTCACGTCCCCACCCAGATTGCTTATAACCACCAAATGGCGAAGCAGGATCGACAACATTCCAACAGTTAATCCATACAGACCCAGCTTTTAAGCGGCTTGCAATGGAATGCGCCTGAGTCAGATCGTTTGTCCAAAGACCAGCCGCTAAACCAAATGGCGTGTCATTGGCACGATGAACCAGTTCATCTACATCCGACCAACTCATCACGGTGACGACAGGACCAAAAATTTCTTCTCGAGCAATACGCGCTTGCTCTTGTCTATCTAAAAAAACGGTCGGCGGCATGAAGTAGCCATCGCCTAGTTCGCTTGGCTTCTGACCACCACACACAAGTTCAGCACCTTCAGAAACGGCGCTATCAACATAGTCTTTGACGATATTAAACTGAGCAGAAGAGACCAAAGGCCCCATGGTTGAACGTGGATCCAGTCCCGGACCAACAACATGAGCAGCGGCATGTTTACGCAACTCTTCAAGGGTTTGCTCGAGCACACTCTCGTGAACATATAAACGTGACGCAGCAGTACACACTTGGCCTTGGTTATAGAAAATGCCATCAGCAGCACCTTTAGCAGCCTTAATAATGTCTGCATCAGGCAAAATAATATTAGGTGACTTACCACCCAGCTCTAAAGACACTTTCTTCATGTTTCCAACCGCACTTTGCGCGATCAAACGACCAACATTAGTAGAACCGGTAAAAGCGATTTTATCGACATCAGGGTGAGCCGCGAGTGGCGCTCCAGCGCCCGCACCGAACCCCGTCAGAACATTAACAACACCACGAGGAATACCTGCACGCTCAATCAATTCAGCTAAACGAATAGCAGAAAGCGGTGTTTGTTCGGCAGGTTTTAAGATAGCTGTACAGCCCGTTGCCAATGCCGGCCCCAATTTCCAAGCGCACATTGAAAGTGGGAAATTCCAAGGCACAATAAGAGCACAAACTCCCACAGGCTCTTTCACCGTATAATTCAACATACGTTCGCCACTGCGTGGGGAAACAGGAATGGTGCTGCCTTCAATTTTTGAAGGCCAACCAGCAAAGTAACGAATAATGCTAGCAGTAATGACCACTTCACCATTCTTCGCATTGCTATAAGGCTTACCATTCTCTAGCGAGATAATTTGACCTAAATTTTCAGCATCTTCTTCTATCAAATCGGCAAGGCGAAGCATAAAGCGTGTACGTTCTGAAGCCGATACACGCCCCCACTCGCCTTCAAGCGCGCTTCGTGCTGCATGGACCGCACGATCGACATCATCAGCTTGAGCATCTGCAACACTTGCAATAGCTTGAATAGTTGCAGGATTTTCTACTGTAAAAGATTTACCGGATTGCGCATCAACCCACTCGCCACCAATAAATAAGCGCTTTGGATTTTCTAGAAATCGTTTTACTTCGGGAAACAGTTCCATCGTAGTCATGCTCAACCTCACAAAGACATTTCAATTAAACGCGGTGCTTTAGAATCACATGCGGCTTTAAAGGCATGCGCTAACTCTGCATTGGTTTCAACACGAACTGCCTCAACACCGTACCCTTTAGCTAAAGACAACCAATCGACACGGGGCTTATCCAACACAGTTAAGGCAATGGAGTTCGAACCAAATTCTTTTACTCCATAGCGACGTAATTCATTTTGTAGGATGTTGTATTTGTGGTTAGCTGCGATAAGAATCACTACGGGAAGATTCTCGCGGGCGATACTCCACAAAGTTTGAATGGTGTATTGAGCACTACCATCAGATTGCAAACACACAACGGTATTGCCCGGCTCAGCCAATGCGGCACCAAATCCTGCGGGTAGACCCTGACCTATGGCACCACCAGTATTGGTAATCACTCGATGACGAGCAGAAAGAGCTGACTCGGTAAAAAATGGGTAACCACAAGTGCCACCTTCAATAGATACGATACAGTCGTCCGGCAAACCTGTTGCAACGACTTTACCGATAGAATCAGGCGTCAATGCTTCATTTGCACTTGGCAAAGGGATCGTGCCAGTTAAATCTTTATGAGCTGGCGCATTGAGCAATTCAGCCAACGCTTCCATTGCTCCAGATACGTCTTCACCTACTTCCGCCAATGTCACCAAACGATCCACTTCGGCTAAACGAGATGGCAACCCTTCATAACCAAAGTAAGAGATTGGCTCAACCACTCCAGCACAAACCACTTCGTCGAATTTTTCTAATTCAGCAATAGCTTTTTCTGGAAAATAAGGCAGACGATCAAGATCTGGCAAACCACCGCCACGATGCGAAATGCGTGGGAAAGTTTCCGCAAACATTTTAATGCCTGGAAGCTGTCCAACTCGACCTGCAGCTTTCAAGCCTTTTTCATCAAGTCCATTATCACCAACGATAAAGACCAAACGCTTGCCCGCTTTGATACGTTCAGCAACAGCTTCAACATAATCCGTTTTAAAGTGACGCTTAGGAGGCAAAATAGAAACATTTGGCATGCGATCTGATAATTCTTTGGCTTGCAAATCCATCGGTAGAACAAGCGTTGAAATAGACCCAGAAGGTTGCCAAGCAGAACGCATTGCTGCGGCAAAATCTTCAACTATGCGATCAACTGATTTAGAGGTACGAAAAAAAGTAGACACAGGGCGAGCCAAAGATTCGATATCGCTTGCTAACGGCGGATCATAATTCACATGCCAAGAAGCATGATCCCCAACTAAATTAACGATTGGGCTATTTGCGCGACGAGCATTATGTAAATTGGCAATCCCATTGGCGAATCCTGGCCCCAAATGAGTAAGTGTCAACGCTGGGCGTCCAGATACACGACCGTAGCCGTCAGCGGCACCAGTACATACTCCTTCGAACATACTGAGAACGGGGCGAAATCCTGGCTCACTATCCATAGCAGCTACAAACGGCATCTCAGTCGTACCTGGGTTAGCGAAACAGTACTCAACACCTGAGTCGACTGCGGCTTTTATTATTGCTTCTGCACCATTCATAGAAGAACCTCTTTATTTAACTTATTCTCACATTATGCGAAAATACAAACATTTGTCAACGATTAAAACACCTATTATTTGATAATAATTGATAAATGTAAGATTTTCGTATTATTGGCCCTCTTATTTTTTCCTATTCGACGGCTTCTAATCTCAAAATCAGAGAAAAATAAAACCAAAAAAAAAGCAGCGATAGCGGATGAACCACTTTCGCTGCCTAAACAGGGAGGACACTTAGCTGTAAGCAAAAACTCTATTTGTTGATGTGAACCACCTGTAACGTAGTAAATTCCAGTAAGCCTTCTTCACCAAACTCCACACCAAAGCCAGACATTTTGCATCCGCCCATTGGAATGTTTGGCTGAATCTTGGCGTGAGTGTTGACGAAGGTGGTACCACACTCTAGACGAGAAGCGATCTCTGTAGCTTCTGCTGTATCTGGTCCCCAAACAGAACCATCTAATCCAACATCGACACCATTAGCCATTTCAACTACATCGTTAACATCGGTAAACTTAATAATTGGAAGAGCAGGGCCAAACTGCTCTTCTTTAACTAAAAGAGCATCATTGGAAATATCAGCAACAAGCGTTGGCGGGTAAAAATACCCTGCACCTTCAAGTGGCTGGCCACCCGTTAATATCGTCGCGCCACGTTTTCGCGCATCATCAACAAAGCTCGCAACCAATTCTAACTGGTCTTTATTCTGGACCGGGCCAAAGTTGACACCTTCATCCATACCATTACCAACAACCTGTTCATTAGCAGTAGAAACCAATGCAGCACACATATCTTCATAGACAGACTCATGAACATAAAGACGCTTAATAGCACCACAGGTTTGACCCATATTGAGGAATGCGGCAGCAAAAATTTCGCCGGCGACTTTCTCTACATCGGTTCCTTTTAGAACAATCGCGGCATCATTCCCGCCTAATTCCAACGTAAGTCGCTTCAAATTATCAGCCGCACTACGCATTACCGATTGACCCGTTTCCGTTGATCCAGTGAAAACAATCTTACTAATCTGAGGATGGGAGGTAATACCGCTGCCTATGCCACTTTGGCCAGTAATTATATTTACAACACCTTTAGGCAGATGATTGTTCATAATCTCTACCAATGTGATCGTACTAAAGGGCGTTAATCCAGAAGGCTTGTTAATAACAGTATTCCCAGCTCTTACTGCGGGAACAATATGCCAAATAGCAATCATGAAAGGCCAGTTCCAAGGGGTAATAGAACCAACAACACCAAGTGGCTTATGATGAATTTCAATGCGTTTAGTGTCTGTTTCTTCGGCTACTTTTACTGGGATATCCTGAGAAGCTGTGTATCGCAACCATGCCACCCCCGCCTGAACCTCACCCATTGCAAGAGCAAAAGGCTTACCTTGTTCAGCGACAATCAGAGCAGCAATTTCACTGGCGCGCGCTTCTAATTCATCACCAATTTTATGGAGCGAGCTTTTACGCTCTTCATGACTAGAAACCGACCAGCTTTTGAAAGCAGTTTGCGCCGCCTTTACAGCTTCATCTAATTGCGATTTATCAGCATTAGCACAAGTTGCCACAGTTTCAAGTGTTGCTGGGTTCTTCACGCTAAAAGGCGAATTATTTCCTTCTACCCAATCTCCATTAATAAGAAATTTAAAATGACGATTCATTGCTTACCTCCACATAACTTGCAATGCCTAACTAGACAGTAATGGCATCGAATAGAAAAAATTAACTAAGCAGCACAATCAGAATGTTTCATTCAGTCTAATTAATCCGCCTCAACAAGAGACCAGATCAGCCAAAAAGCAATCATCAACCAAAAGCACAATGTAAGATTTATGCCACACAAAAACTACCATGTAAACAACTTTAAATCACATATTTCTCATAATAAGATAAAAATTGTAATTTTTTACAATAAATTCTGTCATCTAATAATAAGCAATCGCAATATGAGAATTTAAGTACTTTCAGTGTACAAACCAGAAGGAAAAAGCAAAAAAACTAAGGCGTGAAAAAATCTCACTATGTGAAAAAAATACTAAAATCAAAGTGTTTTTGACACCAAGCATCAAACAATTGATCAAATAACGCTATCGAACATATAATCTATCAATTCATCTATTACCAAGGAGTGTACGTGTCCAGTCTCAATAAAATGTTAAATGTCCTCAATATTTTTGGACCTAACTCCCTCGTCATCAATGTGGATGATATTGCTAAGCAACTGTCCCTTTCACGTGCCACTGCTTACCGATACGTACGTGAGCTTTGTGATGCAGGACTATTAACCCGTATAGATACTAGCTATACATTAGGCCCCAGAATTATCGAACTTGACTGGATGATGAGACAACATGACCCTCTTATTTCACATGGTCGTGAAGTCATGGCCGAGCTATCAAAAAGCACAGGTCTTACTGTCTATATGAGTGTGTTTTACGATGGTCACATCATTAATACTCATATTGAATCAGACATTAAAAAGTATGGCTTTACCTTTGGCCGAGGCCGCCCGTTGCCCATTTTTAAAGGGGCACAATCTAAAGTACTGGTCGCTCTCCAGAAGCCCAATCGCCTCAAAAAAATCTATGATGAACAAATTGAACCAAATGACGAATACAGTCTTACTTGGAAAGAATTTAATGCTGAAACCAAAAAAATCCGTAAGGATGGCTTTTGTATCACTCATGATGAGTTAAATTTAGGTTTAACAGGGATTGCCGCTCCCATTCTCAACCTTGAAAACGATGAAATTATTGGAAGCATTGCCTTTGTAGGAACCACAAGCTCATTCGAACTATTTCGCCTGGATGCAGTAGTAGAGCGTTTAAAGCTTGCGACTGCGACCATTGAGAAAGGCGCACATTTAGACAACGAATAATGTGGATCACAAAGCGGGGCTTATACCCGCTTTGTTTCATTGCTCATACTGTTGTTAACCCCGTGACTGCCGTATTTTCCCAATAATAAATATCGAAATAGAAATCACTGTTAACGACAGCAATATCACGCTGATAGGGCGTGTTAAAAACATCGTCATATCACCATTCGAAATCCCCATAGACTGCTTTAACCGCGTCAAAAATACGGGACCTAAAACCATGCCTAAGATGATGGGTATCCCTGGTATACCGTTACGTCGTAGAACATAACCAATGACAGCAAAAAACAAGGCAATTAAAGCGTCTGAAGCTTGATAATTCTGACTATAGCTACCCACAAAACCTAAAATAAGAATCACAGCACCAATAAATTTACCACTGATTTTAGTGAGCTTAACCATCCAACGTGTCGCGAAAGTTAAATAGATAAAAGCCACAATATTCATTAAAAACAATGATATATAAAGCCCGGAAATAAACTCAGGACGTTCTGCAAATAAGGTTGGACCTGGAGTATAATTATGGACAGTAAACACCGCTAACAACATCGCCATCAAAGCATCTGCAGGAATACCGAAGGCTAGCAATGGCACCATTACAGAAGCGGTGACCGCATTGTTTGATGTCTCAGAAGAAATTAAACCTGCAGGATTACCTTTACCAAAGCTGCCAGGGTCTTTAGAGAATTTTTGCGTCAAGGTATAAGAAAAAAACTGCGACCCGAACTCCCCTACACCAGGCAATAAGCCCATGAACACACCCAAAGCAGCGGAACGAATCACTACAATTTTATGTTTTAACAAATCAACAAAGCCACCAAAATACCCCGTTCCTTCTAACTTGGTCTCAAAACTATCAGGTCCTTTATTAGACAGCAGTACAAACGCCTGTGACATTGCAAACAACCCGATTACAGCAGGCACCAAAGGTACTCCGCCTAATAGCCAAGTTTGTCCGAAAGTATAAATAGGCGTATTAAATGAACGATCTAGACCAACAGAACCTAGAAAAATCCCAAACCCCAGCATTATGGCGGCAGAAAACACATGTTTACCATGAGCAAGCACCACAAATGTCATACCGAGTAAGGCCAACATTGCAAATTCAGGGGAGCCAAATTTCGTTGCTACTTTCGCCAAAACTGGTGCCAAGAACACCAAGGAAGCAACACTAATAATTCCACCAACAAATGAAGAAGTATAAGCGATGGATAAAGCACGCTTCCCCTCTCCTCGTTGCGACATAGGATAACCATCATAGGTTGTTAATACTGCTACGGGAGTTCCAGGGGTATTCATTAGAATCGCAGGAATAGCCCCTCCATACCAAGCACCACCATAAACACCCACCAACAGCATCACACCAGCAAGTGGATCCATAGAAAAGCTTAAGGGTAATAAAATTGCAATTACCCCAGCCGGCTCCAATCCAGGAATAGAACCAATGGTAATACCAATGATTGCCCCAAAAACGATCGCCATAATCACATTTAAGTGGGCGACCTCATTTAAACCTAATAAAATCGAGTCAAACATATCAATGACCTATAAATACATATTGCAAAAATCGGCTACTGAATCAGGTAATAAGCCGTAAAGCCAAACATCATCCATCCATAAGCCAATTACAACTCGAAAGATCACCACAATAGCCACGGCAGTAGCACAAGCTACCAATCCCCAATATCGATCCAGTTTTTTTGCAACAAACAACATAAACAACAGCAAGACTAAGTTCGACGGTAAAAAGCCAATGAAGCTCAACGCATGAATATAGAGGTAAAAAGACCCAACTGCCCAAAATGCAATACGATGAACTGATACCATTTGAATTAAATAATGAAGAACAACGGAAAGTGATAAGAACCTTAAAAACACGAAAGACTGAACCACTTTAATAAAGGACAATAGGGTCATTATTGACAGACCTATAGCGGGACCAAGCATAGGCTGAAGATACCAACCTTTATTATTAAACACCTTTACTTCATCGCCAATGAAATACATAAGAACAGCACAACAACAAAAAAAGATGAAATAGAATGGTAATGTCTTTGACTGCTCTACCATCTCAGCGGTCATTTCATGACTTTTTATACCTAGAAAAAACCTACTGCCCATACTCGCACCCGCTTACCTAATTTCTTCCTACCCCCTAGAAAGATTTCTAGGGGGTCTGTCTCTCTAATTTTTCATATTGCACTTATTGCTGAAGGTATTTCACCAGTTGATTACTAAGGAAGGTTTCTTCCTCTATACGTTTTTTAGCGTCTTCTGCATCTTGCCAATAAACAACAGCACCAGTTTCATCTGCGATACTTTTCACTTGCGGAGACTTCAGCGCCTTCTTAGCAATTTCAGCAATACGCTGCTTAACATTTTCAGGAGTACCTTTTGGTACAAACAGACCATTCCAAGTTGTTAACGGAATACCTGCAACTTCATCCAGGGTGGGCACATCTGGAGATAAATTAAGGCGAGTAGACGTAAAACTGGTTAGGATTTTGACGTCCCCAGATTTCAAGCAAGCCAAAATTAACTGTGTCGTCGTATTAATTACATCTGCATCGCCATTCGCCAGTACTGAACAATTTGTTGCATCAAATGGAGCATTTGACGAGAAATTAATATTCAACCGATCCGCTGCTTGAAACGTCATAGCTGTAGGACCTGCTTGATAACCAAAATGCCCCAGAGATACGTTATTAGATTGCGAATAAGTCGCTAACTCCGCCATTGTGCTATATGGCGCATCACTTTTTGCAGCCAACACAAATGGGTAATCTAAAAAGATGCCCACTGGTTCAAAAGTATCAAAATCCCAAGGGACACTTTTTGTTAATACCTTAATCGTCAACAAATCATTCACGAAAGAACCAATGGTTAAACCATCTGGTTTTGCTAAAGAAACTTCAGTTGCCCCAACCACGCCACTACCACCAGCTTTGTTTACAACCGTTGCAGGTTTACCAGTTTCTTTGGTCATTTCTTCAGCAATAATACGCGTCAATACATCCTCAAGGTCTCCAGGAGGCCAAGGCACAATAAATTTAACAGGGCGCTGAGGGTATTCAGCCATAGCAAGTGGCGACAGCAATGTCGCTCCCATCAATACTCCACTGGTTAACAATTTAGTAATTTTTTTCATACCTTTCTCCAAATACAAAATGAGTAATAACCTAGTCAAAAGCAGTCTAAAAAGCGTCTATTGAGTAATCCTTCTCACTTTTTTAGAAAAACACCTAAAAACAAAATAGAGAATTATATAAAAATAAACAACAAAAAAATCACTATATTTTCACATAATTATCATATTCAGAGATTTTGACACCAAAAATACACTCTCAAACCAGCCAAAAATTTCCATCATTGTGACAAAACAAGATCCCAATAACCTCTAAGTCATAGGTCTAGGTAATGACTCATTCATTCCACCACCTTAACCAGAACACTACTCAATGCATAAAAAAACAATGAGTGCAGCCCAACAAACTCATAAATTAATAAAACATCAAAACAAACACTAAAATTCACTTCAAAAAACTATATTTTTATCGTATTGTGAGAATGGAGGTCATTCAATACCTCATTAAAACAACAATTATCCTATGAGGTGATGTTATGCCAGAGAACTCTAAGATCGATTTTATTTACCTTTCAGAACCAGACATGATTAAAGCTGGCGTTACGGATATGCCTCGCTGCGTAGATACAATGGAAGAGATGTTTGCTCTTTTATACAAAGGCGATTATCGGATGGCGGGGTCTAATAGTGATTCACATGGAGCACTAATTACATTTCCTGAAGAATCTCCTTTTCCAACCATGCCAAAACCCACTGCAGACCGTCGTTTAATGGCGATGCCTGCCTACCTTGGCGGTGATTTTCAGACTTCTGGAGTTAAATGGTATGGCTCCAATATTGCCAACCGAGACAAAGGTTTACCTCGCTCTATCCTCACCTTGATTCTTAATGATATTGATACAGGCGCGCCTCTTGCCTTTATGTCTGCAAATCTTTTATCCGCCTATCGTACAGGAGCAATTCCGGGCGTTGGTGCTCGCCACCTTGCTAGAAAGGATTCTAAAGTGATTGGTTTACTTGGCCCTGGCGTAATGGGCAAAACTACTGTCTCCGCCTTTATGTCTGCCTGTCCTGAACTAGATACCATCAAGATAAAGGGCCGTGGTCAAAAGAGTCTCGATGACTTCATCGGATGGCTAAAAGAAACCTTCCCACAAATCAGCAATATTCATATCGTCGATAGCATTGAAGATGTCGTTCGAGGCTCAGACCTTGTCACTTACTGTAATTCTGGTGAAACAGGGGACCCATCCACCTATCCAATTGTTAAACGCGAATGGGTAAAACCCGGTGCCTTTTTGGCAATGCCTGCCAGCTGTTCTTTAGATGAAGGAATGGAAGGACCAGGAGTTCGTAAGGTATTGGATAATACGCGCCTATACGAAGCATGGTTTGAAGAGTTACCAAAACCAGCCCATAACTGTGTTCCTTTAGTTGGGGTTCGTTTTATGGATCTAATTGCCGAGGGTAAGCTTGATAAAGCCGAGTTGGAAGACATTGGCAAAATTATAGCGAACGAGGCACCAGGTCGTCAGACCGACGAAGAGATCATCATTATGTCTGTGGGTGGAATGCCTGTAGAAGATATTGCTTGGGCAACGGTGGTTTATCGCAATGCAATCGAAAAGGGTATTGGTGTGAAACTGAACCTGTGGGATATACCCGCGTTGCGATAAGCGAGTTCCCTACTTATTTGCCTTTTTATTCTATTTTTAGGAATACTGAAATGACCAAGATTACCAAACTAAAAACTGGTTCAAAACTGGAAGAATTAAGTAGCTATTCTCGCCTAGTGTGTGTAGACAACTGGATATTTGTTTCCAATACAGCTGGACGCAACCCAGACACAAAAGAAATTCCAGACGACGTACTTGAACAAACCCATCAAGTTTTCAGTAATGTGGAAGCCGCACTAAAAAACGTTGGCGCCTCTCTTGCTGATGTAGTGATGTCACGTGTCTTCATTCAGAACCCTGAAGACACTCCTGCCGTAATGACACTTATCGGTGAGAAGTTTCGTGGAGTCGACCCTGCCACAACGGTTACTTGCCCACCATTAGGTTCATCCATTTATAAGATGGAATTGGAAGTTACCGCATATCGTGGCGCTGCAAAAGCTGACATTGAAACTATTACTGTTGCTCAATAGAACCAAATTGGAAGGCGCCACATGTCAGTTGCAGCCTTCCAAATACTCTTCAGGAAACGAATTATGACTAAGACACTTGATGCTATTCATACACAGGATGAACTACCTGAATCAACTACGGTGGTGATTATCGGCGGTGGCATTATTGGCGTGACAGCGGCCTTAACGCTAGCAGAACGAAACATCCCTGTTGTATTAATTGAAAAGGGTCATATCGCTGGAGAGCAATCTTCTCGGAACCTAGGCTGGATACGTAAAACTAGCCGACACCTTCACGATGTACCTCTCGCTCAGGCCGCAGATAAACTCTGGAAAGAAATGCCTGAGCGCATCGGTCAATCCGTTGGCTATAAAGAGTCTGGCATTATGTTCCTCGCCAAAACCGAAGAACAAGTTGCTATGCATGAAGCATGGTTAAAGTCTGTTGAATCTCTTTCATTAGATTCAAAAATGCTCAGTTTAAAAGAAATTAATCAGCATGTTCCTGGCGGACAAAACGAATGGCAAGGTGGAATTTATACCCCTTCCGATGGACGCGCAGAACCTTCGATAGCCACAACTGCCATGGCCAGAAAAGCCATCGAAAAAGGGGCTATTATGGTGCAAAACTGTGCGGTTCGAACACTCTCAACTAAGGGAGGAAGAATTAGCGGTGTCATGACTGAAAAGGGTGAAATTCGCTGTGATCAAGTATTACTAGCCAGTGGAGCATGGTCTCGACGCTTCTTAGGTAACCACGGAGTGTCCTTATCTACTCTACCATTGGTTTGTTCAGTATTAAGAACCAAACCAATGGAAGGACCAACAGACATCTCCGTCGGTGGCCCTGATTTTTCATTTAGGAAGCACAAAGATGGCGGCTTCATTATCACCCAGCGTGGAGCATTGGATGCTCATATTACTTTAGATCATTTGCTGATTGGATGGCGATATCTTAGCCAGATTCGTACACAAGGCGGAGTGTTACGCACGTCATTTGGTAAAGAGTTCTTAAAAGACCTGAAACTCGCCCGACGCTGGAAAGCCAATAGCCGTACACCATTTGAACAAATTAGAACATTAGATCCCAGTGCTAACCCTGCACTCAACAATGAAGCCTTAACCAATTTAAGAAAAGCCTGGCCTATTTTTGAGCAAGCAGAAATCGAAGAATCTTGGGCAGGAGTAATTGATATCACACCGGATTCAAACCCAATTATTGATAGAATAAGTGCGATTCCAGGTTTAACCATAGCGACAGGTTTTTCTGGACATGGCTTTGGAACAGGGCCAGCAGCAGGGCAATTGGCAGCAGACATTGTCACTAATGCAGACCCTCTTATTGATCCTAGCCCTTACAAGTTCGAGCGTCTTTAAGATCACCCTAAATCTAAATATAAGACCTTAGCTCATGCCAGTATACTTTGAGTATGCTGGCATTTTTTTGTCTTTTATGAAGACAGAATGAATCAAGGAAAAAGGCACAGGTTTTGACGATATCTGGGGAAAATTTAGTCATCTGTTCGTTTCCACGAACGCCGAATTTCCGTTTTCATCATGGCTTTTTAAACAGGTTAAGGCGGTGTTTTGCAGCATTAATAGTCAGTTTAACGTTTGACAATCAAACTCTTGCCTTGGCCCGAAGGGTATTTATAGTCTGCGAGGGGAGCTCACCGAATAAACGCTTATAATCACATGTAAACTGCGAAAGATGCCAAAACCCCCATTGAGTCGCAAGATCACAAATATTACTTTCCGGACATTCAAACATACTTCGTCGAACACTATTCAATCGAATATTCTTTAAGAAAATTGCAGGACTTTGCCCTGTCACTTTCAAAAAATGGTTCTGAAGTGCTCGCCGGGAGGTATGCGTAATCTGACACAGTTCATCAACGGTTATTGCGACATCGGGATGGCCTAAAATGATGTCTTTTGATTGGCATACGATTTCTTTTGCTTTTTGTCGAGAGACGCCCTTTCTCTCAGGAGTGTCATCTTGGGCTTGAAAGAGTAACAGCATTATTTCCCTGATATCACTTTTAAATTGCTTTATCGCTGCCTCTTGGTTAAGCAGCAATGAATATCGGCTCATACTATAGACAATTGAGCTAAATGCATTTCGAAAGTTTCGCGAAAGGGTCGAATCAATAAGCGTTCCGACTTTAGAGTATGGATGTTCTGTAAGACCAACTAATAGCTCTTTGGGAACACTGAGAACAAAAAGACTGCAGTCCTCAGGTGTTTGAATCATGATTTCTTCTTGAAAACCACACCAAGATATACCATTTTCTTGTATAGGCTTTCCGAACCAACGAGCCTCACCATTGAGCCTATTGAATACAGAAAAAGACAAACAATCTTTTCTTACCTCTCCATGCTGAAGCACCGACTTAGATAAACTCTCTTCAAATAGTTGTATCCCTTCCACCCAAATTTCTATTAAACCGCCTTCAAACTGTCCTTGAGAGAGTTGCTCATAATTCAACGTCCAATCCATTAGGGTGCTGCTGTGCTCAGATAGATTTCGTATGTTTGCTGAACTACGAAAAAAATTAGAGGATTGATTGGCCAAAATCGACATATGATTCACTTTTTACCTGTTAATTAACTTTACTAAAGCATAAAAAACAGCCCATAAAATGTTTTTCTAATACCAGACGCTGGTGCCACCTAATTCTGAGTACATTTTCCTTAAACCCAGTCTATCTCTAGTTTTACTCCATGTGACTGGATTGCGCCAGCTGTCTCATGACTCCCCTCTAGGCTCTATCCTATTCACCAAGTATCTGTGTCTTTTCATAAGCAGCAAACTGCTTTTTATCATTCCTCTAAGAGAGGAGGACTAGGCGCCTTTAATTAAAATAGTGCTACTAGCCGCTTACAAATAAATTAACACTTAAAAAACATAAAATCAGCCAAATAAACATAAAGAATTCTCACTTTGTGATATTTTTTTATTTTTTATTTGGAAATGTGCCGATTTTCGATAACGTACCCCATACCTACTAAATAAACTGAAATAACAATTAAAAACATTAGGAACCGTCAAGATGAAACAGACTACATTAAAAAAAGAGAGCTTAGGGCTATGGTCGATAGTGTTCTTCGTCATCGCCGCTGCTTCTCCACTAACAGGTGCAGTGGGCGCATTGCCTATTGCGTTTATGGCCGGAAATGGTGCAGGGATTCCTGGAATCTATGTAGTTGCGGGCATTCTGCTAACACTATTTAGCTTTGGCTTTATTGCCATGAGCCGCCATGTAATCAACTCTGGGGCATTTTACTCATACATCAGCAAAGGGCTTGGTCCTTCTGCCGGTTTAGCTGGTTTCTTTATTGCTATTCTAGCTTATCTGTCTATGGTTTTTGCTGTCAGCTCATTATTTGGCTTCTTTGCCAGCATTTTCTTATCAAGCAATTTCGGTCTAGATGTTCCTTGGTGGGTATTGGCGGTTGGTAATCAGGTTATTGTTGTTTTACTAGGTGTTGCCAAAGTAGAAATAGGTGGGCGCATACTTGGGGTTTTAATGTTACTCGAGGTAGCGATCATTCTGCTAGTTGACATTTTTATCATTCAACAGCCAATTGAAATGGAGTTCTCCTCTTTCACACCATCCGTTACCTTTGCTGGTAATGCTGGCGTCGGGCTCATATTTGCTATCTGTTCTTTCATCGGCTTTGAAGCCTCCGCCATCTACTCAGAAGAATGCAAAACGCCTGAAAAAACTATCCCTCGCGCAACACTTGTTGCTGTCGCAGTCATCACTATATTTTATGCTTTTACAGCATGGGCAATCGTTCAATACTTGGGTGGGGCTAATGTCGGAGCAGTGACGGCACAAGATCCAGGTATGTTCATCTACAACATTGCAGATCAGTTACTTGGCACTTGGGCTAGTCAAGTCATGTCTATCTTACTTATCACTAGTTTATTTGCGGCTACCCAAGCTTTCCACAATACTCTTTCACGCTACTTATTTTCTTTGAGTCGCGATGGCTTGTGCTGGAAAAAATTCTCGACTTTGCATACGAAATACCAAACACCCTATATTGCTAGCCTTGTTCAAGGTATCGCCATTATTGCAGGTCTACTCACCTTAGTAGCAATGGGACTTGATCCAATGGCAAATATTTTTGCGTGGTCATCTGCGCTTGGTGCCATTTCCATATTGGCATTACAGTGCACGGTTTCATTTGCCGTTATAGCATTTTTCATGAGAAACCCTTCTTTAGAAGCCTCTCTTTGGAGCCGATTGATTGCCCCTTCACTAGCATCCATTGGGATGGTCGTTTCTCTCTATATGGTAATTAACAATTTAGACGTACTGAGTGGCTCTGATTCACCCGTAGTAACTGCCTTACCATATTTAGTTGTCGCTTTTGCTGTATTAGGTTTTCTCATCGCAAAACGCTTGCATATGGCCAACCCAGACCGTTTTGCAAACATGGCTAAAGTCGTTGAAACTTTGAAATAATTTTTCAAAGCGCAGAAAACTTGAAAGGTGAGATTTAACAAACATTTCTCACCTTTCAAAATGCCGCAACGAAGAGTGACTAGTTCTTATTTTCTCCAGTAAGAGATATGAACTAAAAACATATATTCTTTGTTAGGCACCTCTTGTTTCCACTGACTAAAAATACAGAGGTACTACAAATTGAAATACTCTAAATCGTTCAGATTCATGCATTGGTTAAGCGCTTCCGTCGTTGTAATTTTACTTGCTTTAGGCCTTTATATGACACCTTGGGATGAAACTAGGCCTGAATTTGCAGATAACCTATATTATTGGCACAAATCATTTGGCGTACTCTTTTACATCCTAATTATGGTGCGTCTCTTCATGCGCAGAAAAGATAAATTGCAGCCACTCCCGGAGGGCATATCACCAATTGAAAAGTTTGTTGCGCGTCTTGCTCATAGAATGCTTTATATTTTAATGGTTGCCCTACCATTACTTGGCTATGTGCAATCTTCTTCTTACGAATACAGTACTGGTGTGCATTTCTTCTTTGTCGATTTACCTGAACTGATACCAAAAAATGATCGCGTATTTGAGATCTCAAATGCATTGCACAAATGGGCATCTTATTTATTAATGGCAGTTATCTCACTGCATATTTTAGGTGCATTAAGACATCGCTTTTTCGATAAGAAAAATGATGTTTTACATAGAATTTTATAAGCCTATTTAGCCTAGCCCAAACCTTGCGTTGCACTATTCCAAACGCATCAAATACAAAAGCCTCGCATTGTTCAATGCGAGGCTTTTTTCTAGCGACTGTCCCGTCCTGAAATAGGTTTACACCTAGGAGACCTATTATGGGGACATCAAGTAATACCAAGCGCAAGCGTACTCAACGTGACTACACAATGGGCTTTAAATTACAGATAGTGATGGCCGTCGAAAAAGGCGACATGACTTATAAGCAAGCTCAAAAAATCTATGGAATCCAAGGGCGATCAACGGTGCTGACTTGGCTTCGAAAACACGGCAAAATGGATTGGTCTACCAAAGTGAGGCTACCCATGTCTAAATCCCCGAAAGCCAAAGAGACACCTGCTCAAACAATCAAAAGA
>NZ_CP025572.1:300000-402527 GCF_018336975.1 Marinomonas sp. CT5 | reverse complement strand
TTTATCAAAAAGAATTACAACGCAATAAAATAAAGCCGTCGATGACAGATGGCTATGACTGCTACCAAAATGCGTTAGCAGAAAGGGTGAATGGCATATTGAAGCAAGAATTTTTGATTGGAAGATGCAGAACTTTTAAAGAATTAGAAAGGCATATTAGTGAGTCTATTGATATCTATAATAGGTATCGACCTCACTTAAGTCTTAATATGAAAACACCAGAAGAAGTGCATGAAAAAGCCAGTATGGAATCCATACTGGCTTAACAAAAAATCGTCAACTTATTTTAGGACGACACAGACTCTTTGTAATCTGTTTAGGACTTAGCCAGCCCCATTTCTTGAATAGCAAGGCGCTCAGGCTCCATCATGAAGCGATAAGAGAAAGCGGCCACAATCCCGCCAATGAAGATGGCATAATTTGCCAAGGCACTGAAGACGAAGGTTGCCAGAATAGACACCGCACCGGCAATCAGCAAGGCATACACACTCTTCTTGTTCACACCATTTTCATACCAATAACGGCCCTGTGGTGATTCGGTGTACAAAGCAGCCACATCAATATGACCTTTTTTAATGAAGAAATAATCCACAATAATAATGCCGTACAATGGCCCAATCATCGCACCTAAAACATCCACCGTGTAATGAATCACTTCTGGGTTATTGAACAAATTCCAAGGCGTTAACAATACAGAGCCAAAGGCGGCGATAAATCCCCCCGTTTTAAAGCTGATTTTCTGTGGAGACACATTCGAAAAATCAAACGCCGGTGCCACAAAGTTCGCAACGATATTAATCCCCACGGTAGCAAAAATAAAAGTCAGCGCACCAAGGACCGTAATGAACCCAGAATCGAGACGCTTCACGGTTTCTACCGGGTCGGTAATCATCGAACCAAATACTGGAATAGAAGCCGATACAATCACCACACTAAACAACGAAAACAAGACAAAGTTAAGTGGCAAGCCCAATAAATTACCCAGTTTTAATTTTTTATAACTGCCGCAATAACGTGAAAAGTCACTGAAGTTCAATGTTGGACCCGCGAAATAACCTGCGACTAATGCAATGGCAATAAACATCTGCACAATCACATCCATGCCTGTCAGGTTATGTGAGCTCAGGTTAAAGCTGATATTTTCCCAACCGGCTCGATTCACCATATACACACATAATGCGAACATCGCGATATAGATAGCAGGACCAGACCAATCGATTACCTTACGAATCATGTCCATACCAAACATGAAGACAATTCCCTGCACTATCCACATCGCAATAAAGCCAATCCAACCAAGATAAGAAAGACCAATAAAAGATTCATCTGCAAGAGACGCCATACCTGGAAAGAAATAAAGCAGCAAAATAATGAATGAGCTTGAGGCTAGGAAAGTTTGAATGCCATACCAGACAACGGCAATCAAGCCTCGAATAATCGCAGGAATGTTCGCGCCAAAGACACCAAAAGACATACGCGCTACCACGGGAAAAGGCACGCCCGCCTTCTGCCCTGGTTTCCCCATCAAGTTAGCGAACAGCAACACAATAGAGATACCTAACAACAAGCTAATAAATACTTGAATCCCATTTAGTCCAAGCGCAAATAAACTGGCCGCAAACACATAGCCACCTACGCTATGAACATCAGACATCCAAAAAGCAAAGATACTGTACCATCCCCATTTCTGCTCTTTCTCAGGGAGAAGATCGGCGTTTGCCAATCTAGGGCTTTGATCAAACGTTTGTTTCATAATTAGGTTCCTTTTGGATTGTATACAATGATAAATACAATTTACGTGCCAAAATTCGAACCTCAATGATTTATGCAATAAATAAGCATATCGGACAAAAGCCGCAACAAAACCGCACCATTACCAGCCAAAAAACCATACCCACACACCATTCTTGTGCAAAATGAACGGTTTTTTTATTTGGGATGCCTGAGATTAATTGTCGTGCTATATTATTTCATCAACAATATTCAACAGAAGATTGTATACAGTTAATAGAGAACATCATGCCCAATGACGAAAACATTTATCGACAAATGCTAAAAGCCATTGTCGAACATCAACTGCCACCAGGCGCGCGTTTACCCGAAGACCGCCTATCAGAAGCCTTTGGCGTAAGCCGAACCGGCATTCGTAAAGTGCTACAACGACTTGCTTTAGAACACTTTGTGGTGATCGAAAAAAACAAAGGCGCCCATGTAAGTCGCCCAAGCGAAGCGGAAGCATCGGAAGTGCTCGACAGTCGAATTTTAATTGAGCCTCAGCTTATACCGGCGCTTTTAATGAACTGGAACCCAACGCAGTCTGAACGCTTTCGAGCGATGACGGTAGAAGAGAAACAGGCAGAAGAAGACAATCAACTAGCCGATGCCATTCAGTTAACGGCTCGTTTTCATTATGAGCTGGCAACGCTCTCTGGTAATCAGGTACTGGCCAGCTTTGTTGAACAACTCTGCTATCGATCTTCTTTAATCCTCGCCGCTTATGGCACGCGAGGAAGTGTTGGCTGTGAATGTGGTGACCACTCCCAGCTGCTAGATATTCTGGATCAAGGTAACGAGGTTGAAGCACAAACTTGGATGCAACATCACTTACAACACATCAAATCTTCACTAATTCTTGAAAGTAAGCCCGAAGAGAATATCGACTTTAATCGACTATTTGGCCGCTAGGAGCCCCATGCTAATTCAGCTAATCAATCCAAACACCAGTGCCGACATGACGCAGGCTATGGCATTAAGTGCCAAATCTGTTGCACTTGGCAGCACACAGATTATCGCTAGCACGCCAGAGCATGGCCCCAAAAGTATTGAATGCGCTTTTGATGAAGTTATTGCCAGTGCCGCACTTCTTGATCTGATAGAACAAGGCAAACAGCAAGGTGTTGATGCCCATATTATCGCTTGTTTTGGTGATCCAGCCTTGGAGGCCGCCCGTGAATTGGCCGACGCTCCCGTCATAGGTATTGCCGAAGCCGCGTTTCAAATGGCCAGCTCAATTAGCCACCGTTTTGGCGTTGTAACCACCTTATCCAGAACCTTGCCAGCCAGTGAGCATCTACTCAATAAATACGGCCACAAACACCATTGCAGTGGCGTTAGAGCGACTGATATTCCGGTCTTAGCGTTAGAAAACATAGACCCTGAGGCCTACCAACTTCTAAAAACCGAGTGCTTAGCAGCGATAGAACAAGATGGTGCAGAAGCCGTTGTGCTTGGTTGTGCAGGCATGTCGAATTTGTTGGCACAGCTTTCCTTAGAATTACCCGTTCCCATCATAGATGGGGTCTCCGCGGCGGTAAAATTGGCAGAGTCATTGCATCAACTAGGGCTACAAACCTCTAAAAAAGGCCAATATGGTCAAAGAGTTAGCAAAGCTTTTATTGGGCGTTACGCTCATTGGAGCCTTTAGACCGCTGAAAATATTATGACAAATACTGGAACGTAAACCATGAAACATTATCTAGAGCGCGATTACGCAGGTTATGGCCGCCAAGGATTACCAAACGTAAAATGGCCCAACAATGCCCGAGTGGCCCTTCAATTTGTTTTAAACTTTGAAGAAGGCGGTGAAAATTGCGTTCTTCATGGCGATGAACACGCCGAGACTTTTTTATCCGAAATATTCGGCGCTCAGCCTTTCAAAGACCGCCACATGAGCATGGAATCACTTTACGAATACGGCTCTCGTACTGGTGTTTGGAGAATACTCAATGAGTTTGAACGCCGAGGACTTCCCCTGACGATCTTTGCCATTGCAACGGCTTTGCAGCGCAACCCTGAAGTAGCAAAAGCGTTTGTCGACGGTCATCATGAGATAGTTTGCCATGGTTTAAAGTGGATTCATTATCAAGAAATGCCAATCGAGCAAGAGCGCGAGCACATGCAACAAGCGCTTGCTTTGATCGAAGAAGTCACTGGCGTTAAACCGACCGGTTGGTACACAGGACGCGATTCGCCAAATACCCGCGCCCTTGTGGCAGAACAAAGCCAACTCAAATACGACTCAGACAATTACGGTGATGACCTCCCTTATTGGGTAAAAGTTGATACCCCTAATGGCGGCAGCAAACCGCATCTGATCGTTCCTTATACACTCGATTGCAATGACATGAAGTTTTCTTCCCCATACGGTTTCAATCACGGTGAAGAATTTTTCCAGTATCTAAAAGACAACTTTGATTGTTTGTATGAAGAAGGAGCGACCGCACCGAAAATGATGTCCATCGGCATGCATTGCCGAACCCTTGGTAAGCCAAGTCGCTTCATGGCTCTAAAGAAATTTCTGGACTATGTGCAATCCCATGACCATGTCTGGATAGCACGACGCGAAGACATTGCCGATCATTGGATTAAAAAACACCCTCCGCAAATTTAACCTTTTCATTAGAAGAATAAACCCAGGGTTATTCTTCTAATTCTTTCCAATTGCATAGATTTATTAAACTTTTATTTGATAATGATTATCAAATGCACTAGCATTTGCAAAATTCTATTTATCAGGTCCATTCAATGTCTCCCACAAAAATACGCAGCACCATCATTTTATTACCTTTTCTTCTTGGCTCATCACAAATCGCTTTTGCAGACACACAGTCTATAAATTTAGATGAGTTGGTGATTCAAACCAGCCGCTCTAACACCAAACAAGAAGACAATCCTCAGGTCGTCACTATCATTTCGCAAAAGCAAATAGAAGATCAACTTGCAATCAGCACAGACAGCTCGCAAGCCTTATCTAACCTATTACCAGCTTACTCACCCAATACACAAAAACTCAATAACAGCAGCCAGACATTTCGTGGACGATCTGTTTTGTACATGGTGGATGGCGTGCCACAGTCCAACCCCATTCGTGAAGGTAGCCGTTCTGCCCACACCATCGACCTATCTATGGTTGAACGTATTGAAGTCATCCACGGCGCTACCGCAGTTCATGGTTTGGGAGCAACCGGCGGCATCATCAACTTTATCACCAAATCCAATCGTTCCAACAAGCTCAAACAACATGTTGATGTACAAATAACCACACCGACTGAAGAAATAAACAGCGACACATTATCTTATAAAATTGGCTATCAAGCAGAAGGTTCACAAGGCGATTTCGATTACCTTGTCGGTCTAACCAACGAAGTACAAGGTATGTACATTGATGCTAATAACGACTATGTAGGTTCCGCGACCGTGCGCGGCGACATCATGGACTCAAAAAGCCATGATGCTTTTGTCAAATTGGGCTACTGGTTGAGCGACGAACAAAGACTGGAATTCGAAGTCAACAAATACAAAATGAAAGGTCGCATGAACTTTACTGGCGTTGACGGAGATAGAGATAATGGGGTTCCAACCCGCTCCATCAAAGGCACACCACCAAACGGCGTCGCCCCTTACAATGACGTGCAAACCACCAACCTTACTTATACTGACAGTGATCTGGATGGTATGGACTTTAAAGCACAAGTCTTCCATCAAGACTTTGAAGGCCGTTATGGCGCCTCAAAATCCAATAGTTTCCAAGATGTCAGTATCGCCCCAGTTGGTACCTTATATGATCAAAGCCAAAACCAATCAAAAAAGATTGGCGGCAAATTTAGCCTAACCAAAAACGGCCTATTGGATAATACATTAAGTCTCACCGCTGGATTAGATTTGTTACGTGATACAACCAGTCAGGAACTTATCTTAACCAACCGCACCTATGTACCAGAAACCGAATACACCAACTACGCTCCTTTCGTACAATTCGAATTCAAGCCAACAGAACGCTTAACGCTACAAGCGGGAGCCCGTAACGAACACGCTAAATTAGACGTGGATAGTTACCGCACCGTGGCGACAAATAAAGACACCTCAGTTCTAGTAAATGGTGGTTCCCCAAGTTTTAGTGACACTGTCTACAACGCTGGAGCAGTCTTCAAAATTACTCCGACGATGAGTGTGTTTGCCAATTATTCCCAAGGCTTCGGTATGCCCGATGTGGGTCGAATACTGCGCGGAGTGTCAACCGCCAACCAAAATGTAGACACATTAATTGACCTGTCTCCTATTTTGACAGACAACTATGAAGCTGGTTTCCGCATCAATCGCGATGCATTCGACTTTGAATTGAGTGCCTACCAATCCAATTCAGATTTGGGTAGCCGCATTGTGAACAAAAACGGTCTCTACGTAGTAAAAAGAGAGAAGAAAGAAATTCATGGTGCTGAAGCGTCCTTAGGTTTCCAACTCAATAAAGAGCACAAATTACAAGCCAGTTACTCCTATGTTCAGGGTAAATCCGATACGGATGCTGATGGCAAAGTAGATACAAAACTAACGGGAGCAGATATTCCACCAAACCGTTTAGTGACATCTTGGACGGCCAACTGGGATGAAAAACTATCGTCATTATTACAAGTAAGCCACGCCTTCAGCCGCAGCTTTGACAATAGCAAGCTCGACTTTGATGGCTATACACTTGTGGATGCATCCATGGGTTATAAACTTCCTGTGGGGAAAATGAGTGTATCCGTGGCTAACTTATTCAACCAAGACTACTTCACTTACTACTCTCAAGCCGCTTATGCAAATGACAGCTTCTACTTCAAAGGGCGAGGTCGTACTCTGACATTGGCTTATGGTTTGGATTTCTAACAAACCATATCAAAAAGGCTTCCTCTACGTTTTAGGGGAAGCCTTTGGCTTTTTAAACAGCAAGGGACAAGCGCCACAATACACAGATGGTTCGGTGGCTTGGTAATAAAAACAACAGGTACGACGCACACGAATGGGTTTATCAGACAATTCCGTTAAGCGCTTGTCGCGATAAAAAGGCGTCAGCGGATTTTCATCTAAGCCAAAAAGTTGAGTGGTTGTTTTATCTAAAAGGTAAGCATAATCCGCTTCTGCAACGGCTCTTTTCTCTTCAGCAACATTAGCCAAAATGCGCTGTTCATAAATACTAAACACCCGTACCGCGACATTTTCCCAAAGGATGCGCCGAGAGACTTTGGTTAAGCGATACATCTGCTCCACCAGCCGAGTTAAATGCCCGGCAAAGACTTTGTTCAGAATGTCTTCTCGCCACGCACATCTACCCTCTTTATCTAAGTTTTGCCAAACAGATACCGACGTATCTTTTAACGGCATTTTAGATAGCCACAATTTATTTTCTAACGGATATTCAAAGACGCTGTTTTCTATCGATACATCGAGTCCTTTATCAAACCCAGACATAGCGTATAAAACTGGGGCAAGGGTAAGAAACGCCACTCGCTTGATCACTAAGGAAGCCGTCACCCTTATATTAGTCGCCCCTAACTCGGGCATAATTTTTTGCAGAGTGTCTAAACACCAAGCATCATTCAATAGCTTGCTAGAATCGATAGACAGAGGCTCATCTTGTTGATAAGACTTAAGCCCAAAGGTGGCTAAAGCATCCCACTCTTCAGAAGTCAGTACTTGTCTGGTATCAGGTTCAAGCATGCTCATCTTCCTGAGCAAACACCGTGCGACCTTTTCCGTAAGGGATGCACATGGGCGTACCAAACAAGGGATCGGCACTAATATGACATTCCATATCAAAGACCGCTTTTACCATTTCATGATCTAAAATCGCTTCTGGAGCCCCTTGGCAAAACACTCTACCTTCTTTAATCGCAATCATGTGGTGGGCATAGCGAGCGGCTAAATTTAAATCATGTAACACCATCAAGATGGTCGTTTTCTGTGTGCGATTCAATTCAAATAACAAATCGAGAATCTCTATCTGATGGGTTAAATCTAGATAAGTTGTTGGCTCATCCAATAACAAAATATCCGTATTTTGTGCTAATGCCATCGCAATCCAAGCGCGCTGCCTTTGCCCGCCGGACAATGCATCGATAGAGCGATGAGCAAATGCAGTCATATTGGTATCTTGTAAGGCTTTGTGAACAAATCGCTCGTCATCTTCCGTCCAACTTTGTAGCCAGCTTTGATGTGGGTATCGTCCTTGTCTAACGAGTTGCTCTACCGTCAGGCCTTCTGGGGCCACAGGGCCTTGCGGCAAAATCGCCAGCTTACGAGCCACCTCTTTTCCAGACAATTCATGAATATCTGCGCCATTTAAAAGAACCTGACCAGACGAGGGTTTCAACAAACGAGCAAACGACTTTAATAAGGTGGATTTACCACAGCCATTGCCGCCAACCAGTACCGTAATTTGATTCGATTTAATGGATAAATCCAATGAATGGATAATGATTTTTTTTTCATAACCTAGTGACAGCGCCACACTTTCTAATGGGCACGGAGTCAATAAATTATCGTCTAATAAATTCTGTTCAGACAAACTCATCGTTAAAAAATTCCAATGACTAACGACTCAGAAGCGCTGTCGATAGAGTAAATAAATGAAGAATGGCGCACCAATAGCTGACACAAAAACGCCTGCCGGTATATCCAAAGGCTGGAACAGCAAACGACCACAAAGATCAGCCAACATGACTAAACAAGCGCCAATCAATGCAGAGGTTGGCAACAAAAGCGCAAAGCTTCGAGCAACAAAACGTCGAGCGATATGTGGCGCGATCAACCCCACAAAACCTACTGCACCAGCATAAGCAATCGCGGGAGCGGCCATTATCACGCTCAAAAATAACAACCCTAAACGCAAACGCTGCACAGAGACACCCAGCCCAGTGGCCAGTGAATCACCCAGTTCTTGTGTATTCACACGACGCGCCACATAAAATGCCAAAGGCCATGTCATCAGCAACCAAGGCAGTAAAGCTTGTACTTCAACCCAGCTGGCACCATACACACTCCCCGTCAACCAAATATACGCACTGATACTTGTCGAAAGCGGGCTGGCGGCAATGACAAACGTCGTCACGGCGCCCATGACCGAAGAAATACCAATACCCACTAAAACCAGTCGCATAGGAGTTACACCACGACGCCAAGCAAACGAATAAATCAGCAAGGCTGCTAGTAATGCCCCCGCAATAGCAAAAATAGGCAACCAAGCAATCCCCATCGTCGCCGCAAAGAAAGATAGAAAGGCCACGGCGGCAGCCGAAGCCCCACCAGTAATACCGATAATGTCTGGGGAAGCCAGCGGGTTTCGAATCATAGATTGCAACACCAAGCCAGATGAGGCCAAAGCGGCTCCCACCATCGCCGCCATCAGAATTCGAGGCAAGCGTAGTGTCTCTACCACAAACTGCGAAGCCTGATCACCATGACCTAACAGCACTGCAAACACCTCAGGCAAAGCAATAAACTCTTTACCTAACGTTAAAGAAAGAAAAATAATCGCTAAAAAGAAAACAAAGAGAATAAGCATCGACCACAAAGACGCAATCGGAGTCGAAAAAGAAAACAAGCGATGTCGAACCTTGAAAAACTTACTCACGCTTGCCACCTTTGCGTGCCAGATAAATAAAGAAAGGCGCCCCCAAAATAGCAGTTGTAACCCCTATTGGCACTTCTTCAGGCATGATCACAAAGCGACTCACCACATCTGCACACAATAATAAAATTGCGCCCCATAACGCGCTTAATGGAATCAACCATTTATGATCATGACCCACCACAGCGCGCACCATATGTGGCACTATCAAACCGATAAAACCAATGCTACCACCCAATGCAACAGAACCACCGGCCAAACCAATAATCAATAAGCTAAGCACGACTTTGATGAAGACTGTGTTCTGGCCCAAACCTTTCGCTATGTCATCACCAGACAACAAAATATTGATCTGCGGTGCCGTCAACATGGCCAACACAATACCCACAATAAAAGCCGGAATTAATGGCATGACCATAGACAAATCACGGCCCGACACAGAACCCGCCACCCAAAACAACACGCTGTCCAGACCTTCTTGACCAATCACCAGAATACCTTGGGTAAACGCCATAAATAGCGCCGAAATCGCGGCACCGGACAACACAATACGCACTGGAGACAAGCCATCCCGACCTAACGTCCCTAAGCCATAGACTAGCGCCCCAGCGACACCCGCTCCCAAAAAGGCCAGCCATAAAAAAGTAGTCAGAGAGGTAACCGAGAAGAAAGTTGAAAACAAAACAATGGCAAACACCGCCCCTGAGTTAACGCCAAAAATGGAGGGGGATGCGAGAGGATTACGGGTTAATGCTTGCATTAAAACGCCCGCCACGGCCAAAGATGCTCCCACCAAACAGGCAACCAAAGCACGAGATAAACGCGTAGTGCGGACAATTACCTGATCAATTGAGTTCGGGTCATAGGACCAAAATGCTGACCAAATCGATTTGCTTGAAACCACGTATTGTCCATAAGCCACACTGCCTGTAAAAGAAAGGGCCAGACAAAGCAAGGACAAAACCACCAGTCCCCATTTACACTTACGGCTTGAAATTAAAGGCATAGAAGTACTAGCGCTCAGCCTTAGGTACTTGGAAAATTTGATACAGCTGATCAAGGATATGATTTGCCCCTAGGATGCCTCCCGACAACAACCAAGCAACATTGTCTACTTCATACACTTGATGGTTTTTCGGCGCTTTGAGCATTTTCCATAATGGGTAATTCCGCCATGCATCATAATTCTGTTTCACCGCCACATCATTGGAATGCAGAATGATAAAAAACACATCGGCATCGACACTGGGCAAGGCTTCTTTGGTTTTTAGCTTAACTCCCCAACCATTTTTATTCGGCATAGGAAACTTAAAGCCTATTTCCTTTAGCACCACACCAGGAAAACTTTGATTCAAATATAGGCGTAAATGATCAGCACGAATATTCAGAATCGCTGCGGTTAGTGGCCAGTTCGCTTGACGTTTCTTAATGTCATGGTGAAAGTTCGAAATACGTTGCTGGAATTCCTCCCAAACCTTCTTGCCTTTCTCTTGTTTATTCAAAGCCTCAGCGGTTAAGTCTAAAGTGGTTTTAAAATCATAGACATTCTCTGCCATTACGGTTGGCGCAATCTTCGATAATTGGTGATAAATCTTTTCATGACGTGACTTGGTGCCGATGATCAAATCTGGTTTCAATGACACAATCGCTTCTAGGTTGGGCTGGGTCTCCAACCCCACATGAGCCACGCCTTGCAATGCTTTACGCAAGTACTTATAAGTTGGCTTTTCCTCCCATGAATCCACTACCCCCACAGGCGTCAATCCCAATGCCACAACAGAATCCGTTGCGCCTTGAAACAAGGTCACCACTCGCAAAACTTTTTTAGGAACCTTAGCACTCCCCATGGCATGGGAAATCTCTCTATAAGCATCACTGTCATTGTCCATAGCCATTGCCTGATTTACAGGTACTAGCATCAACCAAAACGCTGTCAGCAGAAATGCCCATTTTTTTACTTGATTTACCATCATGTTGAAGTGCTTCCTTCCATCGTTCTTCGTTAACCAATAGCGGCGCTGAAATTGTAAACATCAAAAACACTTATAATAACAATTATCATCCTCATAATCATTAACCATAAATGAAATGATAGAAGTCCCCATTAATTACAAGTGAAAAAAGAGAGAGCGCGAAAAAAAAGATCAGAATAAATTAACGATGACGAGAAGGGATTGCACAAGGTTTGTGCGATACAGCAATAAATGTCTTACCAAAGCTCAATAATAGCGCAAGCGTCCAACATAGGTTTCTTGTTTAACGCGCTGTAAGTAGTCTAATGGCGTGACACTAACCAGTTTTTTGAATTCTCTTAAAAAGTGGGCTTGGTCACTGAAACCGAGATCACAAGCCAGATCGGAAAAGGCGACCCCCTTGCTGTGATTAATATCGTAAACAGCAGACTGACAACGAATAATTCGGCTGAAGGCTTTTGGAGACATACCCATATCCGCACGAAATTGACGCTGAATGGTTCGCGTTGTGTAGCCTGTTGTCTCTGCTATATCCTGTATTTGAATATTGCCTTTATGGATAAAAATCTCATCCATCGTCTGCAAGGTTAATATAGAAGGTTTTCTAGCACATTGATTCATATAAAATTTTTCGAATAGTGCGACCTGATCTGCAAATACATCACTTTGGACAATTAGTTCAAAGAAATGACAAAACTTAGGTGCCACATCTAATAGATTCAACTGATGCTCAATAAGCTCATTGGCTGACACATCCAAAAAATCCGGTATCACGCCTGGCGCAAACCTCACACCAAAATATCTATGATTAGGAAGAAACTCTGCATTGGAGGCTGACAATGTCGTACCGCATACTTTGGCAGAAGGCCGGAATTCATCACAATCAAACAAAATATCCACACAGCCATCAGGAATGGCCAACACGTGCTCTGTTAAAACATCCGTTTCAAAACTGTAGAAATGAGAAATACTAGGAATATCAGAGTGATACAGCAAAAAATCCTGAGCCGCACCCAATACAAACCAAGGTTGTTTGGAGTGAATTCCTGACACTCGATCGTACACAGAATCTTTCAACATGACCCGCACCTGTTTACCAAAATGACCATAACAATCTTTTGGTTTTGCAAACCAGATGCCAATTCTGTCGCGATAAATATCTATTTCATCGTGTCGCAAAAATTCAATACGGAAAAAATCTAAGCTTCTAGGATCAAAATCATCCGCTGCCTAGCAAAGCTCTCCATATGCGAAAAAACAACGTGAGCCAAGCACGGAAACACCCAACTTTTCTCCAACTTTATTAAGGTGATGTTATGTCTACAACTTCTGAAAACACGAATATCGATTTTATTTATCTCTCTGAACAAGACATGATTAAAGCAGGCGTGATGGATATGCCCCAATGCGTAGACACCATGGATGAGATGTTTACTCTGTTGTACAAAGGTGACTACCGAATGGCTGGGCCAAACAGCGATTCCCACGGCGCCATGATCACTTTCCCTGACGAATCACCGTTTCCAACTATGCCAAAACCGACCGCAGACCGCCGCTTAATGGCGATGCCTGCTTACCTTGGTGGAGACTTCCAAACATCCGGCGTGAAATGGTATGGGTCAAACATTGAGAACCGCGAAAAAGGCTTACCACGTTCAATCCTGATGTTCATCTTAAGTGACACAGATACTGGCGCGCCATTGGCCTACATGTCAGCCAACCTACTTTCTGCTTACCGTACCGGTGCGGTTCCAGGCGTTGGCGCACGCTATCTTGCTCGCAAAGATTCTAAAGTCATCGGTCTACTTGGGCCAGGCGTGATGGGGAAAACAGCGGTTGCAGCTTTTATGGCCGTTTGCCCTGACATCGATACGATTAAAGTGAAAGGGCGCGGACAAAAAAGCCTTGATGTCTTTATTGAATGGGTTAATGAAACCTTCCCACAAATCACCAATGTTCAGGTTGTCGACACCTTAGAAGAAGTCGTTCGTGGTTCAGACATAGTGACCTACTGCAACTCTGGTGTAACCGGTGACCCGTCCACTTACCCAATTGTAAAACGCGAATGGGTAAAACCAGGAACCTTCCTTGTTATGCCGGCTTATTGCAGCCTAGATGATGGCATGGAACAAGACGATGTGCGTAAAGTACTCGATAACACTGGCCTTTACCAAGCCTGGTACGAAGAAGTGCCAAAGCCAGCTCACAACTACATTCCTCTGCCCGGTGTGCGCTTCATGGACATGATCGCGGAAGGCAAAATCACATTAGATGATTTAGAAGACATTGGAGAGATCACTGCCGGAGAAGCACCTGGCCGCAAAAATGATGAAGAAATCATCATTATGTCAGTTGGTGGCATGCCAGTAGAAGATGTGGCTTGGGCAACTAAGGTGTATCGCAATGCAATCGAACAAAACATTGGCGTGAAGTTAAACCTTTGGGAAACACCAGTTTTACGATAATCACAACGCTTTTTACTTCGAAGATTACATTTTAGGAAAACCATCATGACCAAAATAGTAAAAGTCAAAACAGGTTCAAAACTAGAAGAAATAAGCAGCTACTCGCGTCTAGTATGCGTCGACAATTGGATATTTGTGTCCAATACGGCTGGCCGCAACCCTGAGACAAAAGAAATTCCAGACGATGTATTGGAACAAACTCACCAAGTATTCAGCAACGTTGAAGCAGCACTTAAAGCGGTTGGTTCAAGTCTTGCAGATGTGGTGATGTCGCGAGTTTTTATCCAAGACCCAGCAGACACTGAAGCCGTCATGACGTTAATTGGTGAAAAATTCCGTGGCATCGACCCTGCCACTACGGTGACCTGTCCACCACTTGGTTCAACTATCTACAAAATGGAGTTGGAAGTGACCGCTTTCCGCGGCGCCTCTAACGCAGACGTTGAAGTTATTAATACCGCCAAATAAAACATTATTGTGCCTAATTTAGGATACGAGCCATGACAAAAACACTTGATGCAGTGCATACAACCGACCAGTTACCTGAATCCACAAGCGTGGTTATTATTGGCGGTGGTGTAATTGGTGTAACAGCCGCATTAACGTTAGCTGAGCGGAATATTCCAGTGGTCTTGATTGAAAAAGGCCACATTGCTGGAGAGCAATCGTCACGCAACTTGGGCTGGATACGTAAAACCAGCCGTCATTTTGAAGACGTTCCCCTGGCCTTGGCAGCCGATAAGCTTTGGGCAGAAATGCCAGAACGTATTGGCCAATCTGTTGGTTACAAACAATCTGGCATAATGTTTTTAGCGAAAACGGAAGAGCAAATGGCCATGCATGAAGGCTGGTTGAAATCCGTCGATTCCCTTTCGCTAGACTCAAAAATGCTCAGTTCGCAGGAAATAGACCAACATGTTCCAGGTGGAGAAGGCAAATGGAAAGGTGGCATTTACACACCTTCCGACGGTCGTGCCGAGCCCTCCATTGCTGTTCCCGCGATGGCCAAAGCCGCTATTGAAAAAGGCGCCATCCTAGTGCAAAACTGCGCCGTTCGAACCCTTTCAACTTCCGCTGGCAAGATCAGTGGCGTGGTCACAGAAAAGGGTGAGATACGCTGCTCACAAGTTTTGCTGGCTGGCGGTGCATGGTCTCGTCGTTTTTTAGGCAATCACGGTATTTCCTTACCGACTCTGCCATTGGTTTGCTCCGTACTAAGAACCAAACCAATGGATGGCCCCACCGACATTGCCGTCGGTGGGCCAGACTTTTCGTTTAGGAAACACAAAGATGGCGGCTTCATCATCACTCAACGAGGTGCTTTGGATGCTCACATCACTCTAGATCATTTACTTATTGGCTGGCGCTACCTTAGCCAACTTCGCGCCCAACGTAGCTTTTTACGCACCTCGTTTGGACGCGAATTTTTCAAAGATCTTGGACTAGCGCGGCGCTGGACGGCAAACAGTCGTTCACCGTTTGAGAAGATCCGCACCATGGACCCGGCAGCTAATCCAGACCTTAATCACGAAGCCCTCACCAACCTACGCAACGCTTGGCCGATCTTTAACCAAGCACAAATAGAAGAGGCTTGGGCTGGTGTGATTGATGTAACACCCGATTCAAACCCTGTTATTGACCATATCGAAGATATCCCCGGATTGACGATAGCCACTGGCTTTTCAGGGCATGGATTTGGTACTGGGCCAGCGGCAGGACAACTGGCAGCAGACCTTGTGTCTGGAGTTGGCCCTCTCATAGATCCCAAACCATATCGGTTTGCAAGACTATGAAAATAAAAGAGAGTTGAAATCGTAATAACGTTTTACTCACATGAGGAACAAAGGCATGAACGATATCACAAATGTAGGAACAATAATGACAGCTGACAAATCAGCGACAAAAATCCAAAAACTAGGTTTACCCACCATGATGGCTATCTGTATTGGCTTAGTCATTGTGCAAGGTTCAATGATTTCAGCATTACAAGGTATCGGGATCGGTGGCATGGGCTTTATCTTTGCCATGATAACCGCCTTAATCTTGGCGCAATTCAATGCCATGAGCTTTGCTGAATTATCACTAATGTTCCCAGAAGAAGGAACACTGGCAACCTATACGCAAAAGGCCATAGGACACTTTCCAGCCATTGTGTCCGTGTTTGCAGGCTACGTCGTCGTTGCCGTACTGGCAATCCCAGTAGAAATGTTTCTGGTCGATGCCATGCTGAGTCAGCTACTACCTGGCCTCTTACCAGAAAAGATCGGTCCTTTACTTATCTTGTTGCTTTTCACTGCAACCAACCTAATAGGCACAGACGTATTTGCACGTATACAAAACGTTCTCGCATTTATCTTAGTTAGTGCGCTTATCCTAACAGGCGTTGTGGCTATTTCTGGCGCCAGCGAACCTCATCCAGTGCTTTCTGGAGCCACTGTTGATTGGGGGTTTGCGGGCGTATTGGATGGCAGCTTTATCGGTTTAGTAGGTTTAGCCTTGTGGACTATGGTTGGGGTAGAATTCATTTGCCCTATGATTAAAGAGGTAAAAAATCCTCATCAAAACATTCCGCGTTCTATGCACTTATCCTTGTTCATGATCTTCTTCATATTTGCTGCTTTTGTGTATGGAGCAAGCCTGTATCTCAACGTGGATGAGCTCGTTGGCTCGCCTCTGCCTTTCTTGGACTACGCCAATGCCGTATTTGGTAAAAGTGGATTGATCATTGCGACGGCCATGGGCTTAGCCGCAACATGTTGCACCATGAACACGGTACTTGCTGCTGTTCCAAGAATGTTGCAAGGCATGGCTGAACAAGGCCAAGCTTTCCCACAACTAAAAGCGAAAAACCGCTTTGATGCACCTTGGGTTGGCATTCTAATGATCACTGGCTTAACAACCATTCCATACTTTGGGTTAGGCATTGAGTCACTTATCACGCTTGTTATTGCGGCGACCACCAGCTGGCTTTTGGCTTACATCGTAGCCCATATTAATGTCATCGTATTGCGTAAGCGTATGCCTGATCACCCTCGTCCATACCGCACACCTTTCTACCCATTACCACAAATTTTGGGGATTGCGGCCATGCTGTATGTTGCCTTGAACAACTCGCCTTCACCAGAAATGACTGAAATGGTGTACAGCATCACTGGTGGTATATTGCTGGTATTGTGTGTGATTGGCGCAATCTGGGTGAAGCTTTTCATGAAGCGTGGTTTGTTTGAGCCTGACTCAAAATAAATCACTATATTGATCTACCAGCGCTGCCCTAAACAGCGCTGGTATTTTTTTCAATTGGAATTTTTACCCTACTAACACTGCTTGCTAATTATTTACACAATTGGTACTTTTTTTGCTAAATAGATAATTCATTCTCAACGCTCCAAATAAGGAATGCCTATGTGGTTGAACAAAAAGCGCTTCCAAGCCTTAGAAAGTGAGTTAACTCAAGCAACCGCTGAAAAGCAGGCTCTTGAAACAAAAGTATCGGAGCTGACCGCGACCATTGAGTCGCTCAGGAACGAATCCTCTAAATCGCCTACCACTCAACTCGACAAACGTTTTTTCCTGCCACAAAGAAACATCAACCAAGAATCCTTTGATGCCATAAATCAAGTGTTAGAACTCTTATTCGAGCCCATGAGTGCGGCAGAAGGCAGCAATACAGACATTGAGAAAAACAAAGCGGACATTAACCAACTCTCGACGTCACTCAATGACATTGCCGGCCAAACGCAACTCAGCCTAGAAGATGTTAATGGACTGAAAGATATTGCCAATGAAATCAAAGGTTTTACCAACACCATCCAAAGCATCTCAGAACAAACCAACTTATTAGCACTCAACGCTGCTATCGAAGCCGCAAGGGCGGGAGAGCATGGCCGAGGCTTTGCCGTGGTAGCCGATGAAGTCAGAACCTTGGCCACCAAAGCCAAAGATTCCAGCGAACAGATTTCCGCCTTGGTAAATCGTATCGATAACCGTACGATCAAAGTTAGCCAGCAGATCGAAAAACTACATGAAAATACGTTAAGCGTTAGCCAAACCTGTGAAAACCTCAATCACTCGTTCAACAAAACCGCCGAAAGCACACAAGGCCTCATGGAAGCGAGCTATAAATCCATGGCATATTCTCACGTTTCCGCATCATTGCTGGAACTGAACAACTGGCAAACAAACTGCCTGATCAATGTCATTACAGGTAAGGACACCATGATGAACGTGCGCGAAACGGCCGTCGCAGATTGGTACTTCAATGGCACAGATAACGAATTCGATTTTAGACATACGTCTAGCTTCGTCAGCATGGCGAGCGAGTTCGAGCAATTGGATGCATTGGCACAGACCATGCTGCAAACCAGCCCCAGCGATATTGAGAAATTAGTCCAGCTACAAATGGAAATGGAAAAGCATATCAATGGAATAAATCAGCGACTAAAAGAATCGCAAACCTATTTATTCTCTCATTTATAAGCAAAGGGCATTGCGCCCTTTGCTTTTTTCACCTGTCTTTAAAACACCACATCGTCTGGCACAGTGACAAAAATCGAGTGCCTTACTTCATTAAATAACGCTTTGCTGCAATGGCCTTCGCCTTCTGTATCTTCAAGCAAGACCACATCCCCTGCACCGAATTGACGAGTTTCACCTGAAGACACCTTAAACTCACAACGTCCCTTGATGATGAAGAGAAACTGACGCTGTGGCGCTGGATGCCATTTAAAATCGTAATCACTTGGGGTTTCACGGAAAATCATCTCACCCACCGGAAAACGCTCAGACAAAAAACCAATGGCACCACCATCGCGAACATCCAGATTTATCTCGCCAAAATGGCTTTTGCCTTGATCGTCGTTAAAAATGCGCGTGAATTTCATCAAGTATTCCTCTATTTATCGTAAACCATAAGCCTCCATGCAATTCAATTGGCTTGCGTATTGTCTCGTTCCTCGACACGTCAGCGCCAATTAAACGCATGGAAGCTTTTAACCAAAGAAGGCTAGCTCCCCAGAATAACGTGAAAGCGATTCTGCAACCGCCTACTCACTGAACCCAGAATCACGCCAGAGCGATTCTTCGAGCCTGCTGGGGGAGCGAGGCGTGATACTGGGTAAAGTACAGAAGGAGCGAGGCGTGATTCTGGATAAAGTACAGAAGGAGCGAGGCGTTATGCTGAGTCGCCATAAAAAACGTTAGGCCAAATTCTGTAATGTGTGGTTCAACACCGCCAAGGTCACCGCCACATCTGGCGTATCGATGGCTTCTGCAGGATGATGACTAATGCCTTTATCGCAACGCATAAACAGCATTGCCACAGGGCAAATATCCGCAATCGCCATGGCATCATGACCCGCTCCTGAGAACAAGGTATGAACAGCCATACTTTGCGCTTCAATGGCGCTGCGAAGTTTGCCTTGCAGTTTTTCGTCGCAATGAACCGCATTGGCGGCATGAGTGGCTTTGCGTTCAACACGGACATTCCGGCGAGCCGCAATGGTCTCTAATTCCTGCAAAATTTCATCCAGAGCCACATCGCGTTTGTCATCAAATTCGCTACGAATATCCAGAGAAAATCCTGTGTTACCCGAAATCACGTTCACACCATTAGGACGATTCTGAATACGACCTACTGTAGCCACAATGCCATGCTGCTGTGCGACTTTCTCTATTGCCAAAATCATTTCACTGCTGGCACAAAGTGCATCCTGTCGCAGATTCATTGGAACCGTGCCTGCGTGCCCCGCCATACCAGTAACATTGAACTCGAAGCGTTTCGCCCCTGCGATGGCGCTCACGACACCGACGGGCAAATCCAAACTTTCTAATACTGGCCCTTGTTCAATATGTAACTCAAGATAACCAAGCAAGTTGTCTGTCGAAATGGCGGCATTAGGAATGTTCGCAAAGTCCGAACCAAAGTCTTTAAGGGCTTGTGACAAACTAATGCCATCACTGTCCGTCAAATCCGCCCAACTCTCAGGCCATTGCCCCGTCAAAGCACGACTTCCCAACAAAGTAGAACTAAAACGCGTGCCTTCCTCATCCCCGAATCCCACCACATCAAGATGAAATGGCAAACGGATTCCCGCTTGTTGCATAGCACCGATCAAAGTCACCGGCGTGATAACCCCCAGCATGCCATCGTATTGACCGCCATTTGGCACCGTATCCAGATGACTGCCCATGATAAAACGAGGTGCTTGTGGGTCTGCGGCTTCCCAGCGCCCCCAAAGGTTACCAGCTTCGTCCTGCCAGGTGTGCATACCTGCTTCTTGCATCCAGCCGCCCACCAGTCCATTGGCTTGTTTGTGTTCCTTGGTGAGATAGCGACGATCTAGGCAATCGTCGCTTTGACTGATTTTGCCAAGTTCGTCACAGCGGTCCATAACCCGCTGAGCGAGATTGTTGCAATCAATCATTATTTATCTCCATTGTAGACAGCCATTGCTGCGTCTACCGCTGCGCCAGCAGGTAACGCAAAGCCAGCGCGACGAAGTACGGTTTCCAGTGACTGCAAAGTATGCAACACCGCATCTTGGCGAGCGTTGTAGCCCATGGTGCCAATACGCCACACCTTGCCTTTTAATGGACCAAAGCTGGTGCCGATTTCGATATTAAAGATGTTCAATAAATCGTGGCGAACTTGCTCACCATTTACCTGCTCTGGAATATTAACGCCAACCACGTTGCTCATCTTGTGTTTGAGATTTCCGAACGGCTGCAAGCCCATCGCAATCACACCTTGCAACATAGCGTTACCAGCCAATTGATGGCGTTTAATCACTGCATCCTGACCTTCGCTAAGCAATTGGATCGCACACTCGCGGGAGCCAAACAGCATGGTAGCGGCTTCCGTATGGTGGTTCAGACGCTCTTCTCCCCAGTAATCCATAATCATAGGTAGATCAAAATAGTTAGAGCGAATACGAAGACCTGCTGACTCTTGATGATGAGCGTCACGAATCCCTGCTTCCACATGAGCACGCTTGCGTACGCAAGACACAAAACGATCGCTCAAGGTGATCGGTGCGCTGCCAGACGGCCCACCCAAACACTTTTGCAAACCAACAGACACCGCATCGATTTTCCATGCGTCCACTTCCAACGGGTTGCCACCAATTGATGCCGTGGCATCGGTGTAGAACAACACATCGTGAGCGCGACAAATATCACCCAATTCTTCCAAAGGTTGGAACATAGTGGTGGAAGTGTCACCCTGAACAATCGCCAATAACTTAGGCTGTACTTTCTTGATGGCGTCTTCGATTTGCTGAGGATCAAACACGTCCCCCCAAGGCACTTCGATGGTGTGAACTTCCGCATCGGCGCGTTCAGCAATTTCCGCTAACAAGTGACCGAAACGACCAAAAATAGGGATCAATACTTTATCGCCCGGTTCCAAACAAGACACCAAAGTGGCTTCGATACCCGCTCGAGACGTGCCATCGATCAGAAAAGTTTGCTGGTTCTGAGTATTAAAAACACGACGATACAATTCCATGACTTCGTTCATGTAGCTGGTCATGCTTGGGTCGTATTGCCCCACTAACTGAGTCGACATCGCTGACAACACACGTGGGTAACAATTAATTGGGCCGGGGCCCATAAGAAGTCTTGGCGGCAATGAAAGTGGCTGCATAATAATCTCCTAACCTAAAACTTGATAAAGCATTTTGATGCCAGTGAAGATCAACACGACAGCAAAGACTTTCTTCAATTTAGACGCGTCTAAACGATGCGCTAACCCTGCGCCAACGGGAGCAAATAAAACCGTCAATGGAACGATACAAGCCACACCAATCAAGTTAACCAAACCCACTGTGCCATAAGGCGCATCAACAGGACTTTGACCAAAAATCAGCATGGTTAATGCCGCTGGCAATGAAATGATCAGACCAACGGCGGCCGCTGTGCCCACGGCGCGATGAGCTGGGTAGTTACAAAATGTTAGAGTCGGCACTGTCAGCGTACCGCCACCAATGCCCACCATAGAGCTGAAAAAGCCAATGCAAGTGGCCATTACGCTTTGCCCTGCACTCCCAGGTAAGGATTTGAATACACTGTCTTTTTTGCCTAATAACATATTCAATGCAGACAAGGTGGCAATGATACCAAACAACAAAGACAACCATTCCCCTTCCACTCGAGTCACCACAAAACTTCCCACCATCACACCAGCGAAGATGAAAAAGCCCCAACGTTTCAGCAAATCGAAATCCACATTACCTTTGGCCTTATGGGAACGGATCGAACTGATTGAAGTAGGAATAATGGTAGCCAGAGAAGTCGCCGTCGCCACCAACATGGCTGAATCCGCACTCACCCCCAAACCTTGATACAAGAAATACAACACAGGCACGATAACAATACCGCCGCCAACGCCTAACAAACCGGCTAAGATTCCACCGACTACACCCGTTGCCATCATGGCGAGAATCATGGAATAGTTTTCCATTATGAATGACATGTTTCTGTTTGCTCCTAAATGAGATTATTACGAATAAAATGACTGTCGATAGCCAAGCCATCACTGCGTGGATCTGTCGCGGCTTCGGTGTGACCTTCGTTATGAAGCACCACAGCACCGGCATGACCCATTAATTCATTACACGAATCAACGACCACTAAATCGTGACCGCGATTAACCAATTCTTCAGCGACCATATCGGCAAAATCCCTTTCGATTTTCAAATTATGGCTGACATCCCCCCAAGTACGACCCAGCAACCAACGGCCTTCGCTGATGGCTTGCGCCAATGGCATTTGGTGATAAACATAACGACTGAATAATGCCGCTTGAGTTTGTGGCTGACCTTCGCCACCCATGGTGCCGTAACTCATACGACGACCATCGTTCAACTCAGCAAACGCTGGATTCAAGGTGTGAAAGGGTTTTAAATTCGGCCCCAGCTCTTGCAAAGAACCTTCTTCAAGAGAAAATGACGAGCCACGGTTGTTCCACACAATGCCAGTAGAAGGACTGACTACACCACTGCCAAATTCCCAGTACAAACTCTGAATGTAACTGACCATACGGCCTTCGCTGTCACACGCGCCCATCCAAATGGTGTCGCCATGTTTGGCTTGATGTGGCCAAGCTTGTGCCCGTTCTAAGGCGATCTCGTGGCACATCTTTTCTAGCTGATCACTCTCTAGCAAGGAGGATAAATCCATGGCTAAACGCGATTCGTCTGTGACAAATTCATTGCGCGCGATAAAGGCTTGTTTGGTACATTCAATCAACAAGTGCGCCATGTCTGTGGCGCTTTTCCCTTGCGTATACAACTTGTCATACAAGGCCAAAATCAATAAAGACGCGATACCTTGCGTGGGCGCTGGCAAGTTATAAAGCGAGCCAACACTGGTTTTGACCTGCAACGGCTCAACCCGTTTTGCTTGATAAGAATGAAAGTCTGTTAAACGAATCGGAGACCCTGCGGTCGCCAAATCTTTCGCTAAGCGCTCGGCAATATCGCCCTGATAAAAATCGTCCAGCCCTTTTTCTGCCAACTGCTCTAGCGTTTGCGCCAGGGCAGGCAAGGTCAAAACATCACCTTTTTCGTATAGGCCACCCTGCTTTAGAAATGTCGAAGCAAAGCATTGAACGCTGACCAAATCAGCAAAGGTTTTGTTGCTCGCATCAAGGTAGGTTTTGGTGACTGCACTGCCGTTTTTCGCTAACTCAATAGCGTCTTTTAATAGGTCCGTTAAGGGCATGTTTTGTGCGTTGGAGGCAGCTTGCCACGTTTGACTGACGGCCAAGGCTTCTTGCCAGCCAGCCACAGCACCCGCCATAGTCAAAGCTGCTTTGCCACCTCGCGCTGGAATGCTGTCGTGGCCGCAATAAAAATCCAATGTCGCCAATGCGGCTGATTTTCCAGAAGCATCAATGCCAATAGGTGTTTTACCCGGTTCACTAATCAACCAAAAACCATCGCCGCCCAAGCCATTCATATGGGGATACACCACGGCAATCGTCGCCGCAGCCGCCACCATGGCTTCTATCGCCGTGCCACCTTGCTCAAGGATTTTCTGTCCTGTTTCGGTGGCTTTAAAATGGGGAGCAGTAAACGCAATGTCGTTCTTTTTCTCAGCATTATTGGGTTTCAAAGTACTCACAACACGTTACTCCATTAAGGTTTTTGCGAACTCAATCAGCGCCATATCAGTGCCTTTTGAACCTACTAAAGACAAGCCACAAGGTGCACCATCTAAACGACAAACCGGTAAATGCAATTGCGGCAGTCCAGCCAGTCCAGCAATGGCGGTGATGTCCATTAACTGGTTGCGATAAGCCGCCAATTCATCTTCCGCCGCATCAAACAAAGGCGCTAAACCGGGAGTAGTTGGGATAATCAACACCGCCCCTTCGATTTCCTGTTCTAACCAATCAACGAATCGCTGTCTTTGTTGCTGCGCGGTCGCCACATCGGCTGCCGAAATGCTTTTCGACCAATCAAAACGAGATTGAATGTCTGGCGCAAATACCGCCGAGGCATTAACGCCCTCGAGGTTTTCTAGACTCTTAATCCATTTGCCATGTTCGTGCCAGATTTCTGCGCCCTGCAATGTTCGAAAGGTTTCACTGGTTTTCCAGGCTTTGGTATCGATAACGATGGAAGACTCTTTGGCAAGACAACCTTGATCACGCCAAGTTTGCAGCTGAGCATTAATTTCTTTTCCATGCGCTACTTGATCGATTAAATTCTTAACTATCAAGATGTTATTAAATTTTTTAGGGGGTTTGCTTTTAAGTAAAACGCTAGCTATTTTCGCTAATGTATCTAAATCTCTGGTCAGCCAACCCACCGTATCGAAAGAAGGCGCAAGTGCGACCATGTTGTCGACGGGTATCACACCATGAGTGGGGCGCAAGCCAAATAAACCGTTATAACTGGCTGGGACACGAATCGAGCCCCCTGTGTCTGTGCCTAATCCGATGTCAACCAGATCCGCCGCCACAGCCACCGCCGAACCCGATGACGAGCCGCCTGGGAGACGATTTGGTGTCACTGGGTTTGAGGGTGTTCCATAATGAATATTTTGTCCATTTAGACTGTATGCCAACTCATCGGTAATGGTTTTGCCTGAAAAAATAGCCCCTTGATTCAGCAAAGCGCTCACGCTGGAAGCTGTTTTTGTTGGAATGGGATGAGTAGCCAGCCAAGTTGGATTGCCTGCGGAAGTGGGCAGCCCTGCCATATGAAACAAATCTTTCACCGCCAGACGCAAACCGCTTAACGGCAAAGCAGGATCAACTGGTGATGAGTCACTATAAGCCGTTTCGCTCGATGCTGAATCTAATGTAAGAAAGGGATCTTGTACCATGAAATGTTTCATATGTCCTCCGCTTGATTAGCACATATGAAACAATCGTTTCACAACCCTGTCAACTGAAACGAAAAATAAATCTCTTTTTTCTGCCGACCTGTCGCAAACAGTGTGGGTGTATTTAACAAAGTATTACCGAGCGCAATAGTCGTAGCCGTTAAGGCTCCAATTCATCCAAATCCTCATACAAGGCCGAAATCGCCTGCGTCTGACGACTAGCGGCATCGCCCAAAAAGCCAAACACTCGGTTGCACAGCATGGAAATCAAACTCATTGGTGCAGCATAGCTGTCAAAAGGACTTTCATTGCCAAGATGGCACACCAACACATGAGACACTTGTTGGTTGTAGACTTGCCCAGTTGGGTCGGTAATCAAGACGGTGGTTCGACCTTCAAGCGCTTCCACGATTTTTTTGAACTGGCGGGTACGGCGTCTAAAGCCGAGCAAGACAATCACTTCATCGTCAAGAATATCGTGAAGATCCTCGCCTAGGGTTTGCCCTGGTTGTGGTAATAGGCGCACAGAATGACGCACTTGTTGCAGCTGCTGGCGAAAATGCAGCGCCAGTGGATAAGCATTACGAAAACCAATTAAAGTCACGCGACTGGCTTTGGCTAATCGTTCACTGATGTCGTTTAGGGTTTCTGGTCGCAAGCCTTCAAAGGTCAAGGACAAGTTTTTGAGCTCTTGGGCTGTTTGGTCTAACGACGAGCCTTGGGTGAATATCGGCACACCGCTTTCGCGCAAGGCCAATTGCGCTTGTTTCGCCCCTTGTTGTGAATCATAACCAAGCTGACGAAAGAAACGACTCACCGTCGCTTTTGACGTATTGGTGTTTTCGGCAATCTCTGCGGATGTTTGACTCACAATCGCCAAGGGATTTTGTTGTAAATAGTTCGCTATGGATCGCGCTGAAGGAGACAGGGTTGGGTAAGTCTGCTCGATCAGGGATAGCACATCCTGCTTTGTCGCCACGTATGAACCTCTATTGGGAAATATTTTGCTCTACGGTAATAGATTATCATTAAGCTGCCAACTTAGTTTATCGCTTTCCCACCAGACAACTCACTGAGCCATAAAAAAACACGGCCAGAGCTAATAGCGCACCAAAAAAACCACCTCGCCCCATATTGGCGCATAAAATACAGCTCAAAATCATCAATTCCTCAAATAGTTTTTATAAGTGCATCGGCTTGCGTCTAGAGTTAAGTATGGTATTTGCCGTTATTTGTTACACAAATCAATAGATAAGAAACTTTTGTTTCATGTTGGCATGGGTGTTGCAAATTGCGTTTCAGGCATTCACTAAACAAATAGGAACCCTCACCCATGAAAAGATTGACCAAACTACTCAGTAAAACCCTGATCATCGCTGCTGGATTCAGCGCACTAAATGCAACGGCTGATGTATTACAAGACATAAAAGATCGTAACCTGATTCGTATTGCGGTCCCTCAAGACTTCCCTCCGTTTGGCTCAATTGGCACCAATTTGAAACCACAAGGTATCGATGTGGACATGGCTAATTACATTGCAGACGAGATGGGCGTAAAAATCGAAATAATCCCAGTGACAAGCGCAAACCGCATTCCTTACCTACAAACGAAAAAAGTCGATTTGGTTATTTCGAGTCTTGGCAAAAACCCAGAGCGCGAAAAAGCCATCGACTTTTCGACACCATACGCTCCTTTCTTCCTTGGCGTATTTGGCTCTAAAGATGTATCTGTAAACAAAATTGAAGAACTAGCGAATAAAACAGTGGGCGTAACACGCGGTTCGGTGGAAGATTTGGAGCTGGAAAAAAATGCACCAAAATCCGTCAATGTTCGTCGCTTTGAAGACAACAACACGACCTTGACCGCTTACCTTTCTGGCCAAGTTAACTTGATCGCTACCGGTAACTTGGTTGCCGCTGAGATCGCAAAACGTCAACCAAAACGTGCTCCTGAAAACAAATTCATGCTGAAAAACTCTCCTTGCTATATCGGTATGGCAAAAGGCGAAACAGCTCTACAAGCGAAAGTTAATGAGCTCATTAAAGCGGCTTTAGCATCGGGTGAACTAAACGAGATTTCAATGAAGTGGTTAAAAGCTCCATTACCTAAAGGCTTCGGCGCATAAGGTTTCGCTATGTTGTATTTCTCAGATCTTTTGCAATACAGCGACGTGTTCTTAAGTGGTTTAAAAACCACGGTTGAACTCACTGTACTGACGACGATCTTGGGTGTGATATTGGGTACGGTCTGCGCGACCGTACGCCAATACGGCAACCGAGCCAGTCAACGCATCGTCAGTGTGTATGTCGAGCTTATTCGTAACACGCCCTTTATTGTCCAATTGTTTTTTATCTTCTTTGGTTTGCCTGCCATTGGCGTGATGTTAACACCATGGCAAGCCAGCATGATTGCACTGACCATTAACCTTGGTGCTTATAGTACAGAAATCATTCGAGCGGGCCTTGCGAGTATTTCCAAAGGTCAGATGGAAGCGGCAAAAGTGTTGGGGCTTAACTTTCGCCAAACCCTAACTCGCGTGATTTTCATTCCAGCGTTTGAAAAAATTTACCCTGCGCTCACCAGCCAATGCATCATCGTTATGCTGGGGTCAGCGGTAATTTCACAAATTTCCGTACAAGACTTAACTTACGCAGCCAACCTTGTGCAATCTCGAAACTTCCGTGCTTTTGAAAGCTATTTAGTTACCGCCTTGCTCTATCTTGGCTTATCGATTCTGCTGAGATTTGCTTTTAATGCCTTAGGAAAACGCCTATTTGCTTATCGAACGTCCCATTAAAAAGCATTCAATAAGTAAAATGAGGGAAACTCAATGATCGAATTTTCTAACTACGACATTCTGCGCAATCTGATGTTTGCGACACAATGGACGATTTTATTATCACTCGCAGCGTTTATAGGTGGCACAACGGTCGCATTGGCCTTAACCGCCATGCGTTTGACACGTAACCCAATCCTGCAGCGCATCGTAAAAATTTATGTGGAACTCTTTCAAGGCACACCACTATTGATGCAGATGTTCTTGTGCTTCTTTGGTTTGTCTATGTTGGGTTACGAAATCTCAGCATGGAGCGCCGCTATTTTGTCACTGACATTTTTCACCAGTGCCTTTCTAGTAGAAATCTGGCGTGGCTGTATCGATACATTGCCAAAAGGCCAATGGGAAGCCAGCCGCTGTTTGGGCTTGAGCTTCTTACAAACCTTGCGTTTTATTATCTTGCCACAAGCGATTCGTGTCGCGACGGCACCAACGGTCGGTTTTTCTGTTCAGGTAATTAAAGGCACGGCCTTGGCATCGGTGATTGGTTTTGTGGAGCTAACGAAAGTAGGCACCATGTTAAACAATGCCACCTTTGAACCCTTCAAAATATTCACCCTAGTCGCTCTTATTTATTTTGTACTTTGTTATCCATTGTCTTTGTACAGCAAGCATCTGGAGAAAAAATTCAATGTCTCTCGTTAACTTACATCAAGTCCATAAATACTATGGCGAACACCATGTGCTAAAAGGCATTGATCTCGATATCAAAGCGGGCGAAGTGGTGTCTATCATCGGCAAGAGTGGTTCAGGTAAAAGTACTCTATTGCGCTGCATTAATGGCTTGGAGCAATACCAAGACGGCGGTATTACGGTTGATGGAAAAGAGGTCACCAGTGAAGACATTCAAGTACGTCGCCTTGCACTGAGTGTTGGAATGATCTTCCAAAACTTCAATCTTTTCCCACACATGACAGTGGGCGAAAACGTCATGCTCGCACCGACGATCGTGTTAAAGAAAAGCAAAGCCGAAGCTGAAAAAACGGCCCGTGCCATGCTAGAAAAAGTAGGACTGGCCGAAAAATTCGACAGTTTTCCAGAAAAACTATCCGGTGGACAGCAACAACGTGTCGCTATTGCCCGCGCTTTAGCCATGTCACCAAAAGTCCTACTGTGCGATGAAATTACGTCTGCACTCGACCCTGAACTGGTTGGCGAAGTATTAAAAGTGCTCGAACAACTGGCAGAAGAAGGCATCACCTTAGTACTGGTGACCCATGAAATGAACTTCGCCCGCGATGTTGGTAGCCGAGTAGTCTTCATGCACCAAGGCAAAGTCTGGGAACAAGGGGATTCTAAAACGCTGTTATCTAACCCGCAGACCGATGAACTGAAACAATTTATCGGTGCGGTGCTTTAATTCTCGAAACGACTGATGAATACAAAAAAAAGCCTGCGTGTTTTATACAAACACGCTGGCTTTTTTAGTAGGTATTGTTACTCAGTAGTCAGCCAGTCACATAGGTTTTGCAACATTTTCGAGCATTGTTGTATTTGCTCAATAGAAACAAACTCATCCGGCTTATGTCCTTGATCCATGCTACCCGGACCACACACCATAGTGGCGACCCCCGCTTCGTCAAAGAGCCCGCCTTCCGTCCCAAAGGCCACCGTTTGAAATGCTTCGCTTTCAGCCCATTGAGCCATCCATTGAGCGAATTCAGACTGTTTATCGGTTAACAGTGGTGGATACGCCGACAAAGCTTCTAGCTCAATCGTCGAGTCCTCTGAAATGGCCTTCATCTTAGGTTCTAACGTCTGCTTAGCGTAGTCGGCTAATGAATCAAATGTTTCTTGTGCGTTGACCCCAGGTAAGTAGCGCATCTCCACATCAAACTGACAGAACTCCGGTACGATGTTCAAAGCAATGCCGCCTTTAATCACCCCAGTTTGCAAGGTACTGTAGGGTGGATCAAAGCGATCGTCCACTTGCTGCTTCAAAGGTTCGGCCAAGGTAGACAGCTGTGAAATCATCTGCGCGGCGTACTCAATGGCGTTGACACCTTCTGGCGCATAGGCGGAATGACACGCTTTACCATGCACCTTACAGCGCATAGCCACTTTACCTTTGTGACCGTACACAGGTTTCATACTGGTCGGTTCACCGATAATGCATAAAGCAGGCTTTTCAAGAGAGGTATTTAGGTGATCAATTAAGCTGCGTACGCCTAAACAGCCAACTTCTTCGTCATAGGAGAAGGCAAGATAGACCGGCATTCTCAATGTTTTCGACTGAAAACTCGGCATCATCGCCAGCACACAGGCGAGATAGCCCTTCATATCCGCGCTGCCTCGACCGTAGTATTTGCCGTCTTGTTCCGTCAATTCAAATGGCTGACAGGTCCATTTCTGACCATCAACAGGAACGACATCGGTATGCCCAGACAGCATCACCCCACCATCGCCAGCAGGCCCAAGTCGAGCATACAAGTTGGCTTTGGTACGTTCGTCGTTATAAATCAGGGTCGATTCCACACCAAGTTTATCAAGGTAGTCTTGGATAAACTCAATCAATTTAAGGTTCGATTCACGACTCGTGGTATCAAAAGACAACAAGGTACTCAACAATGAGCGTACGCTGGCATGATGCGTTTCTTGGGTCTTACTCATCACCTGGAACACCGTAGCTAGGCGCTTTACGAGGATCAAGCGCTCTGGTGACATACGCGTTCATCTGCGGCTCATAGTCTTGCCATAAAGCCATCAGCTCATCGACTGGGTTTTCATCGGCCCAATCAACGCGCAAATCAACGAGCGGCCAAGGATAATCATCCACGACTTTCACTGCCGCAGAATGCTCAGGTCCCGCTTCGCCACCGTGCTGAATACCTGCCTTGAGGGCTTCCAACAAACGGCTTGTTAATTCACCTGTAGCACTTTCAAACCCGGCTACCATGGCATCTATCACGGATGAATCAGACAGCATGTTGCCTGCGGCAACGCAGTTAATGCCTTTCTTCATGTGATGCACACCTAATGTTTCTGTGCCACTGAAACAGGCGGCCTCGCCATTTGCATCAATCACGGTCACTTGTCGATAAGCACTAAAGGTGTCTTGGGCCAAAGCGGCTTTAAGCGCTTGATCCGCCGAGCTGCCTGCACTCAATTGATCGAGCGTTTTTTGCCCTAAGACTGGCAGCGTGATGTTCTGACTAGATACCGCTCCCACACCCGCCATTAACCAAGGACAACGCGCTCCAACCGCAATACTAGAAGAGCTGATCGCAATACCAAATTGGCCCGAATCAGGACAATACGCTGTTATCGATATCGTCATATGAATTCTCCTTATTTATCCGTTTCTGGAATCACGGCAATCACATCAATTTCCATCAACCACTGTGGCTGCGCCAAACCAGCGACCACCAAACCAGTAGAAATAGGAAACACGCCTTTTAACCATTTACCGACTTCACGGTAAACAGGCTCTCTAAACCTTGGATCGGTAATGTAAGTCGTCGTTTTAACGATATGCGATAAGTCACTGCCGGCTTCTTCCAACAACTGCTTAACGTTTTTCATCGCCTGTTCGGCTTGGGCTTGAGGATCCCCTAAACCAACAAGGTTGCCGTCAAAATCCGTTCCAACTTGGCCTCGAACGTAGACAGTATTGCCCGCTACGACAGCCTGACAGAGATCGTTATCAAGGGTTTGATTCGGATATGTCTCTTTTGTATTAAACATTCGGATACGAGTGTGCGTTGGCATAATGCTCTCCCAATTAAGCTTGATCTGGATAATGTTGGTATTGGCGCTGAATGACGATTTGGTCCGCTATATATTTCGCATCGTGCCAGACACCCCAGATAAAGGTTGAACCGCGTCGAGAAAGCCAAGGCAGCCCAAGAAAGTAGATGCCCGCCGCTTTAGATACACCACGGTGGTGATCGGGTTGACCTTTTTCATCAAACGCGTCCACTTCTAACCAGTTATATTCGGTTGAGTAACCTGTCGCCCAAATGATTGAGGTAACGCCAGCTTCACTCAGGTTTAAATCCAGTATCGGGTTGGTCATACAATCTGGATCTTCGAGTAATTGATGAGCTTCTGGCTCTTCAGGGAGATCTAAGCCATTTTTAGCAATATACTCATCCGCTTGGCGCAAAAGAGACAAATAGTTTTGATCCCCTTCGCGGATATTTGTCGCTAGATCAGCACCAAAAATCGCATGATCTCCTTCAAAGGATTGCGTGCGGCCGACTAAATTCATGCCTTCTTTTGCGAGCTTACGGAAATCAATGGTTTTGCCTCCCAAGGCGCCACTAACCGCAATGGTAACGTGCTCTTTTCCAGGCTCATTTGCCGCGGCATCCCACAACCCTAATACACCTAACCACCAGACAAAGTCGCGGCCACGGTAACTACGTGGTGGACGATCATGTGGGCCAACAGAAAGATACACTTTACGACCAGATTGCAGCAGTTCATCGGCGATTTGCACACCAGAAGAGCCAGCACCGACCACCATGACCGCGCCTTCTGGCAATTGCTCAGGGTTACGATAATCAGCAGAATGGATTTGATACAGATCGGGATTTTTGGGTGCGATTGCCGGAATCACAGGCGTTTGAAAAGGGCCTGTCGCGGATACCACGCGCTGAGCTTGATAAACGCCTTCAGAGGTCACCACCTTAAAGCCGCTAACGCCTTGCTCTTGGGTTACGCTGTGAACTTCGACACCGGTATGAACAGGCGCTTCGAATTTTTCCGCATACGCTTCAAAGTAATCTGCAACACTGTCTTTTTTCACAAAGCAGTCTGGGTCGACGTTAGGAAACTCTAGCCCTGGAAAGCGGTCATGCCAAGCTGGCCCATTCGCCACTAATGAATCCCAACGTCGAGTACGCCATGCTTCGGCTATACGACTTTTTTCTAATACAATGTGAGGTACGTTTTGGCGAGTAAGGTGTTCGCTCATAGCGATGCCTGCCTGGCCCGCACCCACAATAAGAGTGTCAATATGTTGGATTTTAGCTGTCATTTATGCTCGCCTTTTATACGGATTTATACGTTCCCATCGGGGATTAAAATCAGCTTATGGCAGCCTATAACCTCAGTAAATTATTATTAATATACGATCTAGATAGATAAAATATTAACCAAACACATTTGCGACCCAAATTTATGAGAAAGTCACAAATACCATCAACCGACTACCTCCATGTTGTTATCTAGGTCAAAAGCCCGGCAATAGTCCATAAATAAGCGGGCCGGTTTGGTGGGTTCATTGGTTTTCAAATGCGCCATAATCAAAGCGGAACTTTCCATCTCATCTTCAATTTCAACATAAGCCAACTCTTGACCATCGTAAGTCATTTTGGAACAAGGGCGCGTAACCAACACCGAAAACCCCTGACCTTGCCCCACCATACAACGCACCATTTCAATTGAAGGTGACGTGTAGGCCACCTCAGGATGTAAGCCTTTTTCAGTAAAAATACTCAAAAAATAATTTCGACTCGGGATCACGTCTAACAACACCATAGGTTCACGGCTCAAAGCTTCTAAGGTGACAGTGGGATTCGCCGCCAAAGGATGATCCACTGGTAACAAGGCATAAGGTTTATGAGGGGCATTTAGCGGTTCTTTTCTTATCGAGTTATCCAACTCTAGGTCATATAAAAAAGCCATATCAAATTGACCTCGATGCAGACCCACCATGATTTCATGCTGTTCGCCATCCATGAGCTGTATTTCAATATCAGGATATTGACGCTTAAAACCAGCAATCAGTTTAGGAATATACAATGGGGCAACGGACTCAAAACTGCCGATGGAGATTTTTCCGCTGGTCGTGTCGCTGTTCGCTAAGGTGTTTTGTTCAAACTCGTGTGAAAAGCGCAATAACTCCCGGGCTTTATCATAAAAACGACGGCCACTGGGCGTTAAAGAAACACCTTGAGCATGATGCCTAATCAGCAACTGCTGACCAAAAGAATCTTCTAAATTTTTGATCGCAATGGAAATAGAAGGCTGAGCAATGTGAAGCTTTCTCGATGCCTCGGCAATACTTTCGGTGTCCACGACAGTGGTGAAGTAATTAAGCTGCTTTAAGGTAAAATATCTCATACATGACTCACCTGAATTTAAAAAATGTCTTTTATACTATTAACTACATAGTTTTTTACTTAGCAATGCAAATGCCAGCCCCTATCTAAATACGTCAACCAGAATCAAACATTTGTTTTTTAAAACATTTTTAAATTCACCCGCCAAAATCGAAACGACCATAAGCAAAAGGCCTGTTTTTTCTTGAGCTTTTTTGGTGCAAAAAAAGCCTTCGAAAAGATTCAATTAACTAATTGAGTGCATGATTTTTTTAATATGACAGAGGCTGGTACTAGATAGTTTTTTTAAAACTAGAAGAGAAGAAAATTGTAATTGCCTGACTTCCTGATATCGCTCCATAGTGATTAAGCAGATTAGCCGTTTCATTTCCTTGATATGAAGCAGTACCTGATTATTTTTCTGGAAGTAAGGTGATCATTTTATGATGTTCGATTGGAACTACTTGTTTAGCTTGTTTAGCTTCTCTGACTTTTGGTGGGCAAGCTGGACAGTGGTAAAGCTTAGTCTTGCAAGTTGGGTGCTAAGCATCATTGTAGGATTTGTATTGGCGTTAGGTAAACAATCTAAACTGGTTGTGTTCAACGCACCATCAAAATTTTATATTTGGCTGTTTCGTAGCTTGCCTTTATTGGTACTGCTCATTTTCGTATACAACATGCCGCAATTGTTCCCCTCCACCGGTGGCCTTCTCTCAGACCCATTTTGGGCGGGCTTAATCGCGATGGTGATGTGTGAAAGTGCCTATGTTGCCGAAATTCATCGTGGTGGTCTGCTCTCTATCCCTAAAGGGCAAAGTGAAGCGGCTAGAGCCTTAGGTATTAGGTTTGCCGGTGCTCAATGGTTAATTGTGATTCCACAAGCCCTGCGAGTAGCATTGCCTTCTCTGACGAATGAATTCATCTCGATTGTGAAGTTATCCTCTTTAGTATCGGTCATTTCTTTGACAGAAGTGCTCATGGTGGGTCAGCGTCTTTATACGCAAAACTTCTTAGTCCTAGAAACCATGGCCGCGGTTGCCATTTATTATGTGCTGATCGTTACTGTATTTGATTTTCTGCTCGGTAAATTAGAAAACTACCTTGACGTTACCAAGCGCAAAACCACCAAGCAGCCTTCTGCTGAATTCATTGAGCAAGTAAAAAATGCACCGGCCGCCACCATTACGCCAACAACGAGTTATGACGGCCCAGCCTTAAAAGCGACCAAACTCCACAAAGCCTTTAATAATGTAGAAGTACTTGGCTCAGTCAACTTGAGCATTAATAGCGGAGAAGTCGTGTCGGTTATAGGGCCATCTGGCTCAGGAAAAACCACCTTAATTCGTCTGCTTAACGGACTTGAGCAGTTGGATAATGGTGCTATTGATCTGAACGGCCAGCCTTTCTTAAAGCTACTACGTTCAAGCCCAGACAAAACACGCTTTGTGGAGAATGCGGAGCTGCGCACGCAAATTGGCATGGTATTCCAAAGTTTCAACTTATTCCCACACTTAACCGTGCTTGAAAACCTTATGTTGGCCCCTCGTTATCACAAAATGGGCACTCGTAAAGACTTGGAAATGCAAGCTTACCAACTGCTTTATAAAGTGGGCATGTTAGACCATGTTTGGAAGTACCCTCATCAATTGTCGGGCGGCCAACAACAGCGTGTTGCTATTGCTCGAGCGCTGATGATGCGCCCTCAAATCATGCTATTTGATGAGCCCACCTCGGCACTGGATCCAGAGAAAGTGAATGAAGTTTTACAAGTCATCGAGGATTTAGCGCAAGAAGGCATCACTATGGTGATCGTGACACACGAAATGAGCTTTGCCTTCAAAGTATCAGACCGTGTCGTCTTTATGGAACAAGGTCGAGTGGTCTGTGACAACTCCCCCCAAGTCCTTCGTGAAGGAAACAACCCAAGAATTGAATCTTTCCTCAAGGACGTTTCACTAACTTAATGATTAAAAAAACCAGACTCTCTATATCACTCAAAAGGAACTCAAAATATGACTATGCTTAAAAAAAATCACGGCAAAACTCTTCGCTCTTTCGCCCTAGGAGCGGCCGGAGCGCTATTAACCGTTTCTTCGATGAATGCCATGGCCTTTAAGGAAAGTGGCAAGATCATTGCGGGCTCTGATGTCACTTTTTACCCTTATGAATATATGAAAGATAACAAGCCAGCGGGATTTGATATCGAATTCTTAGACGGCTTAGCGAAAGTCATGGGACGAGAGTCTGTCACTCTTGATACACGTTGGGCGAACTTGATCCCAGGTTTACGTGGCGGCCGTTTTGATATCACCAACTCGGCTATGTACATCACGGAAGAACGTTTAAAAGTCATTGATATGATTCCTTACCTAAAAAGTGGCGTATCTATTTTGTCGGTTAAAGGCAGCGACTACCAACCTAAAACCCCTGAAGATTTCTGCGGACACACTATCGGCTCTATGGCAGGAACGGCATGGTTGAAACCCGTAAGAAAAGTCTCTGCTGAATACTGTGAAGCCAATGGTTTAGAACCAATAAAGATCAATGAATATCCAACGGACCCACAAACCACACAAGCCATGTTGTCTCGTGCCATTGATGCACAAATCACTGATGCCGCGGTAGCAGGTGGTATTGTTGAACGCTTAGGCAATCGCGTGACTTTATCGTCGGACACCTTACTCTACCCAGTACTAAACGGCTTTGGCGTTAAGAAAGGCAACGATGAAGTAAAAGAAGCATTAATTGCTGGTCTGGAAAAATACAAAAAGACACCGGAATACGAAGCGCTACTTAAGAAATACCACTTCCAAGCGCCAACTGAAGAAGACCTCAAAACACTGATGTCTAACTAAACAACGTCAAAGCGTACGCAGTCATCTGCGTACGCTTTTTTTGGGAGGCACCTATGGCTCTTTCAATCGAAGAAACGCTCCGTATCGATCTTGCCGCATCCTTTCGCATCATTGCCCATTTGGGGATGCACGAAGCCGTCGCCAATCATTTCAGTGCGGCCGTATCCGATGACGGCAAACAGTTTTTACTCAACCCAAAGTGGAAACACTTTTCTCAAATCAAAGCGAGTGACTTATTGCTCTTGGACGCCGACGATGCATCCAACGCAGAACGACCAGAAGTCGATGCGACGGCTTGGTCTATTCACGGTCAGTTGCACCAACGCCTGCCTCATGTACGTGTGGCTATGCACCTGCACCCTGTGTACACAACGGCCATTTCCACAATGAAATCGCCGAATATTCCTCCTATCGATCAAAACACCGCACGCTATTTCAATCGGGTCTCTGTTGACACCATGTTTGGTGGCATGGCCGATACCGAAGAAGAAGGCGCTCGATTATCTGGGTTACTCGCCAACAACAGCAGACTGCTGATGGGCAATCACGGCGTGATGGTCACAAGCTCGGATATCGGTATCGCATTCGATGATATTTGGACACTAGAAAGAGCCTGCCAAATTCTGGTCACGGCTTGGTCGACAGGGCAAGCTCTCAATGTGTTATCCGATGAAGTGGCCGAAAAGACCGCGCAGGATTGGGAGAAAATCACAGATTTTTCTCGCCGCCACTTTGAAGAAATGAAAGCACTGATGATTAAACAAGACCCATCGGTTCTCGATTAACGTCTCTGCTTTTATTCCACCAAAGACGCAACACAGTCAAGGCGATATCGCAGATCAAAACAGCGGAGCGCCTTGTTCAATTCTCGACAAATCAAGTTGATAAAACGCCATATTTTAAGCTTTAGGATTTGGGAACAAAGCCCTTCAACCACACAGTTTATAATTTAAAAAGCCGCCAAAGCGGCAAGAGACTCTCCCGTTAACTGATACCCTAGCCATTCGCTCTTAGGCTTAGCACCTAGTGATTCATAAAAATCGATAGCGGGTTTATTCCAATCTAAAACACTCCATTCAAATCTCCCACAGTCATTCGCTACAGCGATTCCTGCCAAATGTTTTAGTAACGCTTTTCCAGCACCACTGCCTCGTTCTGACGGTGACACATACAAATCCTCAAGATATAAACCATGCTTTCCTAACCATGTGGAATAGTTAAAAAAGTACACAGCAAAACCAATTGGATTACCCTCACTCTCACAAATGATGGCTTTAGTTGTGGAATGCTCGGAAAAGATAGAGCTTTCAATCATCTCCTTGGTTGCCAGCACTTCATGCTCTGCTTTTTCATAAGCAGCCAACTCTTTAACAAACCTAAGAATGGTGCTTGAATCTTCTCGCTTAGCTTCGCGTATCAACATGTTATAGAACTCCCTTATCAATATTGTTAAGCATTTAATGTCCAAGACATTAAGACTTCTTCATGACCCGTATGCTCACAAGGTCTGCGCTCTAATTCAGCAAAACCTTGTTGGCTATAAAAGGAATAAGCTTGACTATTTTCAGCATAAACCGTCAGGCTGAGTGACTGATGGCAATCTTTCAACGTATTAAGCAGAGCTGTGCCAATACCTTTAGATTGCGCGTCAGGAGAAACAAACAGGGCAGCAACAAAACCTTGATGGTAAGAAATGAAGCCTAAAATACGGCTATCTTGGCAATAAACCCAAGTTTCACTATTCGGTATATAAACATCACGCATCGACTCTTTTTGCGAGTCCCAAAAGGTTTCCGCAATAAAATCATGAGCCTTCACCGACGCCGAATACCAAATAGATACAACATCATTAATATCTTCGGCACTCAGTTCACGAATCATAGTTGTTCCTCCTTAACATCGATCGACACCCTATCCAATAAAGTGATGTAATCCGTTTCTGCTGACATTTTGATCGACACAGAAAGCACGGCCTCGCTTTGCTCTTCTGACCTATGTTGAAATTCTGTATCAATAGTCAAATGATAGCGCTTCGGTTGCTCTACACGCATGCTGGCTTGCAAGGCAGTAAAGTTATCTATTGCCTCATCGGACAGAGCAAGTACGTATTGGGTTCTTGGTGGTATAGGGGAAAACCAATGAGCTTCGGCAGGTAAATCTTTCACAAGAAGAAGTTTCAACGGATAATCAAACACTAAATCTCCACTAGAGGAGTCCAGTTTTAGCGATAAGTTTGTTTTATCGACATCAATTTTCAGCGGACTGTCCACTTCAATTCGACTTCTTAATTCGTGCGGATTCAAACTTAAAAAACGGCTTTCATCGAAAGCACTCAGCTTAAGCATACTGTCCAATGGCACGCTAGAGCAGCCAACAGACAAAAGGCATGCAGTCAAAGCGATTTTTTTCACATTAACTCCCTTTAAAAATAAGCAGTTCTATGGGTTACTAAACGGCTAAAATACCCTATTTTCCTCTTACTTTATCGTAGATTATAAGGTACAAAATACATTCATCTAAATGAATATTATCGGTCTTTCTGGTATTGTTCTACCGGATACAACAGAGTAAATAATCATCTATAGATAATACCCAAGATCGTCCCCCCTTAGCTTTAAGCGTCCAGTACTTTTAACGTTATGAGACATGGAATATGACTAAAGAAATAGTTGAGACAAGGAAAATCACCAAGGCAGAAGCCGAGCAATGCGCTTCAGAAGCAATACAGATTATGGGCTCAATTCAGCCACATGGCTTTCAGTTAATTCTTGACCCAGACTCATATCGTGTTGTCCAACACTCAAGTAATACATTGGACCGCCTAAAAGAAACCTCCCCAATTGATCCAAGTAAATATTCAGAGCTCATAGGCAGTCATATCGGTGAGTGGGTGGAATTTAGCGATGTATCCTGTCTAGCGACGCTATCGTCGAAAAAGTCAGTCTCTCTTGAAATGACCGATGCTGGAATCGTTCAATCATCGTCTTGGGGATGTTTTGCGCATCTGGCAAAAGGCTGGATTAGTTTAGAGTTCTCCCCGAATAAAGGCACTCAATACGATACCAATGTGTTGTTATCGCACATTGATAATATGGTCGCCTTGCTTAAATCATCTCATGATGAAACCACTTTATTTGATACGCTAGTCAATCAGTTACAAGATTACACGGAATATGATCGCGTGATGATGTATCGCTTTTTACCTGACTGGTCAGGGGAAGTCGTCGCTGAAGCGGTATCAGCAAGAGAAGAAGTCAAATATCACGGAATGCGCTTCCCTGCGGAAGATATCCCTAAGCAAGCCCGTGTTTTGTATGCATTGAGCCCGATACGCCTGTTTGCCGATGTTGATGCCGCCCCCTCTAAACTAGAACCATCATTATTACCAAATGGTGAACCGCTTGACCAAAGCTTATCGGTATTAAGAAGCATGTCGACAGTGCACCGCCGTTATCTTAAAAACATGAAAGTCGGCTCTTCCTTATCCTTGTCGATAATGAAAGGGGACCAGCTATGGGGGATGGTGGTTTTTCATCATAATGAACGTAAAACACCTACTAATGATGTGATCGCGCAGCTTCGAGTGTCAGGAGAACTATTTAGCGAAGTCATCACATCCTATCTAGTCCCTGCTGAAAAGATCAAACGTCTCACCTATGTGATGAATGCCCAATCCTATATTGAGGCGACGTTCAACCAAGCTCATATGGCTAACATCTCGGCTGCCTTATTTGAATCGATACTACAGAAAATTCAAAAAATTACTGGGTACCATTTTATTGGCATTATTTATCGGGAGCAGTCTTATGTTCTAAAAGGAACCACCTTTTTGGACCTTGGAGGTGAGACTATTGACGCCTTAAAAACACTTTTTAAAGACCAAGACGCAACCCACTTTAACTCTGAAAAACTGCACCAAGAAGCGCATAAAATACCTAGACTTGAGACAATGGTTGGTATTGCCATGATAAGAGCCAAAGTCCCCAATGACTTTTATGTTTTTATCGGCAAAGAAGAAGTCTCCAAAACCATAAAGTGGGGAGGCGTACCACAAACGGTCAATATCGTTATTGAAAACAATGAAAGACATCTAGAACCTAGAAGCTCTTTTGCATTATGGCGTCAAAATATCGCTGGAGAAAGCACCCCTTGGGAAGAACAAGACCACAACTTACTAGAGATCATTTTCAATTCAGGCAAAAATTTCTTTAGTACGAAACGCAGCCAAATGCGTATTAATCAGTTAGAAAAAAGCGCCTATTTTGACCCGCTAACCGGGTTAGCCAATCGAGAGCATTTACGTTCATTTATCGAAAATCTTAAAGATCAAAAATACATTAGCCATGTGTCTGTGCTCTTTATCGATTTGGATAATTTTAAAGACGTCAATGATTTCATGGGACATGATACAGGCGATAGATTGCTCATTACGATCGCGCAAAGACTGAATGAATGCACCTCTTCCAATGACCTAGTCGCACGTTTAGGTGGTGATGAGTTTGTCGTGGTTATAACTCATCAAGTCTTGCCCGACCCGACCTTAGCCGAGCTCATCGCCGATAAAATTATTCAGCGTATTGGCGAACCCATTTTGGATAATACACATACTCTTGTCATTACCCCCAGCATGGGCATTATTTCCGAAGACGTCAAAATGTTGGACTTTAATGAAACCCTAAAGCAAGCCGATATTGCCATGTACTCCGCCAAAAATAAGGGCAAAAATCGCTTTCATATTTTCGATCATAAAGACCAAGACCTCTTTAATAAAAAAGCCATTTTGACCATGGATCTACGAGATTGCATGGCCGAAAATTGTCTAGACCTTCATTACCAGCCCTTGGTGAATGTACAAAAAAAAGTGGTAGGCACTGAGGTGCTCGCCCGCTGGCATCATGAAAAGTTTGGTTTTGTAAGCCCTGACATTTTTATTGAAATCGCTGAAAAAAATAACCTAATTTATCCTCTTGGTTTGCAGATTATTGACAACGCTTGCCAGCAACTAGCGAAATGGTTAAAACGCAAGCAACCTATACACCTCAAAACCTTGTCTTTGAATATCAGCCCGATTCAACTGATTGAGCCGAATTTTGAAGAAGACCTATTGAACACCCTCAAGAAGCACGGTATCCCAGAAAGCATGATTCGCTTAGAAATCACGGAATCGGTTTTTATGAAGAATTATCAAGAGGCCATCTCCACCTTAACGGATTTAAGGGAGCACGGTATCACCATTTCTCTTGATGACTTCGGTACGGGGTTTTCATCACTTAACTCTTTATGGAAACTGCCCATTGATGAAGTGAAAATAGACAAATCTTTTATCTCCAATATGAGCAAAGACGACAGCCTATTTACTATGGTGGAAAGCGTCATCTCGCTTTGTAAAAAGCTTAACTTAGAAGTCGTCGCAGAAGGTATTGAACACAGTATTGAATTCAATATTTTAAAAGGCCTCGACTGTGATATTTACCAAGGTTATTTATTCAGCAAACCATTACCAGCGGACTTGTTTGAACAAACCTTCTTGGATGTCTAAACAATACCAAGCCTCTGGCGCAAATGCTTCCAGAGGCTCCTTTTTAAAGTGCAGCCAATTCTTCGCACAATACAGACTCTTGATCTAACCCAAATACCGATGACCAAGACCATTCCCCAGGATTAAGCACAAAACCATAATTAAGCGTTAAACCAGATTCAATTTTAATATCGCCAAGTTTGGCATCACTGTGATCAGTAATCACATAATCTTCACTAACCACTTCGTTCCCAGACATAAGCTCAGACTTAACTTTGTTGGAATAAATATAAAGGCGAATCGGCTCAGCGGCTTGAATACCAATACTTGCACCGCCAAAATCTCCTGCAGCAAGTCGAATCGGCGATGAGAGACACGCCGTTTGCCCTGCGGATTGCTTATCGTTTTTGACGATGATCACCCCTTTTCCCGCGATACCTCGCAGATTCAACAAGGTGCCCACTTTGGGAGACTCAATATACACCACCGCCTTGATACCATCAGTCCATTCTAGATTGCCGTTAACCGAGCTTTTTGTGTCATTACTGCAGGCAGCAAGCGACAAAAGTAGCAAAATTGAGCATAACACGGTGGATAAGTGGGGTAAGTTATTCACATATTTCATGTTTGTCTCCTGTTTATTGTATTGCGCTGTTTTGTGGATAATGGCCAACATCATTGTCGGGCTCACTGGGCAAAGCCAATAAAATGATCAAAACCACCATGCCGACAGCAGGAAGCAACACCACCAGCAACCACCAAGCGGAACGATTGGTATCCTTTAAACGCCGAACGGTTACAGACAACATAGGCAAGAACACCAACAAGCTATAAATAGCCTCTACTTTCCAAACTTCTTTAAAGAAAATTTCTAAAACAATAAACACTAACGAGATGCAAAAATTCACCCAAAAAAATTGCCAAAATTCAGCCACCGACGATCTGCCAGAAAATTCTGCATAACGCTTCCACGCCTCAACATAGCCATTCATACTTTCCTCCAACGCAGGATGATAGAAGTGTAAAATCTAGCGTTTAGCGCAGAAAATAACGTCCTAGAACAAGATTAAGGACGTCCTTGAAGGTTTTTTAGGACATAATCCTGCCTAATGAAGATAAATTGATGCGTAAAACGGAGTCAGAATGATCGCCATTCCTTTACCCTTTGTGGTTGCCCTGCTGTTAGGTATTTTGGCGGCGCTATTATTTATTCGTCGAGAAGAAACCACCCGCTCGGCATTTGTTTTTATCGCCTTGTGCGCGTTAACAACCACGGTTGTCGGTTTGCGCTGGACCTTTGATTATCCACTATTTCGGTTGCTGCAACCTATTTTGGCCTCCTGTATTCCGGTTACGGCTTGGTATTGCTTTTCCAGTGCTCACAAAAACTACAAGCTCAAGATCTGGCACCTTTTACCGCCAGTATTGGTGATTTTGTCGTCTTTTAGCTACCCGTTCTGGCGACCCCCTTTAGATCCCGCTTTGACCTTGCTGTATATCAGTTACGGAATTGCACTGTTGCGAGCCTCGTTTAAAACATCGAACCTACCAGAACAAGTACGCTTATCTGACATAGACAACGCTTTAAAAGCCGAACGCATCGCCGGTGCGATTCTATTAATATCTGCCATGATTGATGGCGCTTTAGCGGTCGATTTTGCCTTGTTTGCGGGTGAACATGCGCTCATTATTCTTGCTATTGGTCATGCGACATTACTGCCTATGCTGTCAGTTGCCGTGATTATGATGAGCTTAAGCATGGCGCCAAGCCAAAAAGAAGCCAGCCCTGAAGAGCAAGACACCCTCCCTCAAGAAGCACAGAAAGAAAAAACATCAGCGCCACTCACAGACGATGAAGTAAGCGATATAGTACACAAGATAGATGTTTTACTGAGCACCAAAGAAGTGTTTCTCGACCCTGATCTGACTCTCGACAGGCTAGCGCGCAAAGCCTGCATTCCGGCACGACAGATATCTGCCGCCATTAATCAAACGTATGGTCGGAACATCTCACAAGTGGTGAATGAATATCGCATTGAGCGAGCAAAAACGCTTCTACTCACAACCGACAAAGCCATCACCCAAATTTATTTGGACTCTGGCTTTCAGACAAAATCTAACTTCCATCGAGAGTTTTCAAGAGTGACGCAACAAACGCCAAGTGCCTTTCGTCGCGCCAATATGAAAAGTTAAGAGGCGTGCAGGAAGTGAATAATATCCAGATACATGGCTTGATGAAGCTCTTCTCTAGAACGCCAATCACCATCTCGACAAACAATGCCATCCCCCGGCACTTCCTCTTCTAGCATAGCAATAGCATTGGGTTTACACAGCTGCATAAAACTAAAGTGCGCGGCATCAGGGTAGACAATGTAGTCTCGATGTTGCTTCGGAATAAACTGGGCGAGAAAGCCAGATTCTTTTTCTTGCGGCAAGTCGCCAATATCAACACCCGCGGCAAGAATTAAAGTCGGTGTGGTGAGCGCTTGTAAACTCTGGCGAGACAAACTTCTTGCTAAACCCAGATCCAACGTCACCACCCGCTTAATACGTGCGTCTTTTAGACTATTGGTTGGCTCAGCTATTTGTGGCTGATCCAGTCCCAATTCCGCCATCAAACCACAAGTACGTGGATTGTTATAAATCTCACATTCTTGCTTTAACTGGTTGCGATCAAATTCAGCGCCCGCCAGCAACATTACCGTCCACCCGCCTAATGAATGCCCTATCGCCGTAATATTCTCTTCATCAATATGCTTTACTAAATAGGATTGTGCGAGCAGCCAGTCTAGCAAGCGAGACACATCCGTCGCACGTCTCCACCATTGTGACGCGGCCAAAGGATTGTGATCAAAAGTGGTGGTGCCCGGGTGATCCAATGCCGCCACAATATAACCATCTTGCACGAGTCGCGTTGCCAGCCAATTTTCATTACGCCAATTGCCACGGTAACCATGAGAGAGAATCACCACTGGGAATTCTCCTTGCAACGGCGTCCCCAAACGCACGGCATCCGTCCCAACAAAAACCGCATTTTCAGCGATACGCTCTTTGGGAATCCGAGTTTGAGATGGATACCACACACTCGCCTTTATAGGCCTATCACTGTTTGCATACAGAAGTACTTGATCAAAGCCTACTGAATGCGCAACCGCATTCGACACCCAACAGGCAAAAAACAAAGCCAAAACCGTTAACCATTTCATGATGATATTTTCCTTAAAAGTGCGTTTTAAAAAACGCACTATGAATGGAATACATCGACAAAACGTCCTGAAACAGGATTGAGGACAAGATATCGGCCGGTCACACCCTAGTACTCTCATAAAAAATATTGCCTTCGTTATTATTGTTACTTATCTGTCATATTAGGTCTGTATTCTGTTGTTATTCACCACATCCAACTTTGCTTTTTTAAAGCTTTTAAGGAGACAACTAAATGAAAATGAAAGGGCAATTAGACAGCGCTCAGCCGATGAAAAAGCATAAAGCAAAATCCAAGAAAAATGAGTTAAAGAAAAAGAAGCAGAACAAGTCAGAAGTAAAAAAACAGAGCAAAGTAAAAAAAGAGACAAAAAACAAAGCGCCAGTCGAGTCAGTGAACAAACCGGTGGACGTGATTAATGAGCTCGTTGTGGCAGTAAAAAAGACAGAGGCTATTTCTAATAAAACTGAATCAGACACGTCATCCGCTCATACGCCACGTCAGCGTGCATCAAAAAGTTTAGAGCCAATGACGAAAGAAGAGCAGTTGATTGCCATTAACCAAATCATCAAACGTCTATTATTAGACGAAATGACTCAGGGTACAGCACTTAAGGAATTGCGTGTCAATGTACTTGGCTTACGACAAGATGCTTACACTCAATTAACTGGCGTGTCGCGTAAAACGTTATCTGAAATCGAAAATGATAAGGGTAATTACACCGCCGAAATCATTAACAAAGTGTTCAAACCTTTTGATCTTAAAGTGGGTCTGGTTCCTACTTCCAGCCAGCTATTGGCTGCCATTTTGACAAATTAATAAACTCACAAGAAGAGGAAGCCAGACTTTAGCCTAACGAATGATTGGCTACATGCTGCAAGCGAAGGCTTCCATTTTCTTAGCAAGATCGAAGTCTTTATTCGAGATACCAGACACATCGTGGCTGGTTAATTGGATTTTGACCGTGTTGTAAACATTAAACCATTCTGGATGATGATCCTGCTTCTCTGCGTAGAGAGCACACAGGGTCATAAAGCCAAAGGCCTGTTGGAAATCTTTGAATTTAAAGGTTTTACTTAGCTTTTCGTCTTCAATTAACCAGTCATCTGACGCTTCTGTATTTAATTGGATCAATGCTTGTTCAATCTCATGCGATTCAAGCTTTCGATGTGCCATGCTTTTCTCCTTTATTTAAATAACCTACGGCCTACCAGTGTAGAGGGTAAACACGTCAGTGCCTACCCATCAAAAAAAATCCCTTTTACACCAAAGCGTAAAAGGGATTCTCAGACTGGCGATTTAATCAAAAATCATTACTTCACAGAGAAGTTCACTTCAATGTTGCCACGCGTTGCGTTGGAATATGGGCAAACTTTATGAGCCGCTTCTGTTAATTGCTCAATCACTTCTTTTTCTACACCCGGTGCGTCCACTTCTAAATCGGCACAGATAGTGAAGCCTTCACCATTGGTGTTTTCACCGATACCGATTGTCGCTTTAACACTCACGTCATTTGGCAATTTCACTTTTTGTTGAGAAGCGACCAATTTAAAAGCACCGATAAAGCAAGCAGAGTAACCCGCCGCGAACAGTTGCTCTGGGTTGGTGCCTTCACCACCCGCACCACCAAGCTCTTTTGGCGTGCTTAGAGCAAGATCCAACTTGTTATCAGATGAAACAGAACGACCGTCACGGCCACCAGTGGATGTTGCTGTTGCGCTGTAAATAGGTTTCATAATATTGCTCCTTAATAACACTATTGATGAATATTGCTTACTTAATCATTATCGCGATAACAATAATATTAAAAATAAAGGCTCACTAAATGAGCCGATGAACTTATGTTATTGCAATAACTATTATTGTGCAACCCCTATCCGAGTAATTTCTTTCTAAGGGCTACCAACTGTTCCCGCAAAGCCACCACGTCAGCCAAATCAATCCCACACGCTTCTGCCACACAGCGGTTCACTTGTAGACCCTGTTCACGGAGCTGCTTGCCTTTTTCCGTTAGACAAATGCTCAAGCTGCGGTCATCTTCCACCCCACGCAAACGTTGCACTAAACCATCAGCTTCCATGCGCTTAATCACAGGCGTTAAAGCGCCAGACTTTTGTCCTAGAGCATCACCTATGTGTTTTAAACTCACACCATCTTGCTCCCATAAAACCAACATCACCGTATATTGTGGATACGTTAGGCCAATGGCCGACAGGGGCTCTTTATAAAACTGCGTCATCGCAAGAGACGTCGAATACAAAGCAAAGCACAACTGATTGTCGAGTAATAATGGGTTATCAATACGGGATAAATCGTCAGAATTCATAATGTCCTAAGTGTGTAACACGAATAGTTATAGCGATAATAATTAAGAATTCTACTCTTTTTCATGGCTTAACGACACACCCTACACCAACAAACGTCGTGTCACTGGCGTCGATTTCACAATAGCGGTATTGGTATCGGCTAGTTCAGACACTCGATCTAAAATGGGATCTAGCTCACTAATGTCTTTCAAATATAAACGCGCAACATAGCAATCTTCACCGGTGACTTTATCGCATTCAACAAATTCCGGTATCGAACTGATTAACGCTTCTAACGCTTTTAATTTGCCCGGCAGCTGACGCATACGCACAATCGCCATCAAGCTATAACCCAGCACCTTAGGGTTCACTTCCACTCGATAGCCCGCTATCACGCCACTTTCTTCCAAACGCTTGAGCCGTTCATTAACACTGGGAGCGGTCATGCCAACAGCACGCGCTAGCTCGGTAACAGGGGTTCTGGCATTCCCATAAAGCAGCTCGATGAGCTTAGTATCAATGCCGTCTAAGGCATACTCTTCTTTTTTTAGGCTATTTCGCACTTTCACCTCCGATATAGACAGTATTTTATGATATTTACCTATTTTTATATCTGCCAAAGCTAGGCTTTCGGATCTATTCTATTCACCATAGAACACTTCCTCGAAAAAAGGTATTCAACTGAACACTTTACTAAGAGGACTATTTGAGGAATCACACATGAATCGTTCCAGCAATACTATCGGCAGTATCGAACTTATCTCGGCTATGATGCTGTCTGGCACCATTGGCTATTTTGTTATTAGTTCAGGCCAAGCCTTTTGGAATGTGGTGCTGTTTCGCTGCGTGTTCGGTGCGCTGGTGCTGGGAAGTTACGCCTACTATGCCGGATTACTTCGTCGCGAATACTTCCAGCGCAACGTCTTACTGATGATTATTTTGGGCGGCATGACGTTAGTAGGAAACTGGATATTTCTATTTGCCTCGTTCAATTACATTCCCTTTTCTATCGCCACGGTGGCTTACCATATGCAACCGTTGTTTTTAGTCATAACAGGTGCGTTAATTACCAAAGAAAAGCTGTCTGGCAGTTTGTTATTTTGGTTGGCGCTGGCCTTTGTCGGGTTGTTTTTCATTGTCGAACTGGATTTCAACAAGATCAAGGCACTGTTTTCTGATGACATGAGCCGAGAAGGTTCTTCCGCCCTATTCGGGTTATTACTCGCTTTAGGTGCGGCGCTGCTGTATACCGTGACCACTTTGGTGACCAAGAAAGTCAGTCAGGTGCCGTCCACCTTTGTCGCCTTGGTGCAGGTTATCGTGGGGGTTTTTATGCTCCTGCCCTTTGCCGATTTTGACAACCTACCGACGCAGACCAATCAGTGGATCGATTTGTTGATTCTCGGTGCCGTGCTAACCGGATTTATGTACATCATCATGTATGACAGCTTTCAAAAACTCCCCACCAGCTTGATTGCACTACTGTCATTTATCTACCCAATCACCGCCTTGTTTGTCGACCATTTGGCTTTTGCGACCCACATCAGCCTAACGCAAATACTGGGGGTAATATTGATATTGCTCGCCGTCAGCGCCGTGAAATTTAATTGGGCCTTTTCTAAAAAAAGAGCCTAAAAAAACAAAAGGGAAGACCATGAGACAGATAAAAGAAGTATTCGCAGATCAATCCGATGTCATTGCCCAACTCATTCGTGAAGCCAACCGCCCTGTGGCAAAACAGTTTGCGATCACTCAAGATAACGGCCCCAAGCATCCCTCTTTTTGTCAAACAAGCTGGGTAGAAAACGACTTTGAGCGCGGCGAACGCTACTTTGTTTTAACCGACAACCAAGTGCCTATTGCGTGTGTGGCTTACGAAGTCCCCACCCATTCAGCCGGTGTTCGCAAAGCCTATTTAAATCGTCTATCCGTGTTACCAGATCAACAAAGCAAAGGTATCGGCTCTTTACTGGTCGCCCATATCATTGAACAAGCCAAAGCTGACCAGCTGAGTTTCATCAGCATTGGTGTGATAGGTGAGCACATTAGATTACAAGATTGGTATGAACAACTTGGCTTCGTGAAAGGCGATACCAAACACTTTGATCATCTGCCTTTTTCCGTCACTTATATGATGTATGATCTTAATAACCAACCCAAGGATAGAGAAGACTTGAGCATGCCAAAAATCACCCTAAGCGGCCATATTGAAGTGCCAAAAGAAGACCTAAACGCGGTGTTAACAGAGCTGCCAAACCATATCGCCCTAACGCATCAAGAAGCGGGCTGCATCACCTTTACCGTGACCCAAGATTCAGACAACCCGCAACGCTTTGATGTGTACGAAGAATTCACCGACAAAGCGGCGTTTGAAAAGCATCAGGCCAGAGTAAAAGCCTCTCATTGGGGTGAAGTGACAAAAAAGGTTGAGCGGTTTTATACGGTTACGGAGTCTTAGCTCTTAGGCCGGCCTTTTGGTTTCTTTTACCACCCGTTCAATCACTTCTTCAATCCATGAAACGGTTAACCATTCGGGAGCGGAAGCAGAGCGTGAAAACGCAATTTGTACTGCGGGCAAGGCGGGCAATAGATCGCTTTCGATGATGTCTAACGAGTCATTCATACTGATGCTAGCAATAGCGGAGATGGCTTTTTCGGCCATGAGTAGACGCTCAATCAGAGTAAGGTTTGCGGTCACGCAATAGAGTTGATAATCCGTACCTTTTTTCTGCAATCCATCAACAGCGCTGGAGTGAAACTTACAGCTAGACTCATATAAGGCCAGTGATAAAGGGTTCAGTGTCGTCCAATCAAAGCCTTTCTTCGCCACCCAAACGCCTTTGTCATGGAACAAGGTTAATCCCTCATCACTGTCTGGAGTTCGCGTGACCAAGGCCAAATCCACTTCGCCTTTGTCCATCCACTCTCGCAGTTCTGCCGAGGTTCCAGTACGAATTCGAAAGCGAATATTCGGCAGCATGCTTTCCATGACCGACATAATGACGACCAATAAATTCGCCACGTAATCATTAGGGCAACCTAAATTAAGCAAAACACCTTGCTGTGGCCCTTTGATGGATTGCAGAGCGCTTTCCTGCAATTGCAAAATTTGTCTCGCATAATGCACAAGCTGCTGGCCGTCTTCGGTGAGCACTTGATCTCGACCTTGCTTACAAAACAGGTCTGTGCCGACTTGCTCTTCCAGCCGCTTCATTTGCATGCTGATGGCCGACGGAGTACGAAAGGTTTGCATAGCGGCACGTTGAAAGCTGCCATGATCAACAATCGCCACCAGGGTTTTTAATAGTTCCGTATCCAATGCTATTTTCTCTTTTGGGGATTCATCAAAATGCGTTAAGCCAGCCTTCAATTTAATTCGCTTTTTTCCGTACACTGTTTATTAGATGATCAAAACATAAACTAAGAAGGAGACACTCATGATTCTGCACGATTTCTTGCCCTCAGGGAACGGTTATAAAATCCGTTTGTTATGCGCTTGTTTGGGTTTAAAAGTGACGTTGAAACAATATGACATCACCAAGGGCGAAACGCACACCGAGTCTTTCTTGGCAATGAACCCAAATGGAAAAATTCCAGTCTTGGAGTTAGATGACGGCCAGTGTTTAAGCGAAAGTAACGCCGTCCTTTTGTACTTGGCCGAGCAGCATCCGTCTTCTTTATTACCAAGTGATCCAATACACAGAGCGGAGATCTATAAATGGTTGTTTTGGGAACAATACAGCCACGAGCCCAACATCGCTTCGCCACGTTTTTGGCTCACCCATAACGCCATGACAGAGTTGAAAAAGCAAATGCTGCCCGATCGTATTGAGCAAGGTCGCGCCGCATTAACACTCATGGATGAGGCATTAGCGAAGCAGGCCTTTTTGGCGGGAAACACCATGACGCTAGCGGATATTTGTCTCTTCCCCTATACCCATGTGGCCGAAGAAGGCGGTTCTTATCAGTTGTCTGAGTACCCGAATATCCAACGCTGGATTAAAGACATCGAAGCTTTGGATTGGTTTATCCCCATTACGCAAGCTTGATAAGCCATTAAAAAAGCGACTCAATCAATGAGTCGCTTCTGTTACTGATCAAACACAAAAAGCCTCGTCGACGCGAACGTTGGTCAAGACTGAATTGGCAATAAAGCACGCCTCATGGGACTGATGATGGAGTGCTTTTATTTCCTCTGAGCTCGGTCTATCTCCAACAAATGTCACCGTTGGACGCAATATGACTTCGGTCATCATTTGTTTACCGTTCGCCCCCAAAGCTAAGGTGCCAATGGCGTTATCTGTGTATTGATCAACAATTAACTTGTTGCGTGAAGCAAAGTCTAAGAAAAACAACATATGGCAACTGGATAGCGAGGCAACAAAGGCTTCTTCCGGATCAACATTTTCCGCCACAGACATAGGCAAAGGGACAATATGAGGCGAAGACGAAGCCGGTACAACCACGCCACCTTCAAATTGCCATTCATGGGCGCGACTGTATTTTTTGTCCAAAAATGATTGTGTACCACGCTTCCATTCAACCTTTGCATAATATTCCGACATATCGATCTTCCCTTTTTGATTTTACTCATCTTGACTTGCTCAGCTTTCGCCAACATAGAGTTTGTTGCAAAAAATTACAATTTGTTAATAAAACAACTTGAGCGCAACTTGCGTAGATTCCTATCCAGTGCCACTTTTAAATGTGGGCTATTGTTCTATGGAGGTTGTTTTAACCAAGGATAGCAGTATAGCAAGACGTTATAGACTTCAGACACAGGGATATATTCATGAAGATGCTAAAGACAATAAGAGGTCGCTATACCTTAATATTTGGTGGTTTAGCGTTAGTTTTCCTAATGGTCATCATTTCAACCGAACTTCTAGTCAGTTATTTACAAAACAGCATAGGCAAATATGCTTCTGGCACATCATTGATCCAAAATGCTGATAGAGACTTGTATCAGTCACGACTCGCTCTGGCGACCTTAGTATTCGAGAAAGACTCTACAGAGACCAAATCCTTAGAAGACGCGGCATTATTAAATGCTAAGCAAGCCTTGGATCGTATGAGGCAATTCCAACAACTCACGGCCGATATAGACGAAGTATCTCGCTTTTTAGCCGATTTCGATACGCTCTATACAACCTGGTCAGATGGCAACCAGCGTATTATGCAAACTGTGAAGGAAAACCCTGATTCTGCCATGATTGATTTTATTGGTAAGAACCAAAACGATTTCCTCAAACTACGTTCCTTGTATGACCATTCGGAAGAGCTAATCAGTAAGTACTCAGCTGAAGAGAATAAGTCTATTAATGAATTCACCGATGTTTTCAAAATAGTTGTTGGTGTTTTTGCCGTTTTTGCTCTGATGCTGAGTATTATCCTTGCGTGGTTCGCACCACGAAATATTTCCAAAGCGATCAAACAAGTCACCTTTGGTGTTCAGCAAATTAGCTCTGGTGATGGCGATCTAACGCGACGAATTAACAGTACTAAAACTGATGAAACGGGCGACCTGAGTCGAGAATTAGATAGCTTTGTGGCACGACTTGGTAGCCTAATTGGACAAGTTCGTAACGGATGCGAACACATACGCCAAGAAATGTTTAACTTAGGAGAGTCTGCTACCCAATCCGCGGATCTTAGCGAGCGCCAAAACCAATCATTGGATTTTGTCGTCACTGCGGTAGAAGAAATGGGCGGTGCCACCCGTGAAGTGGCGCAAAATGCAGCGGATACTGTCGCCGAAGTTGAATCGTTAAATCGCTCCGCCGATGATGGCGTAAAACAATTAGATAACGCGATTTCTCAATTGGATAGCCTTTCCGAACAGATTCAAGGTGCGGCCCAAGTCATCAACCAGTTGACCGAAAGATCCGATAAAATTGCTTCTGTACTGGATGTCATACTTGGTATTTCTGAGCAAACCAATTTATTGGCGTTAAACGCCGCAATTGAAGCCGCTAGAGCAGGAGAACAAGGCCGAGGCTTTGCTGTGGTCGCCGATGAAGTACGCGAACTGGCCAGCAAAACTCAGGCTTCTACCGAAGACATTCAACAAATGATCAATGACTTGCAGTCTGGTGTTAGCGGCGCTGTGACATCTATTACAAAAAGTGTCGATATGGCCGGAACCAGTGTTTCTCTTTCAAGAAAAACGATGGAATCCATCGCGGTAGTAAAAAACTCAGCAGGCCGTATTTATGACTTTACCGCTCAAACCGCCAGTGCGACCGAACAACAAAGTAAAGTAACTGACGAAATTAATGAGAACTTATCAAGCCTTGCTGACATGTCGAAGGATGTAATGGAAATATCCAAACGCATTAGCAGCTCAGTACATCAAACACTAAGTAATTCCGATGAATTGGCCAATCAGGTAAAACGCTTCACGGTATGATCAAACATAGAATCAGCGTAAAACAAAGGCCAGCTCTTGTGAGTTGGCCTTTTTGATTTCCTGCTCTAAAGACTGTGCTAACCTTGCTCAATTCATTAGTCTTTTCGGTCAAACGCGGTATGAGTCTTTTTCCCAATATCCATTTTCATAAAGCAAATAACAATGCCTTGTCCATAGAGACATTTGAACTCCACACCTTCTATGAACGCTGTCATGAATTCACACAAAAGAACATCAAAAAGACCTCGCCTTTTACCCCGCATCGTGTGATGTTTTATACTTTTTTGATCATCAATGAGGGAAACATTCAACATTACGTTGATGGACAATGCATAACATTATCGGCTGGTGATCTGTTATTAATTTGTCCACATCAGGTTCATCAATATGTTCTTCCCAACCGTCCAGCGAAAGGCCATATTATTTTTTTTACAGATAGTGTTTGGGACCTAGTAAAGCAAAATACTCGTTTATTGCATTGGGATATGTTGTTAACTCAAAGTCATAACATTCATAAAAGCGACCAATTAGACATCACAATGTTGTTGTCGATATTGCAAAAGGAGCAAAACAAAGCGACCGCTGACGACATTTTACAAAAACATATATTTACAAGTTTAATTCACCTGTTAATGCGCCATTGGCCTATGGTTACGAGCGGAAAGCAAACTTCTAAAGTAGACCTTTTTGTTCGCTTTAATCATCATCTCCTCAACCATTTCAATCAATCAAGAGACGTTATTTATTACGCAAATTTACTCGGATGCAGCTACAAAGTACTCAATAATATTTGTAAATCCATTACTCACCTAACCGCTAAAAACGTCATAGATAACTACGTAATTTTAGAAGCAAAACGCATGTTATTAACAAAGACACAGAATACCCAAAGCATTGCTCATGCCTTAGGGTTTGATGAAAGCACCAACTTTGTCAAATTCTTTAAACGGCATACAGGGAAAACACCGAAAGAGTATTTACTCAAAGAAAATTAAAAAACTGGGCTCACATTTACCATCATTGAGCAGAATATCACCTCCTCTAAAAAACCGTTTTCCTTATATGATGATTTCATTACTCTTAATTAAAATAGGAAAGCCGCACAATGAAACCCAATCTATTTGTTATCGCGTGTACCCTGACTGCCGTTCTTTCAGGTTGCGCCAGCACTAACCCACCAGAATTATCCAACAAAGAAAAAGCCACTCTAGTCTTAGACAATTTAGGCTCGACCGATCAAACCAGCCTAAAATACATCAGCGATAAAACCTATATTCAGCACAACCAAGGTGCTGCATCAGGCAAACAGGGCTTGCTCGAATTTTTAAAACAATTTCCAGCCACACCAAAATCCGATCACAGCAATATTGTTCGAGCCTTTGAAGACGGCAATTATGTCGTTTTACATTCAAACCTAGCCGATGCTAACGCAGTCGTTTTTGATATTTTTCGCTTCAAAAACGGCCTAATAGTAGAACACTGGGACAACTTCCAAGACAAAACGTCACCAAACCCAAGTGGCCATACACAAACCGATGGCAGCACAAAAATTACAGATCTCGATAAAACTGCAGAAAACAAAGCTCTTGTGAAGAAAATGGTGGAAGACGTTTTACGTAGTGGCAACATTAACAACATCAGCAAATACGTTGATGGCGAAAAATATATTCAACATAACCCCTGGTTTGGCGATGGTGTTACGGCGCTGAAAAAGGGTTTTGCAGCCATGGCCGCCCAAGGAACAACTATCCATTATGACAAAATTCACGCTGTGCTTGGTGAAGGTAACTTTGTCTTAGTTGTCAGTGGTGGTGATGTGAATGGTACACCAACGTCTTTCTACGACTTATTCCGAGTTGAGAACGGTTACGTAGCCGAGCATTGGGATAGTTTGCAAAATATTCCGCCAAAAGAACAACGCATGAATGACAATGGACAATTCAACTTTCCTGCATCGGCCATGAAGCTTCATTAATCCTCCAACTTTTCTCTAGATCTTGCGATATGACTAAAAAAATATCGTAAGATCTTTTTCACTATCTAAAAGGAGTCGTGAAGTGGGGATTTTCAATAAACTTCGTGTCCGTTAAGCTATTTAAAAAAGCAATGAGCTGGCGTTTTTCATCACCTGTTAACGCAAAAGGATGCAACTTATCATCAAGTAAAGGAGACGCTTTACCTTGCTGTGCAGCACGTCCACCAGCCGCATAATGCGCTATCACCTCTTCTAATGTCGCGATAGAACCGTCATGCATATATGGCGCTGTTTGAGCGATGTTGCGCAGCGTTGGTGTTCTAAATCGTCCTTTATCTGCTTCTTTCCCTGTATGTTCATACAATCCTTGATTGCCTTCTGGATAAGCACCTTTACCATCTAAATTATAAAGTCCTGTGTTATGAAAAGAGGGTGCTTGTGTCGCATCGGAAAAATGCACACCTGAGTGACAACTAGAACACCCCAGTTTCGCACTAAAAAATAGCGCCTCACCACGCTTAGCATCCTCACTGATAGCACGGTCATTATGATTGTGTTTATAGTCATCATAAGGCGATTGATAACTTATTAGAGTTCGTTGAAAAGAAGCCAGTGCTTTAGTGATCGTATCAAAGCGAATAGGGTTCTTTTGATCTGGAAAGGCTTGATAAAATAAATCTGGATAAATGGGGTCATGCTGCAAAAACAAGATTACTTTGTCTTCTTGGCCTTTACTTCCCATTTCAATTGGATGCTCGCCGAACATGGGTACTTTTGCTTGGTCTTCTAAACGCACTTCCTTTGGATTCGCCCAAGTTAATGTCTTCATATAAGCCACATTCACAATCGCCATAGCATTACGAGTATGAAACTGTCCCGTCACACCAACAGAAACAGGCCTTTTCTCTGAAAATGAGTGTTCAGGGTTATGGCAAGTTGAACAAGACATGTAGCCAGGACCAGACAAATTCGCATCATAAAAAAGTCGCTGACCTAGCTTTACCTTCTCTATGCTCATTGGATTATCGGCCGGAATAGGCGGTGGCATCATCCATTGGGGTAATGTCCAAATGTACTCATTGGCATAACCCCAAGGCGCACTCAGCAGCAATATTAATCCTAGAATAAGATGTCTAAAGCCAGATGAAAGATAACTCAATTTGACCGTCACCAAATCCCCTATAAACCTCTATTTCAAATATAAAGCCGCTTTGCTAGCAAACGACCAAGGCTATATAAAATCACCACAACTGGAATATTCAATAACAGAACCAGCAAGCAATCCATCGTCACGGCTAATACAAAAGCAAATGCAGCATCTAGATATAGACAAACATTTCCCAACAGTAAAAGGAAAAAAGAAGTTTTTATCTGCATGTATCAACCCTCCTTATTTCACTGATTAAAGATTAGTCCCTAATTTTTGAGAATTCACGGTCTAAATCGAACTTTTTAGAGGTAACATGGCGCTCCATTTCAGTGACTCGCCTCGTTGCACTGTCCAGTTTTTCTTTAGCACGGCGTAATCTGGAATTCGCACTGTCGGCGTACTTAAACATCTTCTTTGGTCGGTAGCTTTGTTGATGTTCATCGTATTCATATTCGTAGCCATATTCTCCCTTAGGACGAACATCTAAAAACCACCAAAGTGCGATGTAAGCAATCACAACAAAACTGCCAAGAAATAAAAAACCACCAAAAGTGAAAAGGCGCACGACCCATGCATCAACATCAAAATGGTCAGCTAAGCCTGCACACACGCCTCCCAAATAACCTTTTTTCTTATTGCGATATAAATTCAAATCCCAGCCATGGGACTTTTTAGATTTAATGCTTTCTTTCATTTTATCATTCATCATTTTATTCCTCTTAACTGGCGACTCACCTTCTATGACCAAGCCGAAGATCATCGATACTCTTCGCTATCTCGGCTGCGCCAATCTGGGTTCTCCACATCTAGGATTTTTTCTAGTGCTTGCACTCGATCCGTCAATTTATCGGCTTGCATTAATAGCGACTCTAATTCGCGTTTATCACCGTCATCCAATCCCTTTACCGATCGGTTCTTACTTCGGTAATGCAATATCAGCCAAATAGGTGCCACCACCGACATAAAAATGATGGTAGGAACAAACAAAAATACAGCCATACTCATAGCGTAATTCCTTTTTTATAAATAATATCGGTATAAATTAGCTTAGTTGGCCTTAGTCATTTTATCTTTCAGGCGCGCTAATTCATTATTGATATCATCATCTTCTGCCAAAGCATCGATTTGCGATTTCAGATCGGCTTTTGGCTGCATACCAATATCCATAGATTCGAGTTGACCTTCTAAACTATCCACACGACGTTCAAAGCGTTCAAACTTCTCAAAAGCATCATCTAACGCTTCTTTATGATTCTGGCGCTTCACACGCATACGGCTTTCGACACTAGATTGACGTAATAACATGGCTTTTTGTTTAGCTTTAGCGTCATTTAATTTAGTTTGTAATTGCCCTACTTCTTCGTTCAAATGTTCAAGATGTTCGTCTAATACCGTTAGCTCCTGCTCAATTGAGTCCATGTCTTTTTCAATTTGTTGCTTTTCAGCCAGCGCCGCACGAGCTAAATCTTCACGCCCTTTTTCAATGGCTAACATGGCTTTGTTTTCCCATTCTGTCGCTTCATTACGCATACGCTCCAAACGGCGTCCTGTGGTTTTACGATCAGCAATGACACGAGCTGAGCTAGACCTCACTTCAACTAAGGTTTCCTCCATTTCCTGAATCATCATACGAATCATTTTTTTGGGATCTTCGGCTTTATCCAGCAAAGAGGTTAAGTTGCTATTAATGATGTCTGTCATTCTTGAAAAAATACCCATGGTTTTATCTCCTATTTGATGTACCACTGATAAACGTCTTCTCACTCTTCATAACAGCAATCGTGCCAACATTCGTAACCTTATGATTAATATCAATTAATTATTTTTATAGCGTTTTTAACCTAAATTATAGGTGGCTTAAAAAACCATTTATTAGTATTTTTAACCACATTCATGGTTGTTTTTACCAACAAAATAAAAGGTATGGATTACGCTTATGAATAATAACCAACGAGTTATTGGCAGTTCTCAAGCGCTGGCCGACACACTTGATCATGCCTCGATTCTGGCAGAAATTAATCGACCCATTCTGATCTGTGGAGAGCGAGGCAGCGGCAAAGAACTCATTGCTGAGCGGTTACATTATTTGTCACCCCGTTGGGATCAACCTTTTGTGAGTCTTAACTGTGCCGCCATCAGCGACAGCCTAATTGAAAGTGAATTATTTGGGCATGAGGCAGGGGCTTTTACTGGCGCAACCAAAACCTACCAAGGTCGATTTGAACGAGCAGACGGTGGCACCTTATTTCTTGACGAACTCGGCACCATGTCTCTGAGGGTACAGGAAAAGCTACTTCGGCTTATTGAATACGGTGAATTCGAACGCCTCGGCAGCGCCAAAACCCAACGAGTTGACGTTCGTATTGTTGCAGCGACTAATGCGGATTTACCTTCTCTTAGCAAACAAGGTGAGTTCAGAGCAGACCTGCTTGATCGTCTTACCTTTGATGTTATTCAAGTTCCACCATTACGAGAAAGGAAAGAAGACATAGAGGAGTTAGCCAATTTTTTTGCATTGCGATTAAGCACTGAACTCGGCTGGGAATATTTCCAAGGGTTTAGTCATGAAGCGCTAACATCGTTAAAACAGTATGATTGGCCTGGCAATATTCGTGAGCTTAAAAACGTTGTAGAGCGTTCCGTTTATCGATGGGGCTTCCAAGCCGAACCCGTTGAAAACATTGTTCTCAATCCCTTTGCCCGTACCACAGAAGTAACATTCAATAATCCGACCAACACAGCCATAGCACAAGAGGAAAACACTTCCCCTAACCATACCGGCGTTTCTCCAGATTCATCTTTGAGTTTAAAAGAACAGACTCTTCAATTACATCAACACTTAATTCAACAAGCGCTTAAGAAAAACCAGCACAATCAGCGTCGTGCAGCTCAATCCCTTGGCCTAACCTATGACCAATTTAGAGGCCTTCTTAAGAAACTAAAGCAAGATTCTATTGAATAGACTCGATTCTCATTGAGCCACATTGAATTTTCACATGTTGAGATGAAAATTCACCAGCCAACACGCCTTGTTGAGTCTTCGCTCCTTCCGTATAGTTCCTGCTTTCTTATTACCAAACATTTTTAAACGATGACACCGAAGAAAACAAAAGATTTGCAGCATTCAAAATGTTATATTATAACAAAACTATTCTACGGAACCTGATTCGTCTTGATAAATTCCTCTTCCAACCCAGATAACACAACCCAAGAAGGCGATTCTTTTTACGCGTTTTTTTCTGGCTGCCAACCCGCCGGTATAGAGCTCAAAGAAGTTGCTTGGTCACCTTATCGAGACAAGACGTTACTCAAACCCATTTCCGTTACCGTTCAGCCCGGTGAATTCCTGACCATTGTCGGGCCAAATGGCTCTGGAAAAACCAGTTTATTACGCTGCTTATATCGCACCAATAAACCAACCAATGGCGCTATCTTGCTAGACGGTAAAAACCTATGGTCATTGTCACCACGCCAATGCGCCCAGCGTATCGCAACGGTTTTGCAAGATACGAGTGGCGAATTTGGCTTAAGCGTCTTCGAAATGGTTGAAATTGGATTGACGCCTAAATCCTTGGTTTGGGGCCGCTCTCAAGAAGATTCACAAATTGTTTATAGCGCACTGACTTTGCTGGATGTGGCGCATTTAGCCGACCGCTCTTTCGATTCACTATCAGGTGGAGAGCGCCAGCGGGTGATGATTGCCCGCGCGCTCGCACAGCGTCCCGATGTACTGATTCTAGATGAGCCAACGAATCATTTAGACATTCGCCACCAGCTCGATGTTTTGGCTCTGTTGGCAAAACTGCCTTGCACCTTAATCGTTTCTTTGCACGATTTAGCCCTCGCCTCGGCTTACGCTGACCGAGTGTTAGTGATGAATGAGGGTGAAATGCAAGCCTGTGCACCGCCAAATGAGGTTTTTACTAAGCAGCGGATAAAACACGTGTTTGATGTAGAAACCATTATTGATGAACACCCCATCACACAACGACCAAGATTCTCTTTTTATATTAATGATTAACCGGACTCATTCATGACAGCGAACGTCAAAACAACCATCAAGCGAACCTCATTACTTATCAGCGGCGCATTATTTGGCATGTTACACACAGGTTTAGCCAGCGCCTCTGGCTATCCTGTAACGGTACAAAGCTGCGATCGACAAGTCACCTTTGATCACGCGCCAAAAGCCGCCGTCTCCAATGACGTAAACTTAACCGAAATGATGTTGGCGCTTGGCTTGCAAGATCACATGGCTGGATTTACTGGCGTTTCAGGCTGGAAAACACTGGATCCGACACTGCGCAATGGCATCGGCGAATTAACCGAATTATCCGCTAAATACCCAAGCAAAGAAGTGCTATTAGGGGCCGATGCGGACTTTTACTTTGCTGGCTGGAACTATGGCATGCGCGTCGGTGGCGGCGTGACACCTGATACCTTGGCTCCACTGGGTATCAAGGTCTATGAGTTAACCGAAAGCTGCATCCACATTATGGACAAAGCAAAAGTGTCCATGGATGACCTGTATGTGGATTTACTCAACCTAGGCCGTATCTTTGGCAAAGAAGAACAAGCCCAACGTCTGGTAAAAGGCTATCAAAAAGATCTCGCTACTTTCCAAGCCAATCTAGCGCCACTAAAAACCGCTCCAAAGGTCTTTGTTTACGATTCCGGCGAAGAACAACCCTTCACCTCTGGCCGCTTCGGCATGCCAACCGCATTGATCGAAGCCGCGGGCGGCAAAAACATCGTCGATGACGTGCAAAAAAGCTGGACGCAAATTGGCTGGGAAGCCGTCATAGACCGTAATCCTGAGTGGATCATTATCGTTAATTATAGCGATGTGACGGCTGAACAAAAAATCAATTTCTTACGCAGTAATCCAGCATTCCAAAACATTCCAGCCGTCAAACATAATCACTTTGTGGTATTGGAATACGTCGAAGCCACACCTGGTCCGCGAAATATTAATGCAATCAAACGCTTAGCCGAGGCATTTAGAACCAAGTCATGAAGCTAGCCAGCAAAAAGCTCACCATCATGAGCCGCGTCCCCTTAGCCAAATTGCTTATTTTATTAAGCCTAATGTTGGTTTTATTGATGGGGGTCGCGATCGGTGTAGGCTCTGTTTCCATCAGCCAGTCCACCGTGTGGAGTGTAATCGGTCATAAATTATCAATCACTAATATTACCCCCAGTTGGTCGATGGGACGCGAGAACATTATCTGGGCTGTCCGCCTACCACGCACTTTGCTTGCCGCCATGGTGGGCGCCGCTTTAGCGATTGTGGGTGCCGCGCTGCAATCTGTCACCCGCAACCCTTTGGCCGACCCACATTTACTCGGTGTATCCTCTGGTGCCGCGTTAGGGGCGATTATTGCTTTGCTCCACACCGGCATGATTTTAGGCGTGGTAACCGTTCCCGTATTTGCCTTTCTTGGTGCCTTGTTAGCCATGTTTCTCGTCTTGGCGGTAGCCAACTTTTCCTCCGCTCACAGTGCAGGACGCTTGATTCTAGCGGGTGTCGCCGTGGCCTTTGTGCTGACCGCCTTAGGCAACCTTTTCATTTTTACAGGGGATCACCGCTCTTCTCATACGGTGATTTTTTGGATGCTTGGTGGTTTGGGATTGGCTCAATGGGGACAACTCTGGTTTCCATTGGTGGCACTGGTGCTTGGCTCCGGCTATCTGATTTACAACGCCCGTTATTTGAATGCCATGACACTGGGTGATGAAAGCGCCAGCACCTTAGGCGTTCCAGTCGAACGCTTCCGCCTGATCGTCATTGTGGTCTGCGCCCTACTGACTGGCGCGGCGGTGGCTTTTTCTGGTGTCATCGGCTTTGTCGGACTGATGGTGCCACACATTGTCCGTCTATTAGTGGGTGGCGATTATCGCAAAGTCTTACCTTTATCGGCATTAGTCGGTGCCTTGTTTCTGGTCGCAGCCGACATCGCCTCCAGAATCATCATGCCTCCCGAAGACATGCCAATCGGCATACTTACCGGCCTAGTCGGCGGCATCGCCTTCGTCTTTCTAATGCGCCAAAAGCGGAACGTCTCGATATAATCTGCTTTTTCTAGATGGCTCTGTCCATTTTGCGACGATAGTTGTCAAAGGCCGCTCGGACAGCCAAAAAACTTCTCTTTAGCATAAGGATTCGATTTCTAATGCTAAAGAGAAAACATCATGCTAACCCAACCCTCAATAAAATATCAGCCAGCTAAAATTATCGATTTTCCTGCCCGCACTTGGCCGTCAAAGCAGTTGAAAGCTCCGCCTCGTTGGTGCTCAACTGACTTACGTGACGGCAATCAAGCGCTTGCAAATCCTATGGATCACACGAAGAAAATGGCTTTCTTTAAGCATTTAATTGAGTGTGGTTTTAAAGAAATTGAAGTCGCTTTTCCTGCTGCGTCACAAACGGACTTTGATTTTGTTCGCTTGCTTATCGAAGGTAAGCATATTCCTGATGATGTGACGATTCAGGTGATGACACAATCTCGTGTGGATTTAATTGAACGCACCATACAGTCTCTCGTTGGCGCTAAAAAAGCCATAGTGCATATTTACAACGCCACTGCGCCGGTATTTCGGGAAATTGTTTTTTGCCAAGACAAACCAGCAACCCTTGAATTAGCCGTTCAAGGCGTTAAACACATTCGCCAATTATGTGAACAATATCCAGAGACAGAATGGACGCTTCAATATTCGCCAGAAACCTTTTGCTTTACCGAACCTGACTTTGCCTTAGAGGTCTGTGAAGCAGCGGCAAAAACATGGCAGCCGAGTCTAGAACGTCCGATGATTTTGAATTTGCCAACGACAGTGGAAGTGAACACCCCCAATGTATTTGCTGATCAGATTGAGCACTTTATAACGTCTTTTTCTTCCTTAGAGAACATAACCATCAGTGTTCATCCTCACAATGACAGAGGGACTGGCGTTGCCACAGCGGAAATGGCAATACTCGCTGGCGCGCAGAGAGTGGAAGGTTGCCTCTTTGGTAATGGGGAACGGACAGGAAATGTCGATCTCGTTACCTTGGCAATGAATCTTTATAGCCAAGGCGTTCATCCTAACTTGGATTTTTCAGACATGCGCCGCACGGTAGAGTTGGTCGAAGAATGCAATGAGCTTCCTGTTCATCCTCGACATCCTTATGCTGGCTCATTGGCTTTTACCGCGTTTTCAGGCTCACACCAAGATGCGATCAAAAAAGGCTTTGCCGCACAAAAATCAACGTCGTCGATGATTTGGCAAATTCCTTATTTACCATTAGACCCGAAAGATATTGGCTGTACTTATGAAGAGGTCATTCGAGTAAATAGCCAGTCTGGAAAAAGTGGAGCCGCTTGGTTGTTACAGGAAAATCACGGACTGTTTTTACCACGTAAATTACAAATAGATTTTAGCAAGAGAGTCAAAAATTACACCGATAAAACAGGAAATGAGATGCCTCTAGCCGATGTTTGGCGTTTATTTAGAGACTCCTACAAATTGAATTCAGATGATAAAGGCCAAATGACATTACTGGATTATCGCAGCCATAGCTCAAACGGATTACAAGAGATTCGCGCTACATTACGCTATCAGGAAAAAACATGGCAACTGACTGGCGAAGGTAAAGGATTGTTATCAGCCATGCTTGACGCGTTAAGAAAACGTTTTAACTGGCAGATAAACATCAGTGACTTTCATGAACACACCTTAGGACAACAGACAAAAAGCAAAGCGGTCAGCTATGTTCAAATTGAATCTCATCAAACTATCTCAAGCTTTGGGGTAGCCATTGATGAAGACTCGACTAAAGCATCGCTACAAGCCTTAATCAACGCTTGCCATTCTTTATACAAAGAAGCATAGCTAGGCGGTAATTTTCATTACGCCTATTGTGATTGCAGTAAATAGTCAGTCGGTGATACGCCGACTCGACTTTTAAACATCGCACTAAAAGCACTAGGACTATCGTAACCAATCAGAATCGCAGTATCTAAGACACTTTTGCCGCTAGCAAGATACTCCAAAGCCAATAATAAACGCTTCCGCCGCAACCATTCAGCAAATGTTAACGACATTTCTTGCTGGAACTTTCGAGTAACAGAGCGCTCACTGATCCCTAAAATATGAGCACCATCGGCATTTGTCCAATCATGAGCAATACGTCGACTTATGTGCTCACACAAAGAAACCAAAGCATCGGAACTCGGCAATGGGACATAAAAAGACACGTTCGATAAACTCCTTAATTCGTCCAAAATCAGCTCAACAATTCGCTCATCACGACCCCCTGACACAATTTCATCAGGAAGTTCTAACGCTTCAATAATCAGTGCTTTTAACAGCATAGAGACATCAATGACAGAGCAATCATGAGGCAGATCAGCCCGCGCGAGAGGATCAATAAACAAGGTTCTGACTTTGACCAAACCAGTCATAGAAAGACTGTGCTCCACTCCGGCTGGAATCCACATCCCTCGGTTTGGAGGAATCACCCAACTACCCAAACGAGTCTCCACACGTATCACACCAGTTAGCGTGTGAATCATCTGAGCGCAGTTATGAGCATGATAAGGTTCGAATTTACCGTGTTCATAGTCTTGCGCGTAAGCCACGACACGATTTGGTAAATGATGGTTTTGAAACAACAAGTAACTCTCCTAGACACCCATCGATCATTCAATCGAGTGTACCTGTGAATAAACAGATCTCAACACATGCTGTTAGACTATTTAAAAAACCACAATAACAAGCTTGCTTTATTGCATTCCAGCACCCAAAATACTGTTTATATATACAGTATTTTGGGTGTTTTTATGTCGGCTTCTTTTACCAATAACAGCGATCAAAACGGTGAGCCATCTCCTTTCAATCATCCCATCAAGGGACGTGGTACCACCAATAAGATGGCGGGGCGCTTTGCTATTACGTTGGTTGAAGTAGATGAAAACGACGAAGCCATTGCCTTGCTGGAAACGTCGTCCCCTAAGACAGAGGTTCGCTACGAACGCGCCAAAAGCATCATCAGCCGCAATTCCTCCCCTGACATTCCTTTTCGCCTGTCTGTGAATCCCTATAAAGGCTGTGAGCATGGCTGTGTCTATTGTTTTGCTCGACCCACTCATGCCTATTTGGATTTATCACCAGGGTTGGATTTTGAAACCAAGCTGGTTGCTAAAACGAACGCTCCGTTTTTATTGGAAGAAGAGTTGGCGCATCCTAAATACCGCTGTGAACCCATTGCATTAGGCATCAATACCGATGCTTATCAACCCATTGAAAAACAACTCAAGATCACTCGGCAATTATTAACAATCGCTTTGGCACACAACCAGCCTATTTCGCTGATTACCAAAAGCACGCTGATACTCAGAGACATTGATCTGCTCACTCAAATGGCAGAAAAAAAGCTGATTCATGTAGCGATCAGTGTGACCACACTCAATAACGATTTAAAGCGTATTTTGGAGCCCAGAACCGCATCGGGAAAAACACGTTTACAGGTGATTAAAACCTTACGAGAAGCAGGCATTCCGGTGTCGGTTTTGGCCGCACCAGTGATTCCTTTTATTAATGACAATGAGCTTGAAGAGATCGTTGCTGCCAGTGCGGAAGTTGGCGCACAATCCGTCAATTACATCATGTTGCGTTTGCCTCACGAGGTGGCACCGTTGTTTGCCGATTGGTTACAACAGCATTACCCAGATCGAGCAGAGCATGTTTTGCAGCGTATTATGGATATGCGCGGTGGCAAACTCTACGACAGTCGATTTGGCAAGCGTATGACGGGGGAAGGCATCTTCGCGGACTTAATCAATCAACGCTTTAACGTCGCACGACGCAAACATGGGCTAGATAATCATCGCTTGAGCTATTTGGATTGTCGCCACTTTTCGGTTCCACCAAAAGAAGGTGATCAGATGGCATTGTTTTAGTTGCTTAGATAACGTAACTCCCTCTGCTATTTATGTTATCAAAGGGAGTATCACCTAAGCCTATTTTAATTTGAGGGCTCAAATAGAAAGTACACTAAAGCACTGAAAACACAAATTACTCCTGTGATCGAGACCGAAAACCAACCATAGCTAGCAAACAACCATCCACCAAGGGCTGAACCGATGGCCCCAAAGCAAAAGAAAGTCGTCATATATAATCCATTTAGGCGACCTCGAACCTCAGGAGCCAATGCAAAAATCACTCGCTGTCCAAGTACTAAATTAGCAGATACTGCGAAGTCCAGTACAATTCCTGCGACAACAAATATGGCTAATGAAAGACTCGAACCAAGTGGGGCAATAAAAGTAATCGCAAAAGCTATTATTGCCAAAATCATTGCAGCCCCAGTCGCGAGTTTAATCCATCCTCGATCTGCAATTCGGCCTGCAATAGGAGCTGCAACAGCCCCTGCAACACCAGCCAAGGCGAATAGAGCTATCCCTTTTTGGCTCAAGCCAAACTCTGGTCCAGCTAATAACAATGGTGTTGTTGTCCAAAACAAACTAAATACCCCAAACATACAACCATGATAAAGCGCTCTACGACGTAGCATTGGTGTATTTTTCACAAGCTCCACCATAGACTTCAACATCTGGGAGTATTTTAACTGAGCTTTAACAGGCCTTGCCGGTAAAACAAAACTCAGCACAATTGCCAACACAAACATTAAAATGCATGACATAAAAAATACAGCTCGCCAACTCTCGAAATACGTTATAAGGCTAGATACAGGTCTAGCCAACATAATTCCCAACATCAGCCCGCTCATAACATTACCAACAACACGCCCACGTATCGCTTCAGGGGATAAATGTGCAGCATAAGGAACTAAAATTTGTACTGTCACTGACCCTAAACCTACTAAAAAAGACGCGACCAAGAACGGACCAACAGAACCAGATAAGCCAGATACCAGCAAGCCGACAGCTCCAATACCTAAAATAGATATTGCCAAACGTTTATTTTCAAATAGATCTCCTAAAGGAACGACTAGAAGCAAACCAAGTCCGTAGCCAAGCTGGGTAAGAGTTACAATCAAACCAGCTGCATGCTCAGAAAGCTCCAATTGAGAGCTAATTGGGCCTATTAGCGGCTGCGCATAATAAATATTGGCTGCAATCAAGCCACACGCACATGCTAATAACAGAGTAAGCCAGCTTGTAATTGTAGGTGCCTGCTCACTGGCTAGTGAGTTTGTTTCTATAGATTCATTCATATTGGATCAATCCATTTCCTAAATAATTAAAAATATACCCAGAGCTGGCATCAACCCTGCGTACCAGTAGCCTCAATCGAGTATTTTCATCGTTGAATTTGTCGTGTCTGGTCACAGGTTAGTGAGCCAGCTTCTATCAACCAGTTAATATTGGATTATATCATTTCCAAAATAGTTTAAAATATACCCAGAGCTGACGTCAACTCTGGGTACCAGTAGCCTTAATCGAGTATTTTCATCGCAGTATTTATCACAGCCATCATAGCTTCACGTTCCTGCCCTATTTTTCCAAGGACACGCATCCCCTGAACCAACGCCAACATGAGTTTGGCTGTTACCTCTGGATCAATCGTCTGAACTATTGAACCGTCAACCTGACCTTCCTGGATAATTCTCACAAGACGACTTTCGTTACCATTGAGTGCTGCTGTCACCTTAGATGCAATCGATTCATCAGTACATGATAATTCAACAGCACTAAGGACAACTAAACACCCATACTTTCCTTCAGAAGCATGAGATGATTCTGCATAAAAGACCAAGAGACTTCGAAGTTTCTCTCGGCCAGAAGAATTACTTCCAATAATTTCCGAGATTCTTTGTCCCCGAAGCATCATGTAACGATCCAAAGCTGCAGAAAACAAAGCATGCTTACTAAAGAACGCTTTGTATATACTACCAGCCGACAGTTGTAAGGCCTTTGAAAGATCTGAAATTGATACGCCGTTGTAACCATGCTCTCTGAAATACAGTATTGCACGATCTAAAGCCGTATCAATATCAAATTCTCTTGGGCGACCACGCTCGCCAGCCTTGCTGCAATGCTTTATCGTTGAATTAATCATATCTAGTATATTAGGATACGAATTCATCCAAATCAAGAATGATAAACTCAAGATGCTTACATGGCAATTAAACAAGACCAACTATTGTACGTAATTGTCCAACTAGGGAGACATTAGCAAATCCATGAACGATGTATCGTTTTCCATAGAATAGCTCTTTAGGGCGCATTTTCATTATATTAAGAATATCTTTTGGTGCCCCTCTCCTGATGCAAGTTTAAGATCAGGATAGAGATTCTGCCCCATAAACATTACAAAACCACCATTTGGAGCATAAAACCATTCATCCGTCCAATGGTGAACATGTGGAGGAGGGCCTACATGAGGAGGTACAACCAACTTAGCAAACAAATATTTTCCACAAGTCTCCTTGCTCGTGCGAATAAAATCGAAAGTCTCGCCCGCAGGCCCAAGTATTATTGGACTGTTAGCCTCTTTAGATATCTCTGGAAAATTGAATGGAGCATAGTCGCTCTCAGCATATGCTAATTCGCCCGCAAGAGTGAATATTCCGGCCATTATAAACTGGCTAACATGCTTTTGCAGTGTGCTATACATTTAATGAACTCCTTATAAATATATTATCCATGTACGTTTTTTTGGAACACATACTTTGGATCAAATCATTTCCTAAATTAACAAATAATAACCCTACTTTTTTACTCAAAAAACACGTTTACAGGTGATTAAAACCTTACGAGAAGCAGGCATTCCGGTGTCGGTTCTGGTCGCGCCGGTAATCCCTTTTATTAATGATAATGAGCTTGAAGAGATCGTTGCTGCCTGTGCTGAGGTTGGCGCACAATCCGTCAATTATATTATGTTGCGCTTACCTCACGAGGTGGCACCGCTGTTTGCCGATTGGTTACAACAGCATTACCCAGATCGAGCAGAGCATGTTTTGCAGCGTATTATGGATATGCGCGGTGGCAAACTCTACGACAGTCGATTTGGCAAGCGTATGACGGGGGAAGGCATCTTCGCGGACTTAATCAATCAACGCTTTCACGTCGCACGACGCAAACACGGGTTAGATAATCATCGCTTGAGCTATTTGGATTGTCGCCACTTTTCGGTTCCACCAAAAGAAGGTGATCAGATGGCATTGTTCTAACAATTTCACCCACCTAGAAAACAAAAATCCCTCTGACAAGAAAAAGTCAGAGGGATTTATCTGGATGGCATGTTTAACTAACTATCACAAATTATCGTTAAATTGACTGACAGCATCCACGACCTGTTTTGCACCAGTCTGAATATTATTCATCGCCTGGCCAGCCTCAGTAGAATAATCCAATGCTTGCTGAGCTTTCTGCATGCTTTGCTCAATGAGCGCAACCGCTTGCTCGGTCAATTTTTTATTATCCCCCACCACATTGATGATTTCTTCTGTCGCCGTACTGGTACGGGAAGCAAGCTGACGAACCTCATCCGCCACCACAGCAAAACCCCGACCTTGCTCCCCAGCTCGGGCCGCTTCTATTGCCGCGTTAAGTGCCAGTAAGTTCGTTTGATCAGCAATCCCTCTGATACTTTCAACCAAATTGGCCACGGTCATAGACTGAGTATTTAACTCAAATATACCTTTGCTGGCTTCGCTCATTTGGGCGGACAACTCATTCATCGTTTGAATCGTAGAATCGATGACTTCTTTACCATGGATCGCATCCTGATCACTTTTTTTAGAAACGTCATAAGCCACCTTAGAGGTTTCTGAAATAGCAAACTCACGATTCATTTGTTCAGTAATCACGGTAGCAAACTTCACGACTTTATAGAGTTGACCACTTTCATCATTAATCGGGTTATAGGAGGCTTCTAGCCACACATCTTGCCCTCGACTATCAATCCGTTTGAATCGATCAGAAACAAATTCTCCTGCGCGCAATCTCTGCCAAAATTGTTGATATTCCTCTGATTCAGTCTCTTTTGCATCACAAAACATACTATGATGCTTTCCAATAATTTGATCTCTTGAGTAGCCCATCTCTTTCAAAAAATTATCGTTAGCCTTTAAGATAATTCCGTCCAAATTAAACTCAATGACCGCTGACGAACGATTCAATGCCGCTAGCATATCTTCGACCTCTCTAGACTGAGAAATCGTTCTGGTTAACTCCGCGGCGTAAACTTCTAGCTGAACAGATCCATCAGAGAGTTTTTTAGGCTGAATTGTCGCTCGGTACCAGACTTCTTTGCCATGTTTCTCTTCAACTTGCAAAGCCCCATGCCAGTGTTTTTTGTTCTCAATAGCGGACAACATTTTCTTGCAATGATCTTTTTCTAATGACTTGCCGAGTATCAGATCTTTGATATTTGTTCCCACTAACTCTGTGAGCTCAAAGCCAACAGACTTAATAAAGAGCGTATTGGCCTCTAATATTTTTCCCTCTGGAGTCATCGAAAAATACAACATTTCTTGCCTAAGGTCGGCTTGTGTCTCTTTAAAAGAAGCAAGCTCCTTTTCTAGTTCAGTAATTCTGGACAATAGTTTGTTGTTACCAAATAGCATTTGCTTCTTCCTTAAAAATCAACATTGAACTTGTCTTAAAGCGTAGCTGAAGTTTACCAAGAGCACGACCCCAAATTTGCAACACAATCAAATAACTTAGCGATATTTAGAGTTCAACGATATGTAATACAAGCAGCACAAATCATGTGGTCATTATCTAGTTACTCAAACAGACTACGACCCCCCATCAAATTTCAGCTCAGTTTTGTAATCGATTTTATGCTTGCCCACCAAAGTCTTTAACTCCATCAAAATAAATAAAAAAACATTATGTGAATCACACATTAACGTTTATAAACAAGGTCCCGATCTATCTTTTTTTGGAATCTAGTTACATGCCAAGTGATGACTTTATCGATCTGCTCAAACTGCTTATTCGCGCGCCTAGCGTAGTAGGAGCAGAACATTCATTTTTCCGTGTATTACAGCGTGAATTAGAAGAAAGAGGAGCAAAAGTTACTTGGTACGAAGGTTTGCTGGTAGCTCAAGGTAGCGATCCATTTAGCACCATGTTTTCAGCTCATATTGATCGTCACGGATTAGTCTGCACTGGTCCAAATGAATTTCAATACGCGGCCTTTGTTTCGGCAAACCGTACGGACTTATTGAACAATTCGGTTTCGGAAGAATTGATGACCAAGGTAACCGAGCGATTCAACCATGAGGAGATCTACGCTTACGAGCCTTGGTCTGGCGTCTACCGTGGCAAAGGAACCATTAAAAGCTCTTACGTTTGTGAATTTCGTAATAACTTAATTTTCGAAACCGAAGGTTTAGAAGGCGTTGTGGCTGGAACTCCCATTGCCTTTAAAGACCAATTACGTATCGTCAATAACCGCTTAGAAGGGCAATTGGATAATGTCATTTCAGCCGCGGCATTGGTTAATCTTTTTGATCAGGGCTTCAAAGGCACTGCTTTTTTTACCGCCCAAGAAGAGGCCGGAAAAAGTTGGCGTTATTTGCTTGAATGGTTCCGTCGCTTTGGTGGCTCGACCAACCGCCTATTTGTGGTCGACACCAGCCCATTTCCAAATATTGATGCCGCTAATGAACAACTTCTAATACTTAGAGAAAAAGACGCGAACGCGACTTTCAACAAAGACAGTACTAAGCTTCTGGAAGAACTGTGCGAGAAAAACAACGTCCGTTATTTATACAAGAATCGTTATGTAGAGAACGAAAATTCAAAACGTGCTGAGCAAGGTTTGCCACCTAGCTCGCTAGGTAGTACCGAGCTAGGTCGCATTATCGCCGCATCAAATGGCTTAGTAGATGGCACAACGATTCAAATCCCAACCATTGGTTACCATACAATGCATGAATCTGTTGCTGTGGAATCTGTGGATGCGTTTCTTGATATATTAAAAGTCGTCTCAAATATCTAATTTATTCAACACTAACAAGACAACAAGGCTAATACTATTAGCCTTGTTAAATAGAATCTAACTCTCAATTTTCATACTTTCAAACTGTGCCTCTGTACACTTTATCTATACAAAAAAGCAACCGAAATTGCTGTTTTCATGCATATTTCAAGTGTTGTTTTATCAAAGTGTGAAATGTAGAATTCCGTCAAGCAATTTCAAATTACGTTTATATTTTTTATCGCTCATTGCATTTAAAAAATGCTTAAACCTTTCCAAGGAACATGGATACTTATGAAGAGCTATATTAACAATATCGTTTTATCCTCCCCTATACAGTTATTAGAAAGATTTCAACAAAGTAAATCTGACTATGACACAGAATTCCATATAACAATCGCTGATAGATACAATAATCGTTACTCCGGCTTTTTTGTTAAATTTGATCCAGAGCTTAAAATTGTTTTGCTCACAGACAAAGAACATGAAATCTCTTTTATTGATACGGACAGCATTGTAAACATTGCCATTTATGACTTTGCAAAACATGAACATTTCCTACTAGGTCAAGAGCCCATAAAACAAGTGTCCGTATTTAAAGCAGACACTATTGAAGACTGTTTAACACTGCTTAAGTCGACCCTCCAAAAAACACACTCACTTGATTTCAACTTCACGGTCGATGAAGTGGAGCCAGCCAACGTCGACAAAATTAAAGCCATTCTTGAAGCTCTAGGCGACACACTAATGGACGTCGCCAGTGATGACTTCAGCAAAGAGTACCTTAGCCAAATAACTGATTTTCATATTAAAAATGAAGCAAGAGATGGCATTCGTTTTAGAAAAACAAATACCACTATTTTGGTTAGATTCAATTTTGAAGAAGAGCTACCCGCTGATCTTCAAACAAAAATTGAAAATGGAATAAATGACGCATTCTAATTTTTCAATTTTTTAACTTGTACTTTTCAACTCAAAAATAAGGATTGATCATGGGACTTAAAGAGAAAAAAGCGGCTAGAGATTTTCAAGAAAACAATCTTGAGGCACTTAAAAAGAAAGTGTTTGACGCAGCTAAATTTGAATTTGAGATTGAAATTGACTGGGATAGTATCTCTGTTGACAACTACTCTCACCTATACAACCAAACTTGGACTCAAATTTACTTTGAGCCAATGATTATTGCCTTTAGCAAAATGTGTGCGGACAGCTTTTCTCAAGAAGCCATCCAAGACGACCTGAAGAAAGTAGTTATTCAGAACGTTGGCGACATCAGCAATGCTAATAAATATTCTTCTTACAGCAATGGTGTTTTGACATTAAACCATTCACCAATTGCCAATGCAGAAAACCAAATTGAAGACCGCGCTAAAGCACTACAAGATACTGTAGAAGACGCGCTTTAATTAAAAGCTTATTAAAAGCACTACTTATAAATAAGTAGTGCTTTTTTATCTTCTTAATAATAGAAAAACACCTCAACCTCTGCTATTCAAAATCGATCTCAGCTATTTTAAACTCCGCAAAAAACCAAACCGCCAAAATGCATTTTATGTGAGCTATGCGCCGCTTTTTTTATTTCTTTTTAGCAAAAGGAATTACTGGGCAATTAAGCACGATATTGGTTCTTTCGATGGTGACCAAGCCCTGATCTTCCGCTGTAAGAATCGCTTCTTCAGAGGTCAACTCTGTTGCCTTGCTTGGATCTTTCCAAACGACAACATACATCAACCAAAGTGGTGAGTAATGAGTGTTTTGACTCTCATAACCTAATGGCTCTGGAACAGAAGCAAACACGCTCCAAGTTTGCTCTTTATTGGGAAACGCATAGACGCGTTCTAATACTGTTTTGACTTGTGGCGGTTTTGGATAGCGAGGGACAGCATCGCGCAAGCGAGGTGCATAATTGGCTTGTTTGGCTTTTGCTAGGGCCTGATCAGACACATCCGTCGTAATATAACGAACTTCTTTCCCCTCATGCCAGCCGTGTAACAAAGGCATACTGACATGAGACGATTCGGACAAAGTACTACAAGCAGATAAGACACACCCAAAAACTATGGCTAACGCACTTTTCAATAACATGAATATCAACGCCCTTAATAGAGTTTAATTGCCATCCACTCGAATGAGCGGTCAGTCTTGATTTTCCCCTTTTAGTTTAGCGTATTTATAAACTGTATTTCGACTAACACCGGCGGTTTTCGCTGTTTGCGACACATTGCCTTTGAATTCGTTTAATAATCGCGGAATCCGCTGCTCTAACGGCTCTTCTTGCTCGCTCGATGAATCCACTTTCACTGAATCATTGGTTTGCACCATTGTTTCAAGATCATCAAAAAAATCATCAGGTAAATGCCACTCTTCCAACTCTTCCTCATCAGCCATGGCCATACCGACCTTCAGCACATGAACCAATTGCCGCATATTTCCCGGCCAAGGGTGAGCCACCAACAAATCCAGCATAGTGTTTGACAAGGCTGGTCCCGGCTCTTCTTTGCGTAAACGCTCATGAAGGTATTTGATCAGTTCTGCTTTGTCTGCACGTTCACGCAAAGCGGGTAATTCGATGTTCAAACCTGAAATTCGGTAGTACAAATCTTGGCGAAATCGCCCTTCTTTCACTTCGTCTTTTAAGGTGCGATTGGTGGCGGAAATAAGCTTAATATCAACAGGAAACGCTTCGGTTGAGCCCAGCGGCGTCACCACTCGTTCTTGCAAAACACGTAACAAACGGGACTGTACCGCCATTGGCATTTCACCAATTTCATCAAGAAATAACGTACCATGATGGGCCCGACGAATCAGGCCAATGGAGCCACGATTTTGTGCTCCAGTAAAAGCCCCTTTTTCATAACCAAAAAGTTCAGACTCTACCAGCTCAGCTGGAATGGCCGCACAATTTACCGCCACCAACATCTCTTTTGAACGAGAACTATGGTAGTGCAAACTACGCACAAAAATCTCCTTTCCCGCCCCGGTTTCGCCATGAATCAAGATTGGAATGTCTTTCTCCATTATCTTATGGGCTTGGCGCACTAATCGCGCCACTCGCTCGTCACCATGCTGTAACTCGGCTAGAGGAATAACGTTATCGGGAATGGCTGATGTTGGCACGTTTTCCTGTCTTTTCACCTTTTCGACTGGAGGACTTTTTTCATTCATAACAATAGTTTCTGCTTGCGGAGGAGCAACATAATCCGCACGCTGACGAAAATCAGGAATACGCATTATTTGCTGCACAGGAGGAATCACTTTGACATAAAATTGATACCGTCCCATGGCGATCAACTTCATCGGCAAACTATAGGGATGATGCTTAATTTCACGCATTTCAATATCAAAGATTTGATTGATATTGAGTAAGGCTAAATCCTGTGCCAATACCACTTCTGCACGACGATTCGCCGACACAATCGTGCCGTTTTCATCGAGCACCAAAATACCCGACCAATGACTGTCCAAACTGACCACATTGGTATTAAAACTGAGAATAAAATGCTCTTGTTGAAAAGCGGAAAATATCAGTCGATTCTCCACACTCAAAGACATCAGTTTGACCATGCCAAAAGTATGATCTTGTGGAAGATAAGCGTCTGAGGAAATGTCTAGCACGCCAACCAAATCGTTCTTGGTGTTGTAGATAGGCGAAGCCGAGCCGACCATAAAGCGATTGGCACGTAAAAAATGCTCATCTCGCCCAACCTGAATAGCCTCTCCTGTAATCAACGCCGTACCAATGGCATTCGTACCAACGCCCATTTCAGTCCACTGGTTTCCACCGACTAAGCCATGTTGCGATGCACTGCCAAAACGAGGCTGTCCCCATGTGTTGAGGACATGACCTTGTCTGTCTGCTAAAACAATCATGCACGCCGAATTGCTCAGGATATTTTCATAGTACGGCAGCACTTCATTTTCAGTGGTTTCGAGCAAGCTTCGATGTTGATCAATTAAATCATTCAAGGTGCCCTTTGGCAGGGTGGCAAAATCCGGGCGGCTGCTGTGATCCAAACCAAATTGCTCGCAGCGATACCAAGAAGCTTGGATTCGCTCTTTGTGAGTTTGCGTCAAACCAGGCTCTGCAACCGCCTCATTTTTTTGTTGTTTTTGCTCTTCTTCGTCTTGCATTTCCAACTCCAACACACTGGAAAAAGCCCTAGAGTGTGCATGAAATGTTCACTGTATTTGCAAGACTGTAAACACTTTGAACACTCGTGAACAGTACTTTTTCGAAAGTGAAAATCATAAAAAATACTAATAAAAACCGATAAAATCTTTATTTTTCAAAACGTTAACATTGATAAAAAACATAAAAATAATTTTGGCATGGCTTTTGTAAGTACTTAGCGCATACAGACAAGATTACTGTGCATTCATTTTTGAGCTTTCCAGAAGCTAAAACGAATTGGCACTAAAAACAATAACAACAAAAAGGTACTTACAATGTCTCTGACGCTGCAGAATGTATCGCGCGTTGTTGAAGGCGAGACGTGGATCGACAATGTCAATTTGTCGCTCGAACCTGGCTCTTTCAACGTTTTGCTTGGCCGCACACTGTCCGGTAAAACCACGCTTATGCGCCTCATGGCCGGTCTTGATAGACCAACTAAAGGCAAAATCCTTATGAATGGGGTGGACGTAACAGGTGTTCCTGTTCGCGAACGCAACATTTCTATGGTGTACCAACAGTTCATCAACTACCCCAACCTCACGGTGTACGAAAACATCGCCTCACCACTGCGTTTGGCCAAGATGGATGAAACAGAAATCGACCGCCGTGTACGTGAAACCGCCGCCATGCTGCGTATCGATCCCTTTCTTGATCGTTTGCCATTGCAATTGTCTGGTGGTCAACAACAACGTACAGCCATGGCGCGAGCCTTGGTGAAAGACTCGCAAATCATCTTATTCGATGAGCCACTGGTTAACCTCGATTACAAATTACGCGAAGAGCTGCGCCAAGAATTGCGCGCCTTGTTCAAAGCCCGTAACTGCATCGCCATTTATGCCACTACCGAACCTAACGAAGCCTTAGCCTTGGGTGGCAACACAGCCGTGTTGAACGAAGGGCGTTTACTGCAAATGGGGCCAACCGCTGAGGTTTACCATCAGCCCAAAGACATCATCACTGCGGAAATGTTCTCTGAACCCCCCATCAACGTGGTGCCAGGCCGCGTCAGCGAAGAAGAAGTCACCTTTGATGACACAGTACATTTTCGTTTAAACAGTGATCTACGCCGCTTAACACCCGGTGAATATCAGTTTGGTGTGCGCGCCTCGCACATCGGCTTGGTGCCTCATTCTGACGATGATTTAGAACTACCAGTACGAGTCGACTTGGCGGAAATCAGTGGTTCAGAAACCTTTCTGCATGTTCACAATCCGCATTTTGATTTGGTGCTGCACCTGTCTGGCGTTCATGCCTACCAAGTAGATCAAGAAATTAAGGTCTACTTTCCAACGCACAAGCTTTATGCCTTTGACGCCCAAGGCAAGATGGTGCATTCCCCAGCAAGAATGAGGGATCAATAATCATGGCTTCTATTACTCTAAATGCCTTAGCGCATACCTATACTGACAACCCTACAAAGCCAGAAGATTACGCCATCCGCGAGATGTCCCACGTATGGGAACAAGGCGGTGCATTTGCCTTACTTGGTCCGTCTGGCTGTGGAAAATCGACCCTGCTCAACATCATTTCAGGATTGCTGGAACCTTCCCATGGGGAAGTCTTGTTCGATGGCAAACGCGTGAACGAACTCAAACCCGAAGAACGCAATATCGCACAGGTTTTCCAATTCCCAGTGGTATACGACACCATGACGGTGTTCGATAACTTGGCTTTCCCACTACGCAATATCGGCGTGCCGGAATACAAGGTGAAGTCAAAAGTTTACGAAGTGGCCGAAATTCTAGAACTGTCTGATCAACTAAAACGCAAAGCCAAAGGTTTATCAGCAGATCAAAAACAAAAAGTATCCATGGGGCGCGGCTTGGTTCGTGACGATGTGTCTGCGATTTTGTTTGATGAACCACTCACCGTTATCGACCCGCAGTTGAAATGGAAACTACGTCGTAAGCTCAAGCAAATCCATGAACAATTCAACATCACCATGGTGTATGTGACGCACGACCAGCTAGAAGCGTCGACTTTCGCGGATAAGATCGCCGTTATGTACAACGGGCAAATCGTCCAGTTCGGCACACCACGAGAATTATTCGAAAACCCAGCTCATACCTTCGTTGGTTACTTTATCGGTAGTCCAGGTATGAACTTTTTTGAAGCAGAACTGAAAAGCCAAGACGAAAAAGAAGCGCTGATGTTTGGCGACCATGAAATTACCGTCAGTGACGCCATGTTAACGCGCTTAAAAGCCATGGGTGCCAACAAGGTCACCTTGGGAATTCGACCTGAATTTGTCCATGTGTGGGATGGCAAAAATGACGACGCTTTCCCAGTCGATGTGGATTATGTGGAAGACCTTGGTACCTACAAGATCCTGTCCTTCTTATTTCAAGGGCAGGTGATGAAAGCGCGCCTAAGTGAAGACCAGAAAGTACCTTCAGGACAAATCTATGTGAGCTTCCCTGAGCAATGGACCAAAGTCTATGTGGACGAATATCTGGTTGATGTGATCGATCAAGCCAAATCAGAAGATCAAATAAAGGAGACCGACCATGCAAACTAAAGTCGAAAACAATAAGGCGTGGTTCCTTGTTCTGCCTGTTTTTCTCATCGTAGCTTTCTCTGCCATCATTCCTCTGATGACGGTGGTGAACTATTCAGTACAGGATATTTTTGATCCTTATACTCGCTACTTTGTTGGCACAGAATGGTTCAAGCAAGTGATGCTAGATAGCCGCTTGCACGAAGCTTTGCTACGCCAATTCATCTATTCCTTCACCATTCTGATCATTGAAGTGCCATTGGGTATTTGCGTGGCCTTGATGATGCCAACCAAAGGCCGTGGCGCATCTTTGGCTTTGATCTTGGTGGCGATTCCCCTGCTAATTCCATGGAACGTGGTAGGCACCATTTGGCAAATCTTCGGCCGTGCGGACATCGGTTTGTTCGGAGCCTTCATGAGCAGCATTGGTGTCGACTACAACTACGCGTCTGATCCTACCGATGCTTGGTTAACCGTGGTCTTGATGGACGTGTGGCACTGGACACCTTTGGTTGCCTTGCTGTGCTACTCCGGTCTGCGAGCGATCCCTGAAGTTTATTATCAAGCAGCGCGAATCGACCAAGCGTCACGCTGGGCCGTGTTCCGCTATATCCAGCTTCCTAAACTGACTAACGTACTGATTATTGGTGTGTTATTGCGCTTTATGGATTCGTTCATGATTTACACCGAGCCGTTTGTACTAACGGGTGGCGGCCCAGGTAGTTCTACCACCTTCTTGAGTCAGTCCTTGGTACAGCAAGCCATCGGTCAGTTTGACCTTGGTCCTGCAGCGGCTTTCTCGCTGGTGTATTTCTTAATCATCTTGCTAGTGTGTTGGGTGTTCTACACCACCATCATGAACATGCAAAAAGACAAATAGGAGCGGATCATGACGCAATCCAATACGACAATGACACGCCACAACACCGCTAAAAAAGAACAGGCTCCGGTCTACAGTAAAGCGGAACGCAAAACCCGTAACGCTCACCTACGCGGACGCTTTGGCTTGGTTTTATATGTAGTGCTATTGCTGCTGCCAATCTATTGGTTAGTAAATATGTCATTCAAAACCAATACTGAAATTCTCAGCGGATTGTCCTTCTATCCAGAAAATTTCACCCTAGCGAACTACGCCAAGATATTTGGCGATCCAACTTGGTACATGGGTTACGTGAACTCCATTCTTTACGTCTCCATGAACATGGTTATCAGTCTTGTAGTGGCTCTGCCAGCGGCTTATGCCTTTAGCCGCTATAAGTTTATTGGCGATAAACACATGTTCTTCTGGTTACTGTCTAATCGCATGGCACCACCAGCGGTTTTCTTACTGCCGTTTTTCCAGCTCTATTCTTCTGTGGGCTTGTTCGACACTCATATTGCCGTGGCCTTGGCGCACTGCTTATTCAACGTGCCATTAGCGGTATGGATTTTGGAAGGTTTTATGAGCGGGGTACCTCGTGAAATTGACGAAACCGCTTATATCGACGGCTATTCATTCCCAAAATTCTTTATGCGCATTTTCATCCCATTGATTCGCTCAGGGATCGGGGTGACGGCCTTCTTCTGCTTTATGTTTTCTTGGGTAGAGCTGCTATTGGCGCGGACATTAACCTCTGTCGATGCCAAACCCATTGCCGCCATTATGACCCGAACCGTGTCGGCATCAGGGATGGATTGGGGACTACTGGCCGCGGCTGGTGTGCTGACAATCCTACCGGGGATGTTGGTCATTTACTTCGTTCGTAACCATGTGGCGAAGGGCTTTGCCCTTGGCCGAGTGTAAGGAGAATTATTATGGCTTGGATGTCTTGGACATTACCTACCGCCCTGTTTTTTATCGGTATTGCCGTGATCTTGGTCGGCATGACCACATGGCAACTGATCTCACCTTGCGTGGAGCGTCGTGGCTTTTTGCCGCTGGCGACAACACGTGGTGATCGCTTGTTCATTGGCCTGCTTAGCAGTGCTTTTATCCACCTTGCATTCGTTGCGTTAACGGATGTGAACATCGCGGTGGCAACCGTCCTGTGTGCATTTTGGATGATCATCCTAATGCGCTGGGGCTAGTCTGCGTCGCTCTCAGTAAGCACAGATGGACTATTTAGTACCGAAGGCAAGGAAGCCAAACCTAAAACTTAAACAGAAAAACCAAACTTAGTTGAGGTAAAACATGCACTACAATAAGAAAAAAATTGCACTCGCCGCCTTACCCTTTGCTGTCATGATGCATTCAGCCACGTTATGGGCTGACGCATATTCAGATGCAGCAGAAAAGTGGGTAGATACTGAATTCACCGTTTCTACTCTAAGCAAGCAACAACAGCTTGATGAGTTGCACTGGTTCACCGAAGCCGCGAAAAAATTCCGTGGTATGGAAATCAACGTGGCATCTGAGACGTTAACGACTCACAAATACGAGTCTCAAGTGTTAGCAAAAGCTTTCACTGAAATCACCGGTATCAAGGTTAATCATGACCTGATCCAAGAAGGCGATGTGGTCGAAAAACTGCAAACGCAAATGCAGTCTGGCCGTAATATTTACGATGCTTACGTCAATGACTCTGATTTGATCGGTACGCATTTCCGTTACGGTAAAGTGGTGCCAATCTCTGACATGATGCAAGGCGATGGTAAAGACTTTACCTCCCCAACCTTAGATCTGGCTGACTTTATTGGTTTGGATTTCACTACAGGGCCAGATGGCAAACTTTATCAACTGCCAACTCAGCAATTTGCCAACCTTTATTGGTTCCGTGCTGACTGGTTTGCACGCCCCGATCTAAAAGCCAAATTCAAATCCATTTATGGCTATGACCTTGGCGTTCCCGTTAACTGGTCTGCTTATGAAGACATCGCTGAATTCTTCACAGACAAGGTGAAAAATATCGACGGCGAGCGTGTTTATGGTCACATGGATTACGGTAAAAAAGACCCTTCTCTAGGTTGGCGCTTCACTGATGCTTGGTTCTCTATGGCCGGTGCCGGCGATAAAGGGATTCCAAATGGTTTGCCTGTGGATGAATGGGGTATTCGTATCAAGGATGCCTGTTCACCGGTTGGCTCAAGTGTGTCCCGTGGTGGCGCTACCAACGGACCCGCTGCGGTTTATGCCACTACCAAATACGTGGATTGGTTACGTAAGTACGCACCACCAGAAGCGCAAGGTATGACCTTCTCTGAATCTGGCCCAGTACCAGCACAAGGTGCCGTGGCTCAGCAAATCTTCTGGTACACCGCTTTCACCGCTGACATGACGGCCAAAGGTCTACCTGTTGTCAATGAAGATGGCACGCCAAAATGGCGTATGGCTCCCTCTCCTGTTGGGCCATACTGGGAAGAAGGCATGAAGAAAGGCTATCAAGACGTTGGGGCTTGGACTTTCATGAACTCCACACCAGAAGATCGTCGCTTAGCGGCTTGGTTGTACGCTCAGTTCACCACGGCCAAAACCGTTTCTTTGAAGAAAACATTAGTGGGATTAACACCGATTCGTGAATCCGATATCAACTCACCTGAAATGGCCGCTGCAGCGCCTAAATTGGGCGGTTTGGTTGAATTCTACAAAGGGCCAGCGCGTAAAGAGTGGTCACCAACTGGGATCAACGTACCAGATTATCCTAAGCTCGCTCAGCTTTGGTGGCAGTATATTTCTCAAGCAGCAAGCGGAGAAGCAACACCACAAGAAGCGCTTAATGGTCTAGCCGCAGCGCAGGATAAAGTCATGGAGCGTTTAGAGCGCGCCAATGTGCAACCTATCTGTGGACCAAAAATGAACAAACCACGTGATGAAGCGTACTGGTTGGCTCAACCTGGCGCACCAAAACCGAAATTGGCTAATGAGAAACCACAAGGTGTCACGGTTTCTTACGACGACCTACTTCGTTCTTGGGAATAATCTCACACAACACTCTCTGAACGTTTGACCGGCTTAGGCCGGTCTTTTTTTAATTAAAAAAGATCAAATCGCTTTGCCATTTCTTGCCAGCGCTTGATTCGCTTATCACTGTTCACGTCTCGCCTAGAAACCGCATCTATTAACATATTGGTGGTTAAAACCAGTCCCCAAGTAGACTCTAAAAATAGGCCCGATTTTGATTTGGAATATACGATATGAGCATTATATTCACTTGCCCAATGGCAAAATTCATCACTGATAATCACAATTTGAATGCCTTTCTCCGCGGCAACTTCGCACAACTTTCGGCCTTCTGAGGCATAAGGGACCACATCAAGAATAATCAAAGTATCGTAGCCTTTTCGACCTCTTGGACTGTCTTCAAGCCACTCACCTAACATACCATCATGGGGAGATAAATATTGCACCCGATCACGGGCCAGAGATAAACGTCGTGTGAAATCTTCTGCGGTTCCTCGTATTGATTGAAAACCAGAAACATAGACCCGCGTTGCCGCACTCACACAACTCACTAAGCTCTCCCAATTTTCTGTCTCGAACTGCTCATAAAGACGAACCATGCTTTTCAGCTCTTGTTTCAAGTTATCTTTATAAAATGAATCCTGAGAAATTCGCTGACTTTCATTGGCTTCAATTGGAATAAATTCTTTCTGCAACTCTTCTTTGAGTGATGAAATCCCCTGATAACCTGCACGCTTTAAAAAACGGCTAACAGTAATTTGACTAACGGCCGCTTTTTCAGCAATTGAGGCGCCCGTTTCATAACTTATTTGATCTAAATTAAGTAAAATAAACTGTGCCACTCGCGCTTCAGACTTCGATACCAAAGGAATTAACTCTTGGATTCGTTGCGAGGTTGTTGTCGCAATATATTCAGGGTTTGATGAGAATGTATTCTTCATACTACCAGCCTTACTCATTTCAAAAGATATTTTGCCGTGATTTAGTGCAATCTTGTTCAAAAATAAACCAAATAGGTGCAAAAAATTCGGTTGTTTCCTAGCCGTTAAACATAATTTTCATCCAATTAATTAATATCTTTAGCATTTTTAAATTGTTACAAACATAACATATTATGATATTGAAAGAATATTACCATCATCTAGAATGAAATGACGGTGCTTTTACAGACCAAGACAACTCCTTTAGAAACGATCAACAAGGCCGCATTATGAAACAAACAATTTCTTTAAAAAGTAGTCGGAAAGTAAAAAAAGCACTCGCTTTGACAGGCATCGCAATGACCGCCTTCGGCTTTTCACATACGGTTTCAGCTGAAGAAACCCTAAGCCTTTATAATTGGGGGGAATACATAAACCCTGAGGTGTTATCACGCTTTACCGAAGCAACAGGCATCAAGGTGAAGCTAGATACATATTCATCAAATGAAGAAATGCTGGCCAAGCTGCAAGCAGGCGCAACAGGCTACGACATTGTATTTCCTTCAGTCCATATGCAAGACATCATGGCAAAGCTGAATCTGCTTGAAAAAACTAACATCAACCAGTATTCAGGCTTTAAAAATATCGACAAGAACTTTCTCAATGCTGAATCTGATCCCAGTGGTGAGTATTGTCTTCCTTACGCTTGGGGAACTGTTGGTATTTTGTATAACAAAAAGCTAGTGTCCAATCTAAACTCTTGGGCTGAGTTCTTCGCACTTCCAAAAGAAGGGAAAAATATCGCCATGTTGGATGATATGCGAGAAGTTATCAGTGTCGGTTTGATTACGGATGGGAAAAGTGTCAACACCACAGATCGCGACGACCTAAAAGCGGCTCAAACTTATATTATTAAGCAAAAACCTAACATCTCGGCCTTTACTTACGACAGCATCCCCATGGTGCAATCTGGAGACATTGCCGCTGCGCAATGGTACGTAGGTTCCATGTTATATGTCTTTCAAAATCCAGATGATCTTGCTTATGTCATTCCTAAGGAAGGTGCCACCATGTATCAAGAAGATATGTGTGTACTAAAAAGCGCACCAAATAAAGCCAATGCCAAAAAGTTTATGGAGTTCTTTACCCAACCCGACATTGCTGCTCTGAATGCTAAGCAACAAACCAACGGCACAATGAATACCGAAGCCGTCAAACTGTTGCCCGATTATTTACGTAACAACCCAAGTATTAACCCGCCAGCAGAAGTAAAAGCTAAGCTACAACTTTTCAAAGAGCTTGGTCGAGGCATCAAACTATATGACCGAGTCTGGACCAAGATTCGTACATCATAAAGGTAATAATATCCCAGGACTTAGGCGGGCTCGCCCGCCCTTTTTTTCTCTCTTTGAGGTTTGTTATGTCAGCGTCCCCCCTTTCGCCTGAATATATAAAGATTCGCCATGCCCATCGCCAGTTCATCACACCAGAAGGCGGTATTATCAATGCATTAGATGATATTAGTCTGTCCATTGCACAAAGCGAGTTTATTACTTTATTAGGTCCTTCAGGCTGTGGAAAAACGACTCTGTTGAAAATAGTCGCAGGATTTGAAGAATTAGACAGCGGGGATATTCTTTTAGATGGTCAATCTATTATCCAACAACCAGCCCACAAACGCCCTGTTAATACTGTGTTTCAATCCTATGCCCTGTTTCCTCATATGACGGTAGGTGACAATGTTGGCTATGGCTTGGACATAGCAAAAGTTAATAAAATAGAACGCAATCAACGCGTCGCGGAAGCCCTTAATATGGTGGGATTGAGCGGCATAGAACAGCGCCTTCCATCACAGCTATCTGGAGGCCAACAACAGCGAGTCGCTCTCGCTCGAGCCATCATTAATCGTCCCAAATTACTTCTACTGGATGAACCACTTTCTGCATTAGACAAAAACTTACGACTGCAAATGCAACTTGAGCTCAAAAACCTTCAATCAGAGCTCGGCATTTGTTTCATCTTTGTCACCCACGACCAAGAAGAAGCACTCACTATGTCAGACCGCATCGTTGTGCTTAATGGGGGAAAAATAGAACAAGTTGGTAGCCCAGATGAAATTTACCACACTCCAAAAACAGAGTTCGTTGCTAAGTTCATAGGCGAGAGCAATATCTTATCGGGCATAGTAATTAATAAGTCCGAAACAGAGATTGAAGTCGACTGCAATGGTCTAACGTTACATAGCTTTGATACAAAGCCGGAGCTCGGGGAAGAGGTCAAACTACTATTAAGACCAGAGCATTTATCTCTTACTCCAAATGATCACGAAGGAGCAAGAGCTCAGCTAACCATGAAACTAAATCAAACCGTCTTTATCGGCACGGATTATCAGCTGCATGGCGAACTGCAAAACGGTCAATCGTTTTCAGCACTAACCAGAAAGACCAACACACCACTGGTAAATGGAAGTGAGCTTACTCTGTATTATCAGGTCAATGCCCTGCACACCATTCCATCGAAAAAAAAGTCGACTAAGGGGCATATATGAAGATCCTTGGCGCGTCCCGAAAGCAACTTATGTTACTCGCCTTATTGGCACCAACAAGCCTATTTTTATTGATTTTTTTTGTTGGTCCCATGCTAATTATGCTGACCTACAGCTTTTTGGAACCGGGTTTATATGGCGGTGTAGAGTGGAATTTTTATCACTGGAATTACGGACGAGTATTTGGCTGGGCTGATGGTTTTTATGAAGAGTTCGACACAGTCTATTTGGAAATTTTATTACGCTCTGTCGGACTGGCAGTTGCGACCGTCTTCTGCACTTTATTTATTTGTTATCCCGTCGCCTTTTGGGTTTCAACCTTATCGCCCAAAAAGAAAGCACTGTGTATCTTTTTAATTACATTACCCTTTTTCGCCAGTATGGTTGTTCGCCTTTACGCTTGGGTACTAATCTTACGGAACTCCGGCTTTGCCAATCAGTTTTTAGAGCTCACGGGATTCATTTCTGAACCATTAAACCTCATGTTTTCTGGAACTGCAGTGATCATAGGTATGGTTTACATATTCATCCCATTTATGTTTTTGCCTATCTACTCTAGTGTTGAAAAGCTCGATAAAAGTCTACTTCAAGCATCGGAGGACTTGGGCGCCACACCTTTTATTACCTTTCGCAAAGTCATTTTTCCCTTAACTCTACCGGGCATTGTCGCTGGCTGTATTCTGGTGTTTATCCCCAGTTTAGGAAACTTTGTTGTACCAGATCTACTTGGTGGCGCTAAGGTGCTGATGATTGGCAACATGATTGAGCAACAATTCTTATATGCTCGAAATTGGCCTTTTGGTGCAACTCTTTCCATGGTGATCATCTTCATGATGATGATTATTTTATCGATTTATTTATATAAATCTGCCAAACAACAAGCCGCTTTATAGGAGTTCATCATGAAAAAGCAAACGCCTTTAGGCCGCTTATTATCGATTTATAGCGTGTTCTTTTTTATTTTTCTCTACGCGCCCGTCATTTTAATCGTAATCTATTCGTTTAACTCAAACCCTATCAACATTATGATTTGGGATGGTTTCACTTTAGATTGGTATCGCAGTATTTTTGGTTTAAAAACCACTCTAACGGACTCATCTAGCTACGTAGATTCAACAGACCAACTCCTAAACGCATTATTAAACAGTCTAATCGTTGCCTCCAGTGCAACTCTTGTCGCCACTTTTCTTGGTACAAGCACGGCTGTCGCCTTAGCGCGCTATCGCTTTAAACTGCACTCTTTTTATCGCTTATTATTGTTTGTTCCTATGGTCATGCCAGATATTGTCCTAGGGATCGCACTACTCATTTTCTTTGTCGGTGCAGGTTTTACTCTAGGCAATAGCACGATCATTATTGGTCACTGTACCTTTTTAACCAGCTACGTTTTTATTGTTGTTAGTGCGCGATTAGCTGGAATGAATCCTCTGACAGAAGCCGCTTCGGCCGACCTAGGCGCAAATGAATGGCAAACTTTTCGTCGGGTCACCTTGCCTTTGATTCTACCGGGTGTCATTGGCGGAGCATTACTCAGCTTTATCATTTCCATGGATGATTTAGTAATCACTTATTTTATTAGTGGCGTGGACTCAACCACTTTACCTGTCTTTATTCTTGGCATGATTCGCCGTGGCATTAAGCCAGAAATCAATGCTATTGCCACATTAATGCTGCTTTTTTCTGTTGTCATTGCCTCTGCAGGTATTTACTTCAAATCCAAAAACACATCTACACACTAAGGAATAGTAGGCCGAATTATGTCCAAATTACGCGCACGAGCACTAGGGCTGCCTTTTCCCGGAATAACGGGTCCAAACAATGCCATTACCGATGTTCCAGGTATTCAGGTGGGTTATAAAACGCTTATTAATAATGACTTAATATCGCCAGCTAGAACCGGAGTAACGGCCATATTGCCACGAGGAAGGAGCCATACACCGAAACCTGTGTGGGCTGGCATGTACGCCCTTAATGGCAATGGTGAAATGACGGGGACTCATTGGATTCAAGATGGTGGATATTTCGTCGGTCCGATTATGATCACTAACTCCCATGCTGTTGGAATCACTCATCACGCCGCAGTGAAATGGACCATTCAGCAATACAAGGAAACTTGGCAAAATAATCATTTATGGGCGATGCCTGTTGTTGCAGAAACCTTTGATGGCGTACTGAATGACATCAACGCTATGCATGTAACAGAACAGGATGCCTTGGATGCATTGGATAATGCTAAAACAGGTGCCGTTGCAGAAGGGAATGTGGGTGGCGGAACAGGCATGATCGCCTATGATTTTAAAGGTGGTACCGGTACGTCTTCTCGGCTCATTAACATAGGAGATAAAACTTATACTGTCGCGGCCTTGGTTCAAGCGAATCACGGTATTCGCCCTTGGTTTAATGTACTTGGCGCACCGGTTGGAAAATTAATGACCCAAGACCGCATTCACGCCTTACATGAACAAGGTTCCATCATTGTCATACTGGCTACAGACGCTCCCATGTTGCCTCATCAGTTAAAACGTCTTGCCAAAAGAGCAGCGCTAGGTATTGGTAAAAATGGTTCACCTGGTGGCAACAATTCTGGCGACATATTTCTTGCCTTTAGCACCGCCAACGAACAAGACTTACCGCAACTATCAGGTCCAATAGGATCGATGGAATACTTAAATGATGAATTTTTTGATGACTTTTACATGGCTACAGTGGAAGCAATAGAAGAATCTGTGATCAATGCGATGGTAGCTGCTGAGGACACTCCAACATTCAAACAGCCAGAGAATAAAATCTGTAAAGCAATAGATGTTGAGTCATTATCGAAAATAGTGAAAACATTCCATTCTTCTTTAACTTAAAATACCCCTACCCTGATAGAGAAGGTAGTGAAACTCTAACCTTCTCTATTAATGCATTAAACGTCCATCATCCGACATCAAAGCCTTTAACTCATCCTGTAGGCTTTCAATTTTCTCGGCTAATATATGCTGCTGCGACAGCGGTATTTGTGCAATATCCTGAAGTGATACTTTCTCTAAGTTTTCGAGTAAGCTAACTAAATGCTGTATACGGTCATCTTTTCTGTTCATGCGAGTCCTCTCCATAGATGCATGGTGACTTCTAACCATAGACAACTTTTCCTAATTACTCTGTCATCAATAAGAAATTTTATGTAAAAATTTGAAGTGTTTTCAGAAAGTATTACAGTTAATAATCATTCTTAATCTTAAATAAAAAGCTATCCAGATATTAGCAACCTCCTTTTTTCGCTTGTCCTGGGGGACAAAATTTACCAGAAGAGTCTTTATCTTTGTGGCCTTCATCGCTTTTTGCTTCGATATCAATGCCAGCAAATTTTCCGCCTACTCGGTTTATCTCGCAACCAGTTAACGATACCAAGCTGACGGCAATAATCAGTAAAGTAGCTCTCATTTTTAGCTCCTCATTCTTCGAATGGGCGAGCATAACAAAGTACTTTTCACTCAACCCCCAGCCTTACAAAATCATGACTGTGATTTTCACTATTCAAAGATCACTGACCTTATCTTTTCAGAAAAAATATTAGCCACCCCAATTATTCATTAGTTATTACAAAAACAAACTGCAACAATGAACGCCATAAAAAAAGAGACATTGAACCAGACACCAACAAGGAGCCTTGCATAATGAAACTGATCATAGGAAATAAGAATTACTCATCTTGGTCGTTACGAGGTTGGTTGGCATTAAAAGCCTTCAACATTCCATTTGAAGAAATAAAACTCAGCCTGTTTAGTGAGGAGTTTCATAGCGAACTAGCCAAATATTCACCAGTAGGTAAAGTGCCAGTTTTAGTGGATAGCGATCTGAGCGTGTGGGATTCTCTCGCTATTTGCGAATACATCAATGAAAACTATTTGGATGGTAAAGGTTGGCCTGAAGATAAAAATAGCCGTGCCGTAGCGCGATCTATTGTGGCCGACATGCACTCTGGATTATTTGGTATTCGTAATGAAATGCCAATGAATTGTCGTGCGAAACGTCGAGTTGAGCTCAGTAATAATGCGCAAAAGGAAGTCGCTAACCTAAACGCCCTCTGGTCCGATTTACGCAGCAAACACATCAAAGATGGCGACTACTTATTCGGTACTTTTAGTTTGGCAGACGTTTTCTTTGCCCCTGTTGTCTTTCGTTTTTCAACCTACGGAATCACACTGTCAGACGCCGCCAGCGCCTACTGCAAAACCATGCTAGCGCACCCAGATATGCAAGCTTGGTTTAAAGATTCTGTGGCAGAAGTGGAAATAGTCTCTCAAGCTGAAACAGGCGAAGCGGTTTAATGCTTTTGTGAAACGTGCTTTTTCTAATGACAGGACTTCTTTCAACAAAGGCTAATGGTATTATGTGTCTAAGATAAAAATCACTAAGACACTAACACTGAAAGGGATATCAATTCGATGACATTATCTAAACGTGAAGACTTCCAAAACAAGGGTGTCCTTAAGCTTTCCAATGTCATCAATATGGAAAAAATTGTCGAAGTGCAAAGCTCTCTTTGGCAAGAAGTAAAACACAAATTTAGCATTGATATCGACGAATCCAGTACATGGTTTGCCAACCCAAGCAATCCTATCGGAGACGCTCGTGCAAAGCGCCTAAACGGAATGGGGTCGATTATGCGAGACCTCAAAGCCTCAGGTAAATTAAATGAGATAGAGGGCGATATACAGTCTGCGATTGATCAGGTGTTCGGCGCTCAATCTTGGCAACCACTCGACCTTTGGTATTCTTTATTGAGCTTTCCGGGCTCAGAATCGGCTTGGAATGTGCCACATAAATCTTGGCACTGCGATGAACCTGCTGTGGTGGGTGACGCCAAGCCTTGGAGTTTATTTGTCTTTGTATTTCTCGATGAGGTGAGAACAGAAATGGGCGCAACAAGCGTCGTTTCTGGCTCCCATCGCCGTATAGCCTCCCTCGCAAACACACTCGGAACATGCCATAACGAGGCACTCATAGACGCGTTTAAATCCGTTAATAGCGGACTCATTGAAAGCCCAAAAGACGTAAAACTCTTACCCATGGATCAGGCATTAGAGCCTCTTGTTCAACAAGACCCTTGGTTTCAGGCACTGGTAAAGGAAGACTCTGCTGATAAACGCATCCAGCGCCTCATGAAAGAAGGCAGTTCACTGGATGATATTGAGCAGAAAGTCGTCACCTTAACAGGCGTCGCTGGCGACATCATTGTGTTTGATCCACGCTGTCTTCACACTTTCTCCGCCAATGTTTCTGGCCTTCCTCGACAGGTATTACGGATCGATTTTAGACGCCAAGTATAAACGATCGGCCAATACCTTTATTTGCCTTTTATTCAGACCATGAATAAGAAGGTAAAATTGCTATGTTGGAGATGAAAGGTCGAATCAAACAGTTTGGCGCTAGATCAGGCTTTCGGTCTAGCGCCACTACAAAACAAAAATATACGACGAAAAAGCCTAAGAGCGTTTAATTAAAGCGAAAACGAGGCACAGTCCACAAAAAACCTCACAACCTATTTAGGTGTGAGGCTTAATCAAGTTTACACTTCTTTATGGTTTCTTATATTCGGTAAACTCTTGTGTTTTCCCTGAGAACAAAAGGTCCTGCTGAACACGGGTGAACGTCAGTGCGTCATTAACACGTGAATCAACATTCGTAGGACAAGACACACTCTGTTGCATCAAAAAGTCTTTACGCCAGAGGTAGCATTTGTAATCGTTGGTGGCGAGGTCAATTTCCGTTAGGTAATCACCCGTTAACCAACCGATGTTGCCATTATGATAATAATCAGCAAAAGCTGAGGCCGGATCGATATGTAACAAATCTCGACCAGCAAACCAAGGGATATTGGCTCCCAACATGCCTACAACCGTCGGCACTATATCTCGTTGAGAAGTAATCGCGGGGAAGGTCGTGCCCATCTTTTCATTGCCTGCCGAGTAGATTAAGAAAGGAATGGAATACTCAGACAAGTTAGAGGAAGTGAACCCTGCTGTATGATCCGCCACAAATGCGTAAATAACCGGTTTTTCGAACGTTATAGATGACATTTTAGCGAAGAAAGCCGCAAGAGCTTGATCTGAAAAACGTAATACATTTAATTTAGATGAACGAGATGAACCATCAGTAAATGCACCTTCCACGCCATCTGGCAAAGAAATATCATGGGTAGTATTAGTATTTATTCCTAGTAAAAAGGGTTCTTTAAGGCTGTTTTCAACTTTATCTAAAATAAAAGCATACAAGTCTTGATCGTAATAGCCCCAAGCATTTTGTCCAAATTGCGTTTTATTGTCGTCAAAGTCTTCCTTACCATAGCTTTTCTCAAAACCGATCGCTTGAGCAAAAGAGCCAACACCACTGGTGTTTTTATGCGAACCTTGGAAAAAACGCGTATCCCAGCCTTTTCGTTTTAAAATTTCAGGCAAACATTCGTAATCAAAGGACTCTAACTGAGTCTTAGCAACGGATTTTCCTAATGGGTTTTGAGAACTACAAAAAATCGAGTAGATTCCTTCGGAAGTTCGGTGGCCACCAGCAATCATCAAATCCGATGAAAATGACTTGGCTTTAAGTTGCTGAAAAAATGGTGTAACGACTTGCCCATCTGGTGAAATTTGATTCTCCTGGGACCAGCTTTCCAACAAAATAAACACCAAATTATAATCTTTAATATTGTCTATATTCAGGTTCAGTTTATCGCCAGGATATAGATGAGCAAGATTACCTTCATCATGATTAATCGTCACTTGTTGGAGTTTATTGTTCGCACTGATAATAGAAAATACGGTGCTATAGGTGCCATTAAGGCTCAGCATGGCTTTCTTACTATCACCTATAGCGTATGCAAAAGAAGGATTCAAAGGTAGATCAGCAACACCTCCACGGAAAAAGAACACCGTTGAGAGTAAGATGACAAACAATTCGACTGGCAATACTACTAATCCGATTTTTCCTTTATTGCGCTTAATCTTCACATTCAATTTAAACGACAGATAAAAAAGTATCGCGGCAATAGCAATAACAGGGAGCGTTTTACCAGAATCGAAAAAGATATTCGTACCTTGAGACATCAAAGAAAAAGGCGTAGCAAGAAAGCTGGTTACTTCGTATGAAGTATGTCGATGGGCATCAGAGAAATACAACATATCGGAGAGTTGCATCGAAATTAACACAACTTGCAACAACACCAGGACCAAGCGACTAAGGCGGTTCAATAAAAGGTAATTGATGACTAAAAAGGAAAAAGCAAAAAAAGCCGCAACGGCGAGGTCAAACCATCCCCAGAAAAACGCATGCAGTATGTCCCTAGCTTCTAGATCATTAAAGTACTCAAAGTTAAAGTATAAAAACCCCGCTTTGAGGATAAGCGTCGAGAGATAAAAGAAAGCAAAGACCTTATAGAATAAAAACACTTTGCTAGTTGAGAAAAAGGTATTCATAAAATCCATCTATCTTTGTATATGCTTGATTGAGGTGGGTGGCAAGACACAGGCAAGCCGCATGGCGGATCAAATAGCCAAGTATTCTAAATCAACCATACTGTCCATGACCAGAGCTTTGCTAGACCGCTTTTCAAAAGCACAGAAAAGTACAAAGTTACTTGTTAGATCACCTCCTATAATGTGGAGAAAATAAAATGGCGCGGAATCAACTTTGATCCAACGCCATAGTGACAATATGCAGAGAAAAACGATCGCTTAGTCAAAGCGAAAACTAGACGCCGTCCAACCACCAAAGATACCTTCGTCATGATAAACACAGGTGGCTTTGCCCTCTTCGGCGGCACCAAGAGCCACCATGAGAGGGATTAGATGGTCTTCTCTTGGATGACAAATTCGCGCATACGGCGCTTTGTCCCAGTCAACCAAATTTGCACTGCGTTCTGCTGGAGCCGTTTCTAATAAGGTTTCCTGCAACCAAGCATCAAAGGCGTTAGAAGGTTTGATGGCTTGTGGACCTCTTAACCCAAGGTTATGAAAGCTCAAACCACTCCCCACAATCAGCACGCCCTCTTCACGCAATGGAGCCAATGCTCGCCCTAATGCTAGGTGCTCTTCTGGATCTAGGTTCGATTTAAGGGACAACTGAATCAGCGGCATGTCCTCTTCTGGGTACATCACAGCCATTGGCGCGAAAGCACCATGGTCAAAGCCCTTTTTATCATCCAAATCCACTGGAAAACCGGCCCCTTTAATCAGTTCAGCCACGCGAGCGGCCACGTCTGGAGCGCCAGGTGCTCGATATTTCACTTCATAGGTATGAGCCGGAAAACCGTAATAGTCGTATTCCATGCCCGGTGCGGAGTGAGACTGAACACCAAAGGTTTTGCGTTCCCAATGACCTGAAATCATCAAAATCGCCTTAGGTTTTTCTGGCACCTCTTGGGTCATGCGCACTAAAGAGGCTTCAAGGTTGGAAAACATAGCTCGCATGTCTGGGATATAAGGCCAAGGGCCGCCACCGTGGGAAATAAAGTACGTGGGTAACATAGTTGTTCACCTCTAAAAGCTAGAATAATTCGCCAAAGCCTAAACACTCAATAGGCTGTATTTAATGGCATCAGTCTAGGCTGGCGACTTGCGTGGATCAATACGCCTGCAGTTAACCCATCATTTCTTTTTAATTAATAATTCAATATTAAGCACATCCTATATTTCTTTTCATACAATTCTTTAACGCTGAAAAAGCCAAATGAATTCAATCCATTTGGCTTAAGTCATGACGCAAGATTAGCGCTCGACACACATGGCAGAGGCAATAGCACCAAAGTCATGTTCGCTGATTTCAAACAATCCAAAACGCATGGGGTAGGCCCAATTCGTCTTTCCGCGACTAAACTCCATAAGACTAAGTAGTGGCCGTATGGGAGCTGGATGAGCAGAATACCAGTTCACATCGCGGCGATACGGGTGAAAGGTATCCGACATACTCACCTGATATACCTGCTGATCTTTCACTTCGCCAATGGCGGTAAAAGACTGCAAAGGCGTTTTTTCACCAAAGACTTCAACAGAGGAATAATAAACAACATGATCCCCTTCTTTCAGCCGCTTTAGTGGCCCTCCTTTTCCGTGGCAGACTTGCATGAAACCGTCCTGAACGCCACGGCTAACATGGTCAGCCGCGGCCACCGCAATCCAGCAAGCCATTAGACTTTCTCTTGCTCGGCTTTTTCGTAGGTGTACACACGTAATCGATGACCATCTGGATCAAGCGCGGTAAAAGTCGTCCCGAAATCCATGACTGTTGGCTCTTGAATAATATCGACGCCCAACTCTCGCCACTTGATATAGTGAATTTGCAAAGTAATTAAATTATCAAGGGAAAGCGCGACTTCCATACTGCCCGCGGGCACATCCGTGGCGGTTGGCAAAACATCTTCCCGCGCCCACAAACCAAACTTCGCGCCCGTTTCCGAAACAAACAAAGCAAAGCTTTCGCTAGCTTCTACCGGTTCGCGCTCAAATAAAGGGCGATAAAAATCCACGCTGCGTTGTACATTGTCGACATATAAGATGGTGAAATTTGAAAGATCCATACTGACATTCCTATTCGCTGTTTAGATTTCACGTTAAAAGTTTAGTACTTCTCATCAAGCTTTGGCCCGATAAGGTGAGAATAAACAAGCGGAGTGTCAGATCTTGTCAGTAGTAAATGAATTAGGAAGGTTTGTTGCCCAATGTCTCACGCCATTGTTTAAGCAATACATGACGGGGCGTGGCGTAACGCGTATTGATTAACTCACAAGATAAGATTCTATCCGTCCGGAAATTACGAATTTCTTGGCGCAGTTCACACCAAGCCACCAACACCCGGACCTCATCAAAATACCCCAAGGCAAATGGCCAGATTCGACGCTGAGACGTCTTGCCTTTTAAATCTCGATACTCAATGGAGAGAATCTTTTCATCTCGAATCGCTTGGCGAACGTCGGCCATATCCACAGTGTCTGTCGCCGACTCTTTGCCTGGACCGATCAGCAAGGAGGTATCATCTAAAATGTCTTTTAATTCTGCTGGCAGTACCGAAGCAATTTTATTCAAGGCGTTTTGCGCGCCATTACTTAATTGGTTATCCGTCCCCGTCCGTTGTGTAACCCAACGGGCCCCAAGCACCAAGGCTTCAATTTCTTCCTCGGTGAACATCAAGGGTGGCAGCAGAAAACCCGGCTTGAGAACGTAGCCGACGCCCGCTTCGCCTTCAATATTCGCACCTTGCTCTTGCAAGGTGGCAATGTCTCGATACAAAGTCCGCACACTGATATTGAGTTTTTCCGCCAACGCCTTCCCTGACACTGGATATCGATGACTGCGCAGTAAAGCAATAAGAGTAAGCAAACGCTGGGAGCGTACCATGCATTAATCTCCCGAAGAGCCTTGCCGACTTAGCGGATAATCTGCAAAGCCCACAGCCAGTACATCTAATGTTACGTCCCGAAACCGCTCGAGTAACAGAGCTTCCGCCTCAATTAATACATCGCTAATGGCTTTATTTACCGCAATTTCAATCGGGCAAGATGTGTGCTCATCTGAAAGCCCAATGGTAAACACCGAGCTTTCACCAATAGCATTATGGATATCCAACAAGGTGATGTCAGACAACGCCATAGCCAATGACCACCCGCCCCCATGGCCTTTCACTGAGGTGACGTAACCTTTGTCTCGCAAACCCGCCATGGTGCGGCGCACGACAACCGGATTGGTATTGAGCATAGTGGCAATTTTTTCGGAAGTAGCAGGGGCATCCAGCTGATCCATATGAATCAGTACATGTAGCATGCGGGATAAACGACTGTCTTTTCTCATTAGAAATCTCATAGCAAATAGCAATTCACACATTCTAACTCAGATTATCATGAAACATTAAAAGTATCATGATTTGACTTGAGATTTTCATGTAACTTATGATGTTTCTTAATATCTATTTTTCATCAACATAAGGAATAACGCAATGCAACTTGACGTCATCATAATCGGTGGAAGCTTTGCTGGATTGTCTGCCGCCATGCAGCTAGCAAGAGGTCAAAGAAAAGTCACCGTCATCGACGCTGGAGAACCTAGAAATCGCTACGCTGATCAATCTCATGGATTCTTCGGGCTAGACGGCGTATCACCTTTCGCTATCCAGCAAGAAGCCTACCGTCAGCTACTAAAATATCCCACAGCGGACATTGTCAAAGGCAAGGCCATAGCGGTCGAAAAAAGCGCCTCAGCGTTTCATGTCATGCTGGAAGACAATACGAGCCTTCACAGTAAAAAACTCATATTAGCTACAGGGTTGAGAGATGAATTGCCGGCTATCCCAGGTTTAAAAGAACGCTGGGGAGCAACGGTCATTCACTGCCCTTATTGTCATGGTTACGAAGTAAGAAATCAGCCACTTGGGGTGTTAGCGACCAGTCCGTTATCTATCCATCAAGCCGGAATGATTCCTGACTGGGGGCCAACAACCTACTTTACTCAAGGTCTATACGAACCGGATGAAGAGCAGCGCGCTTTTTTACTAAAACGCGGTGTAACCATTGAAAGCACGCCAGCCGTAGAAGTATTAGGAAGAGCACCGGAAATATCATCGGTCTATCTAGCAGATGGTCGTACGATTCGTTTAGCGGCTCTATTTGTAGGGCCAAAAACTCACATGGCAAGCCCGTTTGCCGAACAACTTGGATGCGAATTTGAAGAAGGTCCGCTAGGTCTGGTGATTAAAACCGATCCATTTAAGCAGACTTCTGTGGAGGGCATCTTCGCTGCAGGTGATATGGGAAACCCAATGCAAAATGCCACTTTAGCGTCCGCCTCGGGTGTTATGGCTGGTGTTGGTGCCCATCAATCATTAATGCGAGATTAGCGCTTCCTTTTCTTTACATGAGGCATCTATTCTTATCAGATGCCTCATTCCCACCCGCCACCAAGTGAAAAACTCACGTAATGAATCCCTCCTTTTATCCGTTTTTTTCGCGCTCTTTTTCATCGACTCTGTGTTGATATTGCTTGTTAGGTAAACACCGAGTCATGATTGCGCAATGCCAGATGACACAAGGGCTAAAGGTCATTTTTCTGTCAATTTTTAAACCTCGATAAACGCGCTATTCTGAAAAAAGAACAACCCACATAGCTATTTATCAGGAGATAAAAAAACAATGTCTTTTAACATCGCAAAACGCACGCTTCTCAGCAGTATTATTGCAGCGTCTTCACTGTCCACTTTAGCGCTTGCACAACAACAGGAAGGTTTCACTATTACGCCAAGCATTGGTTACTACAATATGGATAGTGACCGAGATACCAAAGACGATAAAGCCTATTCGCTCGGTTTAGGTTATCAATTCAACAACCCATGGGCGGTTGAGTTTGTTTACCTAAACGCTGACTCAAAACAAAATGGCGCTGACGTGGATGTTGATCAATACCGTTTAGACGGTTTGTACCATCTTCCAAACATCAGCACGCTTAACCTAACCCCTTATTTAGCCGCAGGTGTCGGTACTGCTGATTTCAGCAATGGTGGCAATAACAATACTCAGGTTAACGCTGGTGGCGGTTTGAAATACGCCATTAATGATACTGTGTCATTACGCGCAGACTTTCGTTTGGTAGATGATGTGGAAGACCATCATCTGGATAACGTAACATCTTTAGGTGTGCAAATGACCTTTGGTAGCCCATCGAAACGCAGCACTACCAGCAACGATGGCTACACGCCAGTAGAGCAAAGCTATACTCAGACAGCATCCGAGCCGGTTGAAGATAGCCAAGCAGAAACGGCTCAACCAGAAACCGTGCAGCCTGATGTCGTATACGAAGATCAAGCCACACAAGATGATACAGTCGCCGAGTCACCGATGACCCAAGACACCACAGAAACGACAAACGATGACATGGCTCAAGAAGAAACCGTGACAGCCGCGCCAGTTTTGACGGACGATATCGAACCAAACCAAACTACGCAGCCTGAAGTGACAGAGCCGCAATCTGAACTTAAACTGAACATCCAATTTGGTACTAACCAAACGCGGGTTGAACAAAAATATTATCCAGAAATAGAAAAACTGGCCGTTTATCTTGAAGAACACCCTCAAAGCACCGTCATTATTGAAGGCCACACCGACGATACTGGCGCCGCTAGCTATAACCAACGAGTCTCCGAGAATCGAGCAAAAGCCATTGCTGATGTATTGATCAGAACATTTGAAGTTTCAGAAGATCGAGTCAAAGCGATTGGTTATGGAGAAGAAAAACCCATGGTAGAAAACGACAGCCCTGAGCACCGCCAAATCAACCGACGTGTTGTTGCTATCATTTCGCTTAATGAATAAAGTTTCGTTTTCGACAACGAAACAAGCTTGTAAAACGCCTGATGACTTTCATCAGGCGTTTTACCTATAACATTGCTATTTATTCAGTATACATACAGTCTGGTATGTATTTATCAAAACACTAACTAAATCAGAACTCAGTAAAAATAACTCTTATATACAACCACTTTTAATAATACACCTCATATAAAAACAGACTGTATTGCCAAAGACCGCTTTATCGACCTATAATACAGTTTACATTGTTTTCAAACTTTCCAAGGTCTTTTTATGTATGACGTATCAATCATAACGGTTAATTACAATAGTTCTGACGATACGTTAAATATGATAGCAAGTGTCGGTGAAAAAACCGCCCTTAGGTATGAGATAATTGTTGTAGATAATAACTCTACATTAGAAGAATATAAGAAACTTTCGCACCTCAATTCATTAGAAAATGTAAAAGTAGTACGCAGCAGAATAAATCTGGGATTTTCTGGTGGTAATATGCTGGGAGTAAATACATGTTCTGAAAAATCAAAATATCTATTTTTCCTGAATAACGATACGATCTTAATAAATAATGCTATAGATATTCTTTTCAAAGATTGTGAAGAGAATAATAAAATCGGTTTAATTTCACCTCAGCAATTTGACGAAAACAAAAACATTGTCTCCAGCTTCAAGTACTTCCCAAATGCTTTAGAAAGCTTTTTAGGTAAAGGCTTTATTAACCTAATATCTAGTAAAAAAAGATACAGTAATAAAAAAACCTACAACTCAATCATCGAGGTTGGTGTGGTGAGCGGTGCTTCAATGTTTTTTAATAGGCAATGTTTCAACAAAACAAAAGGTTTTGATACTAATTTCTTTCTATATTGCGAAGAAGAAGATATTTCTAGAGAGGTATGGAAAAATGACTATAAGGTTTGCTTTGACTCTAAATCAAAAATAATGCATTTCTGTGGTAAAAGTACTACAAGAAGTTATGAAATAGAAAGAGAAGCTATAATTTCATATTATCGATTAATCGAAAAACACTTAGGTTTTTTTAATAGAAACTTCCTTAAAATATATATGATAATTAAATTCTTTAAAAAAAGAAAACTAAGTAAAAAAAATAAAAAACTATTCAATTTTTTATTAACCAATAATAAAGAAAAGCACAGTTTAAAATACAGCCAAAAACCAACCTCTGAATAAAACCTTCTAGCCTATATAAGAAAACTGATCACAACCAGCCATACAAAAGACTAATAAAACACATATCCTTGCTTTATCTAATCACAATTACTCACTATCTTTCTTTACATGAAAATTTATTGTAATAAACAGCGTATTTCTTTCACCCTTTTCGCCTCCTTTGCAAGGCTCACCGCTTAAAAAGAATCAGTTTAGTAAGGCTCTAGTAATGATTGAGAAGATGAAGGTCAAAACTCATTTCTTGCATATTTCAACAGGGGTTTTCAATGATTTTTTTCGGGGTAATCTAGATAAAGAACAACGAAACGTGATGTTCCTTAGGAGAAATCAATATGTCTACAGCTTTTAAAAAACGAACTCTTTTTAGTGGTGTCTTAATTGCTTCAACACTGACTACAATGGCATACGCTGAACAACCAAAACAAGGTTTCACGGTAACTCCAAGTATCGGCTATTACAACACAGATGATGACCGACAAGCAGGTAATGACACATCTTATTCTGTTGGCGTTGGCTACCAGACTAACAGTCCGCTGGCGCTAGAAGCCGTTTATCTACATTCTAATGCTAATAAGCGTGGCCGTGATAACGACCTAGATCAA